>NZ_MUFV01000001.1:1262500-1277500 GCF_002017875.1 Deinococcus sp. LM3 | reverse complement strand
CCGCCCAGGGCGTGCCCGGCGGCACCGTACATGACGGGTACGACGTTGCTGAGGCCCAGTCCGGACAGCGCGAACCCGGCGGCGGCGGGCAGCGGGTCGCGGGTGAGCAGGGCCAGCCCCAGGCCGGCGGCGGTGATGAGGGCGCCGCCGCGCACGATGGTCTCGTCGCCCAGGCGGGTGCGCAGGCGGTCTCCGAACCAGCGGCCCAGGGTCATGGTGGTGACGAACGCCGCGTACCCCAGTCCGGCCTGCCCGCCGGGCGAGCCGAGGACATCCCGGAAGTACAGCGCGGCCCAGTCGTAGTTGGCGCCCTCGGAAAGCATGCCCAGGAAGCACAGGGCGCCCAGCAGCGCCGCCGCCGCACTGATCGGGACGCGGCGCGGAGCGGCCTCGGGAGTGGCGGGGGTCGGGGTGGGCTGGGGCCGGTCGGGCAGCAGGAAGCGCCCGGCGATCAGCGCGGCCGCCGCCGTGACGACCGTGATGCCCAGGGCGTGGGTGGTCATGGGGACGCGCCCGACGAGCAGGGTGCCCAGCGCTGCCCCGATGACGCCGCCCAGGCTGAAGTAGGCGTGCAGGCGGCTCATGACCGGGCGGTTCAGGCGCTGCTCGACCGTGACGCCCTGGGCGTTCATGGCGACGTCCATGCTGCCGTTCGCGGCGCCCAGCACGGCCAGCGCGGCGATCAGCAGTGGCAGGCCGGGCGCCAGGAAGGGGGGCAGCAGGGTCAGCATGCACAGGACGGCGGCGACCCAGGTGACGCGGTGGCTGCCGTGGCGGGCGGTCCAGCCGCCGGTGAGGGTCATGCTGCACAGGCTGCCCAGGCCGATGGCGAGCAGGGCCGCGCCGATCTGCGCCTCGCTGAGGTTCAGGGCGTCGCGGATGCCGGGAATGTTCACGGCCCAGGTGGCGAACAGCGCGCCGTTGATCAGGAAGATGACGCTCAGGGCGCGGCGGGCGGCCTCGCCGGGGCGGTCGGGGGACGGTGGCTGGACAGGGGTGCTGGGGGCGGTCATGGGGGCCTCGCGGGTGGGCAGGGGAGGGGGCGGCTGGACAGTGCTCTGAATCGTTTCAGAATGGCCGGGAATACGCTACCATTCCGGTATGCCGCCCGCCAAGCCCACCGATACTGCCGGCCCTCCCCGCGCCGGTGGGCGCGTCACCCTGCGGGACGTGGCCCGCACCCTGGGCGTCAGTGTCGCCACCGTCAGCAACGCCTACAACCGACCCGACCAGCTCAGCGAGGACCTGCGTCAGCGCGTGCTTCAGGCCGCCCGCGACCTCGGCTACCACGGTCCCGACCCCCTGGCCCGCAGCCTGCGCCGGGGCCGCACCGGCGTGCTGGGCGTCGTGTACGACGCGCCGCTCGACTACGCCTTCGCCGACCCGGCCGCCGCGCTGTTCCTGGGCAGCGTCACCCGCACCGTGCAGAACCGCGACCTGAACGTCCTGCTGCTCGCGGCGCCGCACGACTCGCAGGCAGACGCGACCCTGGCCGTGCGGAACGCCAGCGTGGACGGCTTCATCGTGTACTGCGCCGCCGACGGCAGCGCCCTGCTGCGCGCCGTCCTGGAACGCGGACTGCCTACCGTCCTAGTGGATCAGGAACCCCAGGTGGGCGCCGTGAACGTCGGCATCGACGACGCCGGGGGGGCGCAGGCCGCCGCCGCGCACCTGCTCTCGCTGGGGCACCGGCACCTGGGCGTCCTGTGCCTGGAACTCTCGGAACAGCGCTCCAGCGGCCCGGTCGGCCCGGCGCGCGAGGCGCAGGCCAGCTACCGCACCACCGACCAGCGCCTGCGCGGCTACCGCGCCGCCGCCGCCCCCCACCCGGACGCCACCCTGTACCCCACCGAGGCCGCCCACAACACCCCCGACAGCGGCGAGGCCCTGACCCGCGACCTGCTGACCCGCCACCCGCAGGTCACGGCCCTGCTGTGCATGAGCGACGTGCTCGCCCAGGGTGCGCTGCGCGCCGCCGCCGCGCTCGGCCGCCGCGTACCGGAGGACCTCAGCGTGGTGGGCTTCGACGACCTGCCGGGCAGCGAGACGCTGGACCTCACGACCGTCTGGCAGCCCACGGGCGACAAGGGCGAACAGGTCGGGCAGGCCATGCTGACCCTGCTGGCCGGGCAGCCCGCCGCGCCCGTCACGCTGCCCACCCGTCTGGTCGTGCGCGGCACCACCGCACCACCCGCCGCCTGACCCCCGACCGGTCTGGCGGACCGGTCACCCCCCGGGCCGGTCCTGTACTACCCTGAACCGCATGAAGATTCTCGTGGTGGGCGGCGCAGGGTACATCGGTTCTCACACGGTCCGGCAACTGATCCGGGCCGGACACACGCCGGTCGTGTTCGACAACCTGTCCAGCGGACACGCCGAGGCCCTCCCCGCCGACGTTCCCCTGGTGCGCGGCGACCTGCTCGACGCCGACGCCGTCCGCGCCGCCCTGGACGCCCACCAGCCGGACGCCGTGATTCACTTCGCGGCGCTGATCGAGGTGGGCGAGAGCATGCGCGCCCCGGCCCGCTACTACCGCAACAACGTGGTCGGCAGCCTGAACCTCCTGCAGGCCATCACCGAGACCCGCAAGGTGCCGCTGGTGTTCTCCTCGACGGCCGCCGTGTACGGCACCACCGACCTCGTGCCCATCCCCGAGACGGCCGCCATGCAGCCCGAGAGCGTGTACGGCGAGACGAAACTCATGACCGAGAACATGATCCACGCGTTCCACACGGCGCACGGCCTGCCGTACACGGTCCTGCGGTACTTCAACGTGTGCGGCGCCGCCCCAGAAGGCGACATCGGCGAGGCGCACGCCGGGAAATCCCACCTGATCGAACTGGCCGCCCTGACCGCCCTGGGCCAGCGCGAGAAGATGTTCATCTTCGGCGACGACTACCCCACCCCCGACGGCACCTGCATCCGCGACTACGTGCACGTGCAGGACCTCGCCGACGCGCACGTCCTGGCGGTCGAGGCGCTGCTGGCCGGGCAGCGCACCGAAGGCACCTTCAACGTGGGCCTGGGCCACGGCTTCAGCGTCAAGGAGGTGCTGGACACCGTGGACGACGTGATCGGCACGCCCCTGAACCGCGAACTCGCCCCCCGCCGCGCCGGGGACCCCCCCCGCCTCGTGGCCGACGCCACCCGCATCCGCGAGGAACTGGGCTTCAAGCCGCAGTTCACGAACCTGAAAGACATCGTGCAGACCGCCTGGAACTGGCACAAAAGGCACCCGCACGACTTCAGGCAGTGAAGCATAGTGCCATCATCTGGAAGACAGACGCAGACATTACAGAGATTCTTCGGCGGAAGAGACTCAATTACCCTGACGAAAGTCCGGAGGTTCAGATCTACCTCTGCGAACATGACCTCGTTAAAGATCAAGATTCCTATTTTCCAGCCGATTTCTATGCCCTCGCAGAGATACTGACGCCCCCATTCTATGGCGAGGTCTATCTGCAAACTATCTGGGGCGAGGACTGCCTACCAACCAGCCTGCTCGTGCCTCTGCTCAACCTCAAGACCCTGGAGGTTCTCCGACAGCAGGCGCCCGGGCTGTTCCATGAGTACCCCGTCTTCGTCATGGAACTGCCCATCGGCTTCCGGTTACCCTCGGCCCGCGCCATGATGACTCACCCGGACGTTAGGGTGGCGCCCGACGGCTACGCCCTGATCTACCCCCTCCAGCACCTGGACCGAACGGAGGCGCGCGCCCGTCTCACCGGAAACGTCATCACGCTGGAAAGCGAGCAGGAGATTCCTGCTCTCTTCCGTTCCGGCTCCAACCTCTACGTCCGTGATGAAGTAAAACGCGCCTGCGAGGAGGCTGGGCTGTCTGGCCTTGAGTTCACGACAGAACTCAGCTTTTCCGAATTCTGGAAGCGTACAGGCATAGCTCGCTGGGAACACCCTTGAACGCATGAGGTCCGCTGAAGTGAACTCCGGCTGAACCGTAGGTCGAAACGGTTGCACCCGAGCAGGACTGCGCCGGGTGGGCAGGGAAGGCGGTGGCACTCGCACTCGGCGCGCAACTCCCGTAGCCTGCGGGCATGACACAACCCACTGCTGCCGACCTCGCCGCGCACACCGAACGCGGCCTGCGTGATCTCGCCGACCTCGTGGCCATTCCCAGCGTCTCCGCGCAGGGCCGCTCCCTGCCGGAGGCCGCGCAGGCCGTCACGCGACTGCTGGAAACCGAGGGCTTCACCGTCCGCGAGTACCCCGGTCAGGTCGCCCCGATCCTGCTGGCCGAGGCCGGCGACGGTCCCTTCACGCTGCTGATCTACAACCACTACGACGTGCAACCCGAGGATCCCGCTGACCTCTGGGACACCCCGCCGTTCACCCTGACCGAACGGGACGGTCGCCTGTACGGACGCGGCGCCAGCGACGACAAGGGCGAGTTCATCTCACGCCTCGCCGGACTGCGCGCCCTGAAAGATGCACGCGGCGGGCACCTGCCCCTGAAGGTCAGGTGGTTGATCGAGGGAGAAGAGGAGGTCGGCAGCCCCAGCCTGGAAGGCTTCCTGGCCGAACACGCCAGCGACCTGAAAGCCGACGGCGTGTGGTGGGAATTCGGGAGCATCACCCCCGAGGGCCGCCCGGTCCTGTACGCCGGACTGAAAGGCATCGTGTGCGTCGAACTGCGCTGCCGCGTGGCTGCCAGCGACCTGCACAGCAGCAACGGCGCCGTCGTGGACAACCCCCTGTGGCGACTGGCCGCCGCCGTCGCCAGCCTGCGCGGCCCGGACGGCACGGTCCTGATTCCCGGCTTCCACGACGACGTGCGCCCCCCCAGTCAGGCGGACCTGGACGCCATCGCCCAGCTTCAGGGCCGGGGCGAGGCGCTGCGCGACACGTACGACGTGACCCGCCCCCTGAGCGACGGCCACGACTACCACACCCGCCTGAACCTCAAGCCGGTCGTGAACGTCAACGGTTTCCACGGCGGGTACGAGGGCCAGGGCAGCAAGACCGTCCTGCCCGCTTCAGGGATGGTGAAACTCGACTTCCGCCTCGTGCCGGACCAGCACCCGGACCGCATCGTGGAACGCCTGCGCGCCCACCTGGATGCGCAGGGCTTCAGCGACATCGAGATCATCGAACTCGAAAGTCACCAGCATCCCGCCCGCAGCGACCTGAGCGACCCCTTCGTGCAGGCGGCCGTGCGGGTCGCCCGCGACGTGCACGGCCAAGAACCCATCCTGAACCCCAGCTCGGGCGGCAGCGGCCCCATGTACCCCTTCATGCAGCACGTCGGCGCGCCCGTCATCGCGCTGGGCATCGGGAACATCGGCGGGCGCGTCCACGCCCCCAACGAGAACATCATCCGCCGCAACTTCGCCAGTGGCGTGCGCTACGCCGCCGCTTTCCTGGCCGCACTGGCCGACGGGTAAGGCGCAGGGAACGCGGGGCGCCGCGCAGCAGCCGTGACCGGTTGGCGCAGCGCCCCCTCCCCGATCCTTGTACGGATTCCGTTTGTTTCGCTGACAATCCGGAACTTCACCGGACTGCCAGCTCCACGTCCGGAACCCGCTTGATTCCCACTCTGCGGGGCAGCTCTACGAGTCGCATCCGCTCGGATTGAATGGCTTGCAAAGCCATTCAATCGGAGTCCGTGTCAGGTATCGGGGTAGACCTTGATTTCGGTGATGTGCGCGCGGTCCGGGCGGGTCAGGGCGTGCGCGACGCTCTTGGCGAGGCCGCGCGGGTCGATCATGGTGTCCCAGGCCATGCCGGCGTCGCGGTTGCCCGGCGTGTCGATGGCGCCCATGGGGTACAGGACCATGCCGCGCACGCCCTTGTGTTTCAGTTCGTCGTGCAGGCTCAGGATGTACGCCGCGACCGCCGCCTTGCTGGCGGTGTACAGCGCTGCGCGGGGGCCGCTGAGGCGGGCGGCCTGCCCGGCGCTGACGCCCATGATCAGGCCGTCTTTCTGCCGGAGCATGTGCGGCAGGACGCCCTGCACGGCGTGGAACAGGCTGCTCATGTTCGTGTCGAAGGCGTCGCGCAGGTCGTCCGGGGTGGCCTTGTGCGCTTCCTGGGTGCTGTAGGACCCGACCGTGTGGATCAGGGTATCGACCTTGACCCGGCGGAGCGTGTCGATGCTGGAGGGATCGGTCAGGTCCAGGTCGAGGACTTCGGTGGCGGGAAAGCGGTCGGCGGCGCGTGCCAGACTTTCACCGCGCCCGACGAGGACCATCTGCGCGCCCGCGTCGTCGAGTTCCTGTGCGATGGCGGTGGCCAGTGCGCCGCCCGCTCCGGTCAGCATGATGGTGGAGGAGCCGAGGTTAGCCATGCCTTCAGGGTAACGGTTCCGGCGTGGGGGGCATCCTCAAGCCTGAAGGAAATCTTCAAGGGACGCTCACGGGCCGCCCGCCGTCAGTGGCCTGTGCTGTCATACGGACTCCGATTGAATGGGCTGCAAAGCCCATTCAATCCGAGCGAAGCGAGTGGGAGCGGGGCGGGTTCCGGACGTGGAGCCGGCAATCCGGTGAAGTTCCGGATTGTTGGCGAAACAAACGGAATCCGTATCAGTGGCCCGTGTCGCCGTACGCGCGGGCGCGCACCTGCGCCCAGTCGCCCTGCCCCAGGATGAACGGCGCGCGCTGCGTGTGGGTGGTCACGCGTGGCCCGGTCTGCGGGTCGAGGTACACGTCGATCTCACTGCGGATCCCGAAGCCCCGCGCGGCCGGGTACGTGCCGGGCTCGATGGTCACGGCCAGTCCGGGGGTCAGGGTGCGGGTGTCGCGCGTCTCGTAGTCGTCGAGGTTCGCGCCCGCTCCGTGGATGTTCACGCCCAGGTCGTGCCCGGTGCGGTGCAGGAAGAACGCTTCCCACTCCGGGCCCATGGCGTCGCGGGCGGCGCGGTCGGCCATCCAGCCCTGCAACTCTCCCCAGCCGCGCGCCGCGTAGCCGTCCTGAAGGGTGCGCAGCGCGGCGTCGCGGGCGGCCGCCACGGCATCCCAGGCCCCCAGGTATTCGGGCGTGGGCGTCCCGGCGTACCCGACCCAGGTGACGTCCGCGAACGGGCGGCCCGGTTCCTGCGCCCACAGGTCGATCAGCACGCACTCGCCGGGCTTCAGGGTGGCGTGACGTTCCGGGCTGGGTTCGTAGTGGCTGTCGGCGGCATTCACGCCGAAGCTCACGTTCACGGGGTGCCCGGCGCTCATGCCGGCCGCCTCGATCTGCCGCATGATCACGGCCTGCGCGTCCAGTTCCGTGACCGGATGCCCGGCCCGCAGGCGGTCGTGAATCAGGCGGAAGGCGTCGTCCTTGGCGGTCATCAGCACGCTCACGGCCCGCTCGTGCGCGGCCAGATCGTCGGCACTCCAGGCCAGGAACGACTGAAGCAGGTCCGCGCTGCTGTGAATGGCGGCGGCCCCGGCCGCCCGCACGCGCTCGATGGTACCGGCGTCCACGCGGCTCACGTACGGGACCGCGCCGCCCGCGCTGTATTCCATGGCCAGGGTGCGGCCCTGCACGACCTCGCGCAGCGCGGCGTCCAGCTGCCCGTGCGACCCGAAGGCGCGGCGTTCGGCGTTCCAGTGGCGGGTGATCTCGCCCCAGGTGCCGCCCTCGATGTGGTTATGCAGCACCACGGCCGGCCCGCTGCGCGGTACCCACACGAAGAACCGCCGGGTCAGGAACGCCCCACCCGGGAGGTTCAGGACGGTGCGGGCGTGCGGGTTCAGGCCCTGGAAGTCGTACACCAGCCAGCCGTCCAGGCTGGTCGCGGCGAGGGCCTGCTGCATGCGCGTGATCGGTGAGGTCATGCCGCCCAGCCTAACGCGGGCGCCGCGCGGGCCTGTCGGCCAGGACGGACGGTCGCCGCCGGGCACGCCGCGCACGAACGCGCCGCCCTTCCGGGAACAGGAGGGGCGGCGCGCAGACTGGAGCATCAGTTCAGGAGAGCGGGGGAAGCTGGACCAGGAGGGGGAGAGGCGCGGTGGGGGCGTCATCCACCGGCCACGCTTGACCTGCCTGCCTTCCAGTACGCGGCGCCGGGCGGAAAGGTTGCCGTGTCATACGGATTCCGTTTGTTTCGCTGACAATCCGGAACTTCACCGGATTGCCAGCTCCACGTCCGGAGGGGCGTTTCTCTCCTTCTCGCATCCGCTCGGATTGAATGGGCTGCAAAGACCGTTCAATCGGAGTCCGTGTCAGCGGTAGCGGGTGAAGGCGGCGCGCGAGGCGTAGTTCTGGCGGCCGCTGCCGTCCGTGAACTGCGTCAGGGCCTGCACGTCCAGCCGGCCGCGTGTAAAGGTCATGACCAGCGTGGTGTTCGAGTAGCCCTTGGCGTACACGGCGGTGGCGGTCAGGTGGTTGGTGTCGCTGACACTGGCGCCGTACGTGAGGACCGGGGCGCTGCCCCAGTCGCAGTCGGTGGGGTGGCAGCGGCCGAACACCTGCACGGTCAGCGGGCCGTCGCCGCTGCGGGTCACGTTCACGCGGGTGATGCCGCTGGTGGCGACGTTGCTGTTCACCCAGGTCCCCACGAATTCGGCGGGCGCGGCCTGTGCGCTCTGTGGGGCGAGCAGCCCGCACAGGCTCAGCGCGGCCAGCAACGCGGCGGGACGGGAGGAGCGGGGAGCATAGGCGGTCAGAGTGCGTGCAGTCATGGCGGGTCTCCTGGATGGGGGCGCGGGGCGGGGGAACGAGGCGACTGAGGGTTCACCGTGCAGGAAAACCGTCTGGGACGCTGTTCCTGCTGGTGAACTCAGGGTACGCGGCCCCCCGTGAGCGCCCCGTGATCGCGGGCCGTCAGGCAAGGGTCAGGCATGATCGGCGGGGACGGGGGAGTGTGCGGGTCAGCGGCTGCTGCTGTCCGGGGTGGCAGGCGGCAGGGTCTGCACGGCCGCGAATGCCCGCGCGTACGCCAGATTCCAGCTGCGCCAGTCGGGCGCGCGGCCGTACACGTCGCGCAGGAGGTTGATCAGGTCCTGCCGCTGCGTGCAGCCGGGCGCCGTGCCGGGACCGCAGGCCGGGACGGTCAGGGCGTCCAGGTGCCGCACGAGCTCCGGTACGGCGCCCGCGCCCAGCTGCGCCAGCTCCGCCGCGCCCACCCGCTGCGGCGTGAGGCGCAGGTCGTTCGTGACGCCCGACAGATGCCGATGAATGTTCACGCGGGCAATCAGCGCGGCCGGATTCAGGGCGGTAAGGGTCAGCAGGGTCAGCAGGCCGCCCAGCAGAGCCGGGAACGCGAACCGGTCGGTGTCGCCCCGCCACAGTCGCCATGCCAGCCACGCCAGGGTCAGGGTGATCCACGTCAGGAACGCGGCCCCCAGCACCCGCGTCTCGCTCAGGCCGTACGCCTGCGTGTACAGCGTCCAGCGTTGCGCGGCGCTGGCCAGGATCACGGCCAGGGGCAGCAGCACCGCGCCCGTCAGCGTCCGGAAGCCCGCCGAGGTCCGCGTGTGCGGGGCGCTCAGTCCGTGCGCGCCGAGTAGCACGCCGGCCGTCAGGAACGCCACGGTCATCAGTTCCGTGAACCCCCGCCGGATGAACGAGGCGTACGTTTCCCCGTCGGGCAGGGTGCCGCCCAGCAACGCCGGGAGTTGCAGGGCGGCGAAGGTCACGAACAGCGCGGCCAGCGCCGTGAGCGGCAGGCCCGTCTCGGTCAGGCCCAGGCGCGCGGCAGGAGGCGGGACGCGTAGGACGGTCGGTCGGGCGGCCAGCAGCGCCGGGTACAGCAGCCCGCCGGCCAGGGCGCACCACACCAGCAGCGTGACCGTCCACGAGAACGCGCCGTCCAGGTTCAGGTTCCAGCGCAGCGGCGCGCTCCCCAGCTGCGCGAAGCGGGCGTCCGCGCCGGCCAGCAGCGCCCCGAACACCAGCACGACCGGCGCGGTCAGGAGCAGGCCCAGCGCGATCCGGCCCGCGCGTCCCGGCGGTCCCTGCCGGGCCGGTGGGCGCAGCCGCTCCCAGGGAAAGCGGGCCAGCAGTGTCAGCGGACCGTAGGCCAGCCGCAGGCCGGCGCTCAGCAGCGCGCCCAGCAGGTGCGCGGGCGCGGCGCGGCGCAGGCCGGCGAAGCCCGATCCGGCCGGGCGCAGGAACGACAGGCCCAGCGTCAGCGAGGTCAGCAGGGCCAGGGCGTTCAGCACCCCCAGTTGCGGGGTGGGCGCGCGCAGCGTGAAGCTCAGGCCGAAGGCCACGGCGGTCAGCAGCAGCGTCAGCGCCGCCCGGTCGGGTCGTTCGCCCCGGCGGTTCAGCGCCCACAGGACCGCGCCGATCAGCAGGACCAGCCAGACGCCCAGGTTCAGGCCCAGTCCGGGCGTGCCGTGCGCGAGCAGGTGCGCGGCGGTGCCCAGGCCCAGCGCCAGCAGCAGGGGCGTGGCGGTCAGGACCGGGTGCGGGGCGTCCGGGGCCGCGTCCGTCGGGATCTGGGCGTCCAGGGCTGTGGGGCCGGACAGCGCGGGGCCGGACTCGTCTGAAGTCATGCCCGCACCGTACCCACGTGCCGCCTGGGCGGCGTCCACCGAAAGCAGTGAACCGAAAGGTGTGTCGACCACAGGAGGTGCCCCGCACAGAAGCGCCCCGCCCGGTGTGAGGTCCGGGCGGGGCGTGCGGGCCGCGTGGCCGTGGCGTTCAGCTGCCGCGCGAGAAGCGGCGTTCCAGGACGCGCTGCACGACTTCCAGCAGGCTGCTGACCGCCCAGTAGATCAGCGCGGCCGCGAGGTACGGCCCGAACGGTTCGAAGGTCCGCGCGATCACCAGTTGCGCGCTGCGCAGCAGTTCCACGACCGTGATCACGCTGACCAGCGAGGTATCCTTTACCAGACCGATCAGGGTGTTGCTCATGCTGGGCAGCGCCACCCGCGCGGCCTGCGGCAGCACGATCAGACGCATGGTCTGCCCGGCGTTCAGGCCCAGGCTGGTCGCGGCTTCCCGCTGGCCGCGCGGGATGCTCAGGATCGCGGCGCGGATGGTCTCGCTGAGGTACGCGGCGGCGTTCAGGGTCAGGGCGATCACGCCGCCCGCGATGGGATTCAGGGTGATGCCCAGGCTGGGCAGGCCGTAGTAGATGACGAAGATCTGTACCAGCAGCGGCGTGCCCCGGATGAACGACACGTACAGGCTGCTCAGGCCCCGCACCCAGCCCAGCCGGGACAGCCGCGCCAGCGCCACCAGGAACCCCAGCGGCAGGCCCAGCAGCATGGCGGCCAGCGCGAATCCCAGCGTGACGGGCAGCGCGCCCAGCAGGGTCGGCAGGGACGTCCAGGCGCTCTGGAGGACAAGTTGCAGCTGTTCAGTGTTCATGGTGTCTCCGGGGTTCATGAGGTCTCCGGGCGGGGAATGAGGGGTGGGCCACGAGCCCTGAGGAATATCCTCTCATCTCGTAGCCCACCCCTGAGGCGCGGCGACGTTCAGGGTTTGCTGACGTCCTGACCGAACCACTGGCGGCTGATCTTGGCGTAGGTGCCGTCGGCCTTGATCTGTAGCAGGGCGCGGTCCACGGCGGCCTTGAGGCTGGTGTTGCTCTTCTTCATGGCGATGCCGACCGCTTCGGGTTTGCCGATCACGCCGGCGCCGCGCACCGGGAGGTTCTGGGATTTGATCAGGTACCCGACGAGCAGGCGGTCGTTGAACGCGGCGTCCAGGCGGCCCGTGGCGAGGTCCGCGAGGTACTCGGGCGCGCCGGGGTACGTGACGACGTTGATGCCGCCGGCGTCGCGCAGGCTCTTCTCGAAGTTGCTGCCCAGGCCCACGCCCACGCGTTTGCCTTTCAGGTCGGCCAGCGTCTTCGGGTTGAAGCTCCCGGCCTTCTTCACGATGATCTGCGGGCTGGAGTACGCGTAGGGTCGGCTGAATCCGATGGTCTTCTCGCGTTCGGGGTTGATGCCGACCTGATTGACGATCACGTCGTACTTGTTGGCCTGCAGGCCGGCGAGGATGCCGCTCCATTCAGTCAGGACGAACTCGGCTTTCAGGCCCATCCTGGCGGCCACGGCTTTGGCGATGTCCACGTCGAAGCCGGTCAGGTTGCCTTTCGCGTCGCGGTAGGTGAAGGGCGCGTAGGTGCCTTCCATGCCGATTTTCAGCACGCCTTTTTGCAGGGTGGTGGGGGTGGCGGCGCTGGCGGTGACGGTCAGTGCGGCGGCGAGCGCCAGGGTGGTGCGGGTCAGGGTGTTCATGGTGGGACTCCTTGGGTGGGGCGGGTGGGGGAGACCGGCTGGTCCCCGCCCGGAAGTCATTAGTGTACAAAATACATCAACTTTGATTGCGATCCGGCTTGCACACGGCGGGCTGTCCTTCCTGAGCGTCCTCTCACGCGGCCGTCAGGCCCGCAAGCACGGGTACGGTTGCCCCGCCTCCCTCCCACTACACTCGGCGCATGGCCTTCCCGGACATTCAGAGCTTCATGCGCCTCCTCGAGGAACGCGGCGAACTGATTCGCGTCACGACCCCGGTCAGCCGGGAACTGGAAATCACCGAGATCGCCGACCGCATGGTCAAACAGGGCGGCCCCGCGCTGCTGTTCGAGAACGTGCTGGGCAGCGACTACCCGGTCGTCATCGGCCTGCTGGGCACCAAGGAACGCGTGGCGCTCGCCCTGGGCGTGGGCGACCTCGACGACCTCGCCGCCAAGGTCCGCGCGCTCATCGACCTGTCCGGCGGCGGCAGCAAACTGGGCCTGCTGAGCAACGTCACCAAACTGCGCGACGCCATGAACCTCCCGCCGCGCCGCGTCAGAAACGCCCCCGTGCAGCAGGTCGTGTGGCGCGGTGACGAGGTGGACCTCTCGAAGATCCCGGTCCTGAAATGCTGGCCGCTGGACGGCGGTCCGTTCGTCACGCTGCCGCTGGTCATCACCAAGGACCCCGAAACCGGCGAGCGCAACATGGGCATGTACCGCGTGCAGGTCATGAGCAAAAACACCACCGGCATGCACTGGCAGCGGCACAAGACCGGCACCAAGCACCTGGAGAAGGCCAGGAAAATGGGCCAGCGGCTGGAGGTCGCGGTCGCCATCGGCGGCGACCCGGCCCTGATCTACGCCGCCACCGCGCCCCTGCCACCCGTGCCGGGCCTGGACGAGTTCGCCCTAGCCGGCTACCTGCGCGGCCAGCGCTACCCGGTCGCCAAGGGCGTCACGGTGGATCTGGACGTGCCCGCCAACGCCGAATTCATCCTCGAAGGCTACGTGGACCCCAGCGAGGACTGGGTGATGGAGGGACCGTTCGGGGACCACACGGGCTTCTACACCCTGCCGGACCTGTACCCGCACTTCCACGTCACGGCCGTCACCATGCGCCGCAACCCCGTGTACCCGGCGACCATCGTGGGCCGCCCCCCCATGGAGGACGCGTACCTGATCGAGGCGTCCGAGCGGCTGTTCCTGCCCGCCGCGCAACTGATCATCCCGGAGATCGTCGATTACCACATGCCGCCCGCCGGGGTCGCGCACAACCTCGTGTTCGTGAGCATCAAGAAGTCGTACCCGGGGCAGGCGTACAAGGTCGCCAACGGCCTGTTCGGCCTGGGCCAGATGATGTTCGCCAAGGTCATCGTCGTCCTCGACGAGGACGTGACCGTCACCGACTTCGGGGCCGTGTGGCGCGAGGTGACGCAGAAGGCCGTGCCGGGCCGCGACACCCTCACCACGCGCGGCCCCATTGACGTCCTCGACCACTCCAGCCGGGGCTGGGGCTACGGCGGCAAACTCATCATCGACGCCACCACCAAACGCCCCGAGGAGGTCGGCAGCGCCGCCAGCAGCCGCCCCGACCAGGCCGGGGACGTGCTGTCTCCCACTCCCTGGGGAGAGGGCCGGGGTGAGGGGCCCCACGACCTGCCCACCTTCGACGGTGTCCTCGCCCAGCGGCATACCCCGGACGGCTACTGGCTGGTCGCGCTGCACAAGACCCGTGCCGGGCAGGCCCGCGACCTCGCCGCCGCCTTCGCCGCGCACCCCGCCGCCGCCGGCATCCGCCACCTGCTGATCTGCGACGACCAGACCGACGTGAACGACATCCAGGACGTCTGGTGGACCATCCTGAACAACATCGACGCCGAACGCGACGTGACCCTGCACGGCCACCTGCTCGCCTGGGACGGCGCGCAGAAGATTCCCGAAGAAGGCTTCGTGCGCGAGTGGCCGCCCAAGATCGTCATGGACCAGGGGATTGTGGACCGCGTGGACCGCCTGTGGAACGTGTACGGATTGCCGGAAACCCTGCGGTGAAGGAGGAGAGAGCAGAGGCCAGGGCAGAATCGTCTGGTAATTTCTGGGCATGCCCCGCGCCACTGCTGTCCGGCGTTCTGTTCCCTTGAACCGCGCCGGATCAACGGTGCTGTTGGGGTCCGGTTTGCTTCTGATCAGCTCATTCCTTCTTGTTCTCCCAGGGACTTCCGTCGTGAATGCAATTCGCTCTCGGGGCTGGACGCCGGTAGAGGCGCGCGTCACCGCCGTCTCTTCCCTGGCACACAGCTGCGCCGTGACGTACTCGTATGCCGTGAAAGGCCGCACCTACCAGAGCGACCGTATCGGGTGGGACGTGTTCGACGAGAGCCGTCACAAGGGACCCGACTGCGCCTCTCTCGGAGACGACCCTCAGCCCGCAGTGGGCGAGACCATTCAGGTGTTCTACGACCCTCTGAACCCAGGGCAGGCCGTACACCGGCCGGAACTCCCCGGCTCTTCGCTGTTCGGCATGGTGTGGGGCCTGGGCTTCACGGTCATGCTGGTGTTCATGCTCGTTCAGGTGTGGCGGCAGGAGAGCTGGCTGCGCATTACAGCCGCACCAGCGCCGGAGTCAGTTCTTCGACCCGCGCGGCGCCGCACAGGGCCATGGCAAGCCGGAATTCGTCTTCCAGCAGCTCCAGGGTGCGTTCCACGCCGGCCTGCCCTCCGGCGGCGAGGCCCCACAGGGCGGCCCGGCCGAGGAACACGGCGCGGGCGCCCAGCGCCACGGCTTTCAGGACGTCCGTGCCGCGCGTGATGCCGCCGTCAAGGTAGATCTCGGCGCGCCCGGCGACGGCGTCCACGATTTCCGG
>NZ_MUFV01000001.1:1017500-1257500 GCF_002017875.1 Deinococcus sp. LM3 | reverse complement strand
TGTTCCTGATCGGCTACCCGTACACCAAGCGGTTCACGTGGCTGTGTCACGCGTGGCTGGGCGTGACGGACGGCGCGGCGGCAGCCGGCGGGTGGATCGCCGTGACCGGCGAGTTCGCGCCGGGCGCCTGGGCGCTGTGGGCGGTGGTGATCTTCTGGATGATCGGCCTGGACGTCATCTACGCCACCATGGACCGTGACTTCGACGTGGCGAACGGCATCCGGAGTATCCCGGCCCGTTTCGGGATCGCGCGGGCGCTGCGGATCGCGGCGGCCAGTCACGCCCTGACCTTCGCGCTGCTGCTGCTGGTGGGTGTCCTGACCGGCGCGAGCTTCTGGTACTACCTCGCGGCGCTGGTGATGGGCGGCATCCTGCTGTTCGAGCACCGCATCGTGAACCCGGACGACCTGGCGCGG
Source organism: Deinococcus sp. LM3 (assembly GCF_002017875.1). Taxonomy (NCBI): domain Bacteria; kingdom Thermotogati; phylum Deinococcota; class Deinococci; order Deinococcales; family Deinococcaceae; genus Deinococcus; species Deinococcus sp. LM3. The sequence continues at coordinate 1,257,084 of NZ_MUFV01000001.1, read as the reverse complement.
GTGAACGTGGCGTTCTTCGACGCGAACATGTGGCTGGCGCTGACCATGCTGGCCGGCGTGATCGCGGACGTGACGTGGCGCACCCTGACCTGACGGACCTGCGGGCGCTGGTCCCGCCGGCCGCCGCGCGGGCCTTCGCGGACGGGGACGACCGCCTGACCGCCACGCTGCTGCAACGCGCCCGCGACACGCACCCGCCGGGCACGCTGGCCTGGGCGGTGCTGGAACGCCTGCTGGGACTGGCCTTCATTCACGTGCAGCGCGAGGTGGAAGGCACCTTCGCCCTGGAACGCGCCGACGCGATTCTGGACCGGACGTGCCCGCCCGGCGGCCTGGGTCGCCCGGACCTGGACTGGTTGGACCTGGACGGGCTGGACCCCGACTGGTCTGATACGGACTCCGATTGAATGGGCTGCAAAGACCGTTCAATCCGAGCGGATGCGAGTGGGAGAGAAACGGGTTCCGGACGTGGAGCTGGCAATCCGGTGAAGTTCCGGATTGTCAGCGAAACAAACGGAATCCGTATGAAGCGGGAGAGCCCGGCCCGACCTGACCGGCCGGAAATCCCCGGAACCCTGCCGGCCGGGGCGGATGCGGTAGACTCGCCGCCATATGGAATCTGTGCCCCGGAGTGCCGCGTTGACGCTGGAAACGTCCGAACGGGAGTTTGCCGGGCGCTTCGAGGAGTTCGCGGCGTCCGGCGTGCTGTACCCGCAGCGGGAGGGCAGTCCGCTGCTGGAGTTCGCTTCGGGCGGGCGGGTGCTGTACCTGTTCGACCGTTCCGGCCCGTACGCGGCGGTGCCGGGCGAGGCGCGGGTCGTGGTGCATGGGGTGCTGGACCCGGCCTTCACGCGCCTTCTGCCGGGACCGGCGGCGCAGGTGCTGACGGTGCTGGGCGTGTCGGGCGTGGAAGGGCAGGGCGAGGTGCTGGCCGTGCGGGGCGCGGCCGTGATCGTGCAGGCCCGGATGCCGCTGGTCCTGGGCTCCTTCGAGGCTTTACCCGGAGTGCGTCCGGGGGACTGGCTGGCCTTCCGGACCCTGCCGCCGCTGCACGGCTTCCTGATCTGACCGGACGGCCCGGCCGGGTGGGTGTGAGGCGCAGGTGGTATTGACCTCCTGGCGCGGTTTTTTCGGTTTTTCACATCTGATCGCCCGGTGTAACCATGACAGTTACGATTTCGGTGTGTGAGGGGCGCAGGACCGTTTGACGTCGCAGGATTCACCCCTGGCAGGTCCCCCCACCTTCAGGCATGATGAAGGCAACTGTTATGGCTGATCTTCTGCTTCCCCTTCCCGGTGCCCACGACAGCACCCTGGCGTGCCTGGTGATGGTCGACCTGGTCGGCAGCACAGCCATGGCCACAGCGCTTCCGCTGCGCAATTACCAGACACTCATGCAGGAATTCGTGCAGGTCATGATCCTGAGCCTCGAGGCGCGCGGCGGTCAGGTGCTTCAGCATCAGGGGGACGCCGTGCTCGCGTGGTGGCCGCTGGAGCAGGCCAGCGCCGCCTGCGTCGCGGCGGCCGAGGCCCACGACCGCGCCGCCCGCCTGACCCTGGCTGCCCAGCTGGGACAGCGGCTGCGTCTGCGGGCCGGTGTGTCCGGCGGCGAGGTGATCATGGGCGTCGTGGGCGGCCAGAACAGCGCCTACGGCCTGCCGGTCAACTACGCCACGCGCCTGTGCGGGGCCGCCGAGCCCGGCCAGACGCTGCTGTGCGACTCGGTGCTCGGGTACGCCCGGGAACTGCCGACCCGGCCCTACCAGCCGCTGCACCTGCGGGGCTTCGGTGACAACTGCCGCGCTCACCTGCTGCGGCCCCTGCCGGCGCCCGGTCCGCGCGCCGCGGATGAAAGCTGATTAAGCACCCCGGCCCTCTTCTCATGAGAACGGTCCATAGACTGGCCGTATGGAACGTAAGCCCCTGGTACTTGTCATCGAGGATGAGAAAGACATCGCTCGATTCATTGAACTCGAACTCGCCGCCGAGGGGTACGCCACCGAAGTCGCCTTCGACGGCGTCACCGGGCTCTCCAAATTCCGTGAAGTCAACCCCGACCTCGTCATCCTCGACCTGATGCTTCCGGTCCTCGACGGCCTGGAGGTCGCCCGGCGCATCCGCAAGACCAGCAACACCCCGATCATCATCCTGACGGCCAAGGACGGCATTCAGGACAAGGTCGAGGGCCTGGACAGCGGCGCCGACGACTACCTGATCAAACCGTTCTCCATTGAGGAACTGCTGGCCCGCGTGCGCGCCCACCTGCGCCGCGTGAACCCGGCCGTGACCGGCGAGGTCCGCGTGGCCGATCTGGTCATGAACCTCGACGGCCGCGAGATCTTCCGGGGTGGGCGCCGCGTGGAACTGTCCGCCAAGGAGTTCGAGCTGCTGGAACTGCTGGCCCGCAACCCCGGCAAGGTCTTCTCCCGCTTCGAGATCGAGGAGAAGGTCTGGCCCGAGTACACCGGCGGCAGCAACGTCGTGGACGTGTACATCGGCTACCTGCGCCGCAAGCTGGAAGAGGGCGGCGAGCGCCGTCTGATTCACACCGTGCGCGGCGTCGGCTACGTGCTGCGCGAGGAGTAACCCAGGCACCCGCGGCCGCAGACCAGCCCGTCCCGACCGGTGGGGCGCGTGGTCTGCGGCCGCTCTGCATCCCCCGCGTTCCTCATGGCCGGGTGAGGGTGACTCATGAGGCGGCCCGGTAGACTGCCGCACATGCCCGCCCTGCCCGCCCCCACCCGCCCCAGCAGGGACGCATGACGCTCCGCTGGCGACTCACGCTGTTCTACACGGCGCTGCTGGCGCTGCTGCTGACCACCGTGGGCGTGACCACGCTGTACCTGATGCGCAGCAGCCTGATCGCCGGTCTGGACAACGACCTGCGCGGCACGTACACGCAGTTCACCAGTTACGTGCAGAGCACCCGCGTGTCCGATCAGCTGTCGTTGCCGCTGGACGCCAACCGCAACGAGCCGGATCAGGTGCCGGACGCCCTGATGCTGGCCCGCTACCAGTTCCCGAACTCCAGTCTGGCGCTCGAACAGATCGACGTGTACGACCGGCAGACGCTGCTGGACTCGCTGGAACGCGCCCGCACCCCCGAGGACCGCGAGGCGCTGTTCGGCACACTCCGCGCCCTGCGGGACGCGTCTCGCCGCTCGCTGGGCGTCGACACCGAGAAGCCCATCGCGCTGTCCGAGGCGGAACTCGCGGCGCTGATCCGTTCCAGTGGCGGGCAGCTGTTCCTGAACCACCCGGTGCAGGAACCCTACCGGCCCGCCCCGACCATGATGCGCCTGATGGTCGTCCTGACGCCGCTGTCGCAGGGCCTGCCGGGTCAGGAGGTGCCCGGCAGCCTGCTGGGCACCAGCGACGGCCTGAGCATCGTGTACGTCGCGCGGTCCCTGACGACCGTGGAGGACACCCTCCTGAAACTGCGGAACGTGATCCTGCTGCTGTTCGTGGTGGGCCTGCTGACGGCCGGCAGCGGTGCGTACGTGCTGGCCGGGCAGGCGCTGCAACCGCTGCGCCGCGTGCAGCGGGCCGCCGAACGCATCGGCGGGCAGACCCTGACCGAGCGCGTGCCAGTCCCGCAGACCGGCGACGAGGTCGAGTCGCTCGCCACAGCGCTGAACGCCATGCTGGGCCGCCTGGAGGACAGTTTCGACGCGCAGCGCCGCTTCACCAGCGACGCCAGCCACGAGCTGCGCACGCCGGTCACGGCCATCAGCGGGCACGCCGGGTACCTGCTGCGCCGCACCAACCCCAACGAGCAGCAACGCGAGAGCCTGCGGATCATCCAGAGCGAATCCGAACGCCTGACGAACCTGATCGCCAGCCTGCTGCAACTGGCCCGCAGCGACAGCGGCGCGCTGGTCCTGACGCGCGAACCGATCTTCGCGCCGCTGTTCCTGACCGAGATCACCCGCGAACTCGCGCCGCTGGCGCAGGCGCAGCACACCACCCTGAACACCACCGGGCAGGACGTGACCTTCGAGGGCGACCCGGACCGCCTGAAGCAGGTGATCATCAATCTCGTCAGCAACGCCCTGAAGGCCGGCGCGCAGACCGTCACGCTCGACAGCCGCCCCGTGGACCGCCCCGCCACCGGCATCCCCACCGTACGCCTGAGCGTGCAGGACGACGGGCCGGGCATCCCGCAGGGACAGCTCGAACGCCTGTTCGACCGCTTCTATCGCCTGGAGGACAGCCGCAGCCGCGACCAGGGCGGCGCGGGCCTGGGCCTGAGCATCGCGCGCGGCATCGTCGACGCGCACGGCGGCCGCATCTGGCTGGAAAGCGAGGTCGGGCGAGGCACCACCGCCTTCGTGGACCTCCCGGTGGGCAACGTGCCGGTCCTCGACGAGGAAGACGTCCCGTGACCGGGAGGTGATGGTGAACGGTCGATGGTTGATAGAGGGGCACCCCCTTCTATCAACCATCAACTTTCAACCATCATCCGCTGTTATCCCAGCATCAGGGCGTGGAATTCCTCCATGATGATTTCGGCCTCGGCGGTGGTGCGGGCCACGACGAAGATGGTGTCCTCGCCGGCGATGGTGCCGACGATGTCGTCGCGGCGGACCCGGTCGAGCAGCAGTGCGACGCCGCTGGCGTGTCCCTCGGCGGTGCGGATGACCAGCATGTTCTCGCCGCGGTCCACGTCGTGCACGAAGTTCTGGAAGAGGCGGGCGAGTTCCTCCTGCGCGCCGACATGCCCGGTCGTCTGGGCCAGGGCGTAGCGGTGGCGGCCCTTGCCGACCGGGAGGCGCACGAGGCGCAGTTCGTTGATGTCGCGGCTGACGGTCGCCTGCGTGACGCGAATGCCGTCCGCCTGGAGGCGCTCGACGAGTTCTCCCTGGGTGCTGACGCTCTCGCGGGCGATGATGTCCTGAATGCGTTTCTGACGCTGTTCCTTGCTGAGCGGTCCCGGCATTCCTCCCATGGTATGCATATTCAGTGAATTATTCAATGGGCGGGGTGATAGGGGCAGTCGCTGGTGCGCCCGTCCGACCCGGCAGGCGCCGCGCCGCCTCATCCAGCAGCCGCCGCGCCACCTCGCGCTTGCTGACGCGCGGCCAGTCCTCATGCGAGCCGTCCGGGCGCACCAGCGTCACCTGATTGTCATCCCCGCCGAACGCCGTGCCCTCGCGCGTCGGGTAGTTCAGCAGGATGAAATCCGCGTTCTTGCGCTGCGCCTTCAGGGCCGCGCGTTCCACGCCCGCGTGCGTCTCCATGGCAAAGCCCACCAGCACCCGGTCGCCCTTCTCCTGGCCCAGTTGCGCCAGGATGTCCGGGTTCGGTGTCAGGTGAACGGTCACGTCGCCCGCCACCTTCGCCTGCTTCTCGCCGCTCTGGGTGGCCGCGCGGTAGTCCGCGACCGCTGCCGTCATCACCACGATGCCCGCCGCGCGCGCGGCCTCCACCACCGCGTCCCGCAGTTCCAGCGCCGACTCGATCCGCACGACCCGCATGCCCGCCGGGTCCGGCAGGTTCACCGGGCCGGTCACCAGCGTCACGTCCGCCCCCCGGTCGCGCGCCTCCTCGGCCACCGCGAAGCCCATCTTCCCGCTCGACGGGTTGCTGATGAACCGCACCGGGTCCAGGTACTCGCGGGTCGGGCCGGCCGACACGACCACCCGCACGCCCGCCAGATCCCGCACCGGGGCGGTGGGGGAGAGCAGGGCCAGCGCCGCGTCCGCGATGTCGCCCGGCTCACTCATGCGGCCCACGCCGCTGCCCTCGCCGCGCGTCCCGAAGGCCCCGACCTCCGGCCCCAGGAACGCGTGCCCCCAGCCGCGCAGGGTCGCCGCGTTCGCCTGCACCGCCGGGTGCATCCACATCAGTTCGTTCATGGCGGGCACCCACAGCACCGGCCCACGCACGCTCAGCAGTGTCGCCAGCGCCAGCTCGTTCGCGTGTCCGTGCGCCGCGCCCGCCAGCAACTCCGCCGACGCACCCACCACCACCGCCACGTCCGCCCGCGCGTGCGTCAGGTGCAGCGCGTCGGGCCGGGCCTCGAACCAGTGCTCATCGGTCCCGACCGGCCCGTCTGCCGCCGTACTCAGGCTGAGTTCCGTGATGAACGCCAGCGCCGCGCGCGTGGCGATCACCTGCACCGCCGCTCCCCGCTCGCGCAGCCGCCGCAGCACCGACGGGGCCTTCACCGCCGCCATGCTGCCACCCACGATCACCAGCACGGTCGGCCCGGACTTCAACGCATTCACGCCCCACAGGATAAGGCCCAGGATTCCCGCCACGCGGCTCCCCAGGCAGGCCGCTCCATGAAACACCGCCCCCCCGTTCCCGGAAGGGGCGGCCCACCTGCGCCCGGCGTCAGCCCTCGCGCTGTCCGGTCACCCAGTAACGCACGCGCTCGGCGATGTTCTCCATGTGGTCGCCCACGCGTTCCAGGCTGCGGCCCACCCGCATCAGCATCAGCGCCTTGCTGATGTTGCGGGGATCCTCGAGCATGTACGTGACCAGTTCGCGCTGGATCTGCTCGTACAGGTCGTCGACCTCGTCGTCCATCTGCACAGTCGCCTCGGCGCGCGTCACGTCGCGGTCGGCGATGGCGGTGCGCAGGTTCTCGCTCATCTCGCCCAGCCGCTCGAGCATCCGCGCGAGGTTCACGTAGCGCTTGAGTGCCGGGGCCTGCGCGAGTTCCGCGCCGTCCTCGGCGACATGCACCACGTAATCGCCCATGCGCTCGATGTCGCTGAGGCTCTTGAGGATCAGCGCGACCATCCGCAGGTCCCGCGCGACCGGCTGGTGCAGCGCGATGATCCGCAGGCACTCGGCCTCGATCTGCGCCTCCTGCGCGTCCACCTCGAGGTCCAGGGCCTTGACTTCCGGCAGGCGGTCCACGTTCTCACGCAGCAGCACGTCGGCCGCCACGGGCAGCATCCGCTCGACCGTGCCGAGCATGTTCAGGGCGCCGTTCAGGACGGCACGTAGATCGTTTTCAAGGGCTTCACGCATGGGAACTCCTGTTCATGAACGTACCACCCCGCAGGGGGCAGCGTGTCAGAGGGTGGTCAGTGTGGGTGGTCAGTGTCGAGGCCGGCGGCGGGCACGCCGCAGGCGGGAAACGGCCCCGCGCGGCGACCGGGCAGGGGCAGGGAGGTCGGAACGGGGCGACGTTACAGGCCCAGGCCTCCCACACCGGGCAGCGTGAAGCAGAAGGCGTTCGCGTCGCCGCGCCGCTCGGCCCACGCCTGCCCGCCCCAGCCCTGCACGATGCTCCGGACGATGTACAGGCCCATGCCGCTGCCCTGCCCGGTCGCCGCTCGGCCCCGCGTGTGCGCCCGGAACAGGTTCTCGGTATCGGGAATCGGGGTGCCCCGGTCGAGCACGCTGACTTCCACCCAGGTGCCCCGCTCGGCCGTGATCACCTCGACGTGCTGGCCGGCCGGGCCGTACTTCAGGGCGTTCTCGATCAGGTTCAGCAGCACCTGCAGCAGCTTGTCGGGGTCGGCGCGCACCAGATGATCCGCGCCGAACGTGAGGGCCGCGCCGCGCGCGTGCAGGTCCGCTTTCAGCAGCCGCTCGGCGCGCGTGAACGCCTCGGCCAGCGGCAGCGTCCGCGCCCGCGTGGGCCGGAACCCCACCGCGAGGTCCTCGACCAGCCGCGCCAGCCGCTCGGTCTCCTGCAGGCCCTGCCGCACGAAGTTCTGCGACAGGTCGCGCGGCATGTCGTACTCCAGCGCCTCCAGCACCCCGCGCAGCGCCGCGACTGGCGTGCGGAACTCGTGGCTCAGCACCGCCGTCGCCTCGCGCAGTTCCGCCTCGCGGCGGCGGTGTTCGGTGACGTCCTCCACGATCAGCGCGCCCTGCTCACCGCTGCGGGTGGCCGCGCAGCGCAGGGTGCGGCCCGTGACCTCCAGTTCCAGTTCACCGCCGCGTTCCAACAGCGTTTCCAGGGTGTGCCGCCGCACGACCTCCAGCACAGGGCGGCCCAGCGCCCGCTCGTGCGGCACCCCCCACAGCCGCGCGGCCGAGGCGTTCACGCGCGTCACCAGTCCCGCGCGGGCCAGCAGCACCGCCTGCGGCAGCGCGTCCATCCAGGCGTCGTCCGGCGCGCGGTCTGCCGTCTCCGGCGGGGTGGCGTTCGGGGTGAGGCGCGCCGCCGGGCCGGGCGGCAGGCCATCCGGTGCGGGGGGCGTCACGGTGCGTCCGTCCAGGGGCGCATGCGGTAGCCCTTGCCGCGCACCGTCTCCAGGAAACCGGGACGGCTGGGATCATCTCCCAGGTGGGCGCGCAGCTGCGTCACGTGCTGATCCACCGTGCGCTCGCCGCCCAGGAAATCCGCGCCCCACACCCGGTCGAGCAGTTCCGTGCGCGAGTACACGCGGCCCACGTGCTGCGTCAGGAACGCCAGCAGGTCGAACTCCCGGCGGGTCAGGTTCAGGCGGCTGCCGCTCACGCGGGCCTCGGCGGCCCCCACATCCACGGTCAGCGGGCCGTTCGTCATGGTGGGCGGCACCTCCGGCTGCGTGCGCCGCAGCAGCGCCCGCACGCGCGCCACCAGTTCCGCCGCCGAGAACGGCTTGGTCAGGTAGTCGTCCGCACCGGATTCCAGGCCCTCGACCCGCTCGGCCTCGGCGGCGCGGGCGGTCAGCATCAGCACCGGCAGTCGGCGCAGTTCCGCGTCGCCCCGCAGGCGGCGCAGGAAGCCCAGCCCGCTCTCGCCCGGCAGCATCCAGTCCAGCACCAGGGCGTCGGCGCCGTTCAGGGCGTCCAGCGCGCCCGCCGTGGACTCCAGGGCCGTGACCCGCAGCCCCGCCCGCTCCAGGTGAAAGCGCAGGACGTCCCGCACTGTTCCCTCATCCTCGATGACAACGACGTGGCTCATTCACCTCATTCTGAGCCCTCCGGTCAGGCCCGTGTCAGCTTCCGGGCGTCTGGCGTGACAGGCCAGACCCTGCCCTTTCGTCCTTTTCACCCCCGGCGCGGTGCGGTACGCTGCGGATCGACACGGCCTGTCCCGCCCGGTTGATCCGGCCCGGGCAGCGCCGCGCCGTGCGGGGACCGCAGCGACATCCCTCTCCAGGCGGTTCTGTGAGACGCCCCCCCGCACGCAAGGAGCCAGTATGCGGAAATACTACACCTCGGAATCGGTGTCCGAAGGGCACCCTGACAAGCTCGCCGACTTCATCTCGGACAGCATCCTCGACGAGTTCCTGCGCCAGGAACCGACCAGCCGCGTGGCCGTCGAGACCCTCCTGACCACCGGCATGGCCGTCGTGGCCGGCGAGGTCCGCGCCGAGACCGCCCACGTGGACGTGCAGAAGACCGTCCGCGAGGCCGTCAAGCAGGTCGGTTACACCCGCGCCAACTACGGCTTCGACGCCGAGTACAGCGCCGTGCTGGTCAGCATTCACGAGCAGAGCCCCGAGATCGCCACCGGCGTGGACACCAGCGAGGAGTGGCGCGCCATGACCCCCGAGCAGCGCGCCGACCCGGCCAACGCGCACTCCATGGTCGGTGCGGGCGACCAGGGCCTGATGTTCGGTTACGCCACCGACGAGACCCCGGAACTGATGCCGCTGCCCATCAGCCTCGCGCACAAGCTGACGCGCCGCCTGGCCGAACTGCGCAAGGACGGCACGTTGCCGTACCTGCGTCCCGACGCCAAGGCCCAGGTCACGGTCGTCCGCGACGGCGAGCCCCACGAGGCCACCCAGACCCTGGTGGACACGGTCGTGATCAGCACCCAGCACAGCGAGGACGTCACGCAGGAACAGATCCGCGCCGACATGCTCGAACACGTCATCCGCGCCGTGATCCCGGCCGAGTACCTGACCGACGACACCAAGTACTTCATCAACCCGTCGGGCCGCTTCGTCATCGGCGGCCCGCACGGCGACACCGGCCTGACCGGCCGCAAGATCATCGTGGACACCTACGGCGGGGCCGTCCCTCACGGCGGCGGCGCCTTCAGCGGCAAGGACCCCACCAAGGTCGACCGCAGCGCGGCGTACTACGCCCGCTTCATCGCCAAGAACGTCGTGGCCGCCGGACTGGCCCGCCGCGCGCTGGTCGAGATCGCGTACGCCATCGGCCGCGCCGGACCCGTCAGCCTGCGCGTGGACACCTACGGCACCGGCACCGTCAGCGACGAGCAGCTGGCCGCGCTGATCGCCGCGCACTTCGACGCCCGCCCGCAGTCGATCATCGCGGAACTGGACCTGCAACGCCCCATCTACGCGCAGACCGCCGCCTACGGCCACTTCGGCCGCCCGGAGTTCCCCTGGGAGCAGACGCCCAAGGCCGGGGCCCTGAAAGCCGCCGCAGGGCAGTAACGACGGGGTGAAAGAGGGGGCCGGACACGCCAGTGGTGTCCGGCCCCCTGCCTGTGTGGTCAGCGGCCCGACTGTTCCTGCTGCTGCGCCTGCCTCTGCTCCTGTTTCTCGGCCTCGCGTTCGGCGTACACGTCGGCGTGCTTGCGGCGCAGCGCGGCGGCACTGGCACGCGGGACCATCTCGCTCACGTCACCGCCGTAACTGGCGATCTCGCGGACCATGGAGCTGCTCACGAAACTCCAGCGGGTGGCGGCCATGATGAACACCGTCTCGGCGTCCCCGATCTGGCGGTTCAGGTGCGCGATCTGCAGCTCGTACTCGTAGTCGCTGACCGCCCGCAGGCCGCGCAGGATCACGCTGCCGGGCTCCTGGCGGGCCATGTAGTCCACCAGCAGGCCCCCGAAGGTGTCCACGCGGACGTTCGGGAGGTGCGTGGTCGCCTCGCGCAGGATGTCCATGCGTTCCTCCAGCGTGAACAGGTGGCGGCCCTGCTTGCGGGCGTTGTGCATGACCGTCAGGGTCACGTGGTCGAAGATCTTCGCGGCGCGCGTCAGGACGTCCATGTGCCCGCTGGTGATGGGGTCGAACGACCCGGGAAAGACAGCGTTCATAGCCCCGTCACCTTACCCTACTTCCGCCGCGCCTTCATGGCCGCCCGCCTCGTCCGTGGGTTCTTCGGTCGGTTCGTCGGTGGGTTCGTCGCGTTCGTAGATGGTCAGGCTGTTGCTGCCGTACTCGCGGACCTCGCGGGTGTAGCCGGCCTTCTCGGGCAGGCGCGTGCGGTCCGGGTGCTGGCAGATCAGCAGGCCGCCGGGCCGCACCACGTTCCGGGAGAGCAGGTTCGCGGCCAGCGCGGGAATGTCCACGTCGTACGGCGGGTCGCTGAACACGATGTCGAACGGCCCCAGCGCCGGCATCAGGCTCTGCGCGTCGCCCTTCAGGATGCGGGCGCGCAGGCCCAGCGCGCGGGCGTTCGCCTCGAGGGCCTTCACGGCGCGGCCGTCCATCTCGATCAGCGTCACCCGGTACCCCCGGCTGGCGGCTTCCAGACCGATGGCGCCGCTGCCGCCGTGCATATCCAGGAAGGTGCCGTGCGGCAGTCGCGCGGCCAGCAGGTCGAACAGGCTCTTGCGGATGCGTGCGCCGCTGGGCCGGGCGCTGTCCGGTACTTCCAGCGCGCGGCCCTTGGCGCTGCCGCCCAGAATGCGCAGGCTCATACGGGCTCCGGGCGGGCGGGGCAGGGGAGAAGGGAAGCAGTCATCCCCACAGGATACGGGCTTGCCCCTCAGGTCAGGAACGGCTGCGCCGGCGGGAAGCCGCTCAGGGCGTCCGGGGTCAGGTACCAGTCCTCGCCGCTGCGGGTCGCCTGCCCGGCCTGCACCAGCCGGTTCAGTTCGGCCTCCACGCGCTGCTGCACGCGCCGCAGCGGCATGTCGTCGGCGCCCTCGATGCCGCGCCACGTCAGGAACGCGCGGTGAAAGGCAGGCAGGCTGTCCAGGCCCACGCGGGTTTCCAGGGCGCGCCAGCTGAGGCCGGCAGCGGGATCGGCGTTGATGTCTGTCATGGTTCCTGTTCTACCCGCCCCGGCCCGCCGCGTACAATGCCCGCATGAATGCCGACCTGTCCCCTGACCTGCCCGGCGACCCGAACGCAGACGGCCGCCCGCCGGTCACGCCGGACCTGCTGCGTCAGCTGGAGGCGCTGGGCGGGCAGCTGGTGTGGCGCATCGGGAAGGACGAGGCCAGCGACGACGTGATCGTCCGGCTGGGCTTCGCGTCGGCCACGCCCCGCTTCGCGCACCTGTCGCGCCTGCGCAGCGCCGGGGACGCCGAGTTGCAGGCCGCGCTGGCCGAGAACCGCGTCGTGATCGAATGGGTGGACTGACCGTGACGGCCCCCCGGAGCCCCGCGTGATCTTCGACGCCGCGCAGACCTTCACCCTGCCGTACCCCGGCCCGCCCGCCGACGCGCTGGCGTTCGTGCGTGACCCCGCCCGCGCGCTGGGCCGCCTGCGGTTCCTGCGGGACCTGCGCGCCGACGAGGGCGGCGTGCGCGGCGAACTGGTCGTGCCGCTGCCGGGCCTGGGGGACGCCGACCTGCCGTTCCACAGCCTCCTAAGCCTCACGCCGGACGGCGCGGACCTGATCCCGCAGGCCCTGAGCGGCGAGCGCGCCTGGGTAGAGGTTGCCGGGCAGGCCCGCGCGGAGGGCACGGACCTGCACTTCACCTTCCAGTTCCGCGCGCACCTCGCCACGCCCGACGCGCAGGGCTGGGGCGGCGCGGCCTTCGAGAAGATGATCCGCGCCGCCGCCGGCCGCACCCTGGACCGCGTGGCCCGCGAACTGCCCGGCAGCATCCGCGCCGCCCTGCCGACCGAACCGGCCTGAATCCAGGCATACATGCAGCGGCCCGGCCTGCACCGCGTGGGTGAGGCCGGGCCGCTACGCGCCGGATCAGGCTTTGGGGCTTTCCTGCAGGTCCGGGAAGTCCATGGCGCGCGCGTCGCTCCAGAGGCCTTCGAGGTCGTAGTACTCGCGGGCGTCCTTGGTCATGATGTGCACGATCACGCTGCCGCCGAACGCCAGCAGCAGCCAGCGTTCGCTGGGGCCTTCCACGCTGGGACGGGGCAGGCCGGCGGCCATGGCCTTCTCGCGGATGTTCTCCTGCACGGCGTTCAGCTGCAACCCGGCGGTGGCGGTGCAGATCACGAAGTACTCCAGGGTGGAGCTGACGTCGGTCAGGTCGAGCACGGTGACGTCCTCGGCGCGGCGTTCACGGGCGGCGTCCACGATGGCTTGCAGTTGGGTCAGGGTCTGGGCGTCTGGGGTCATGGGTACTCCGGGGATGGGTGGGGGGCGCAGCGGACGCTGCCAGGGGGGGGCCGGGGCGCCGGTCGCAGGGGCTCTGGTCGCGGCGCGGTGAGCGCGGCCCCGGCCTCATTGCGGCCGGTCTGGACCGGCAGTGAACGGGCGGCGGGCGGCGCAGCAACAGGTCAGTGTACAGGTCTGCGCGGCGCACAAGGCGACGCCGCTCACGTGCCGGGACGGCGCACGCGACTGGAACGCCTTAATTGCCGGTGGGGGGGACGGGGGTGGGGGCGGCGGGCGGCGGGACGGGCGCGCCGGCCAGCGCCGCGAGTTGCGACAGCGTGTCCTGCGCGTCCCGGCCCAGCAGCACGCCCACCTCGCCCGGCGCGACCGGGAAGCGTTCGCCCTGCAGGCGCGGCAGGTTCAGCAGGTCCGCGAGCGCGCCCGCCTGCGCCACGTCCTGCTGCGTGAACACCTGACTGGCTTCCAGGCTGGGCGGGGCGACCGTGACCTGCACGTCCGCGTAACCCAGCGCGCCCAGCGCCCGGCTCAGGCCGGCGCCCAGGCCCGCGCCGCTGGCGTCCACGACCGTCACCTTCACGGACGGCGCGTCGGCCGCCGGGGCGGGCGTGTCGCCCCACAGCGCGGCGAGCCGCTCGCGGTTCACGGCGAGGTTGAAGGTGCCGGGAATCTCGTCGGTGGGCAGCGTCGCGAAACTCAGTTTCAGCTGACTCAGGAAGGGCCGCAGCGTCACCAGCGTGTTCGGGTCGGCGTTCGTTTCCACGCCGTTCCCGATGCCGCCCAGGATGGTGGGGAGCGCCGCGAGGCCCTGCGCGGACTTCAGGCGGCCCGCGAGCTGCGTCAGCGCCTGCTTCTGGTGGTCGATGCGGCCGTAATCGTCCCCGAAGCCCTTCCGGACCCGCAGGAACAGCACCGCCTCCTTGCCCCTGAGCAGGTGCGCGCCGGCCGGCAGTTGCAGGTTCACGCCGGCCGCGTTGTCGATCCACTCGATGCCGCCCTCGGGAACCGTGACGTTCAGGCCACCCAGCGCGTCGATGACCCGCTCGACGTAATCGGTGCGGACCACCACATACGAGTCCACCCGCTCGCCCGTGATGGTCTCCACGGCCCGCGCGAGGGCCTCCGGGCCGCCCGAGTGGTACTGGCTGTTCACCTTCTGCGCCGCGATGGAACTGAAGCGGTCGAACGGCCCCACGTTCGTGTCGCGCGGGATGTTCAGCACCCGCACGCTCGACCCGTCCACCTTGACCAGCATGACCGTGTCGGTGTTCGGCGGCTGCACCAGCCCGGTCCGCTGATCCTGGTCCTTGCAGGGCTGCCGGTAGTAGCAGTACACGATGTCCCGCCCGGCGATCAGCACCGTGAACTGCGGCGCGGCGCCCGGCGTGACCGTCGACGCGACCGTGCGGCCCGCCCCGCTGAGCAGCGCGAAGCCCCCCAGGGACAGGCACGACAGGGTCAGACCGAACGCCTGCAGGGCGCGCAGGCCAGCGATGCGGGGCGCGCGCCCCGACCCGGAACCCCCGCCGCTCATGGCTGAGGGGCCGTCAGGAGGGAAGCGGACCCGCCCTGGTCCTGCCGGGCCACGCACGGCAGCGCGTGATAGGACAGCAGGGTGCGCGGATGCACCTGAATACCGCGCCCCTGCAGGTACGTGACCTTCGAGACGATGGCGCGCTCCAGCGCCGCATTCAGGTCCCGCAGCGCCAGTTCGCGGATGTCGGCGTTTACGCCCCTCCCCGGCTCGGACACGTCCGCGATGTACACGCAGTCCGCCACCGGATTCCCGCCGCGCGGGCCAGTCGTGTGGTCCTCCACGGCCTCCAGCACCACCCGGTCCTGATACCCCCAGCGTTCCAGCAGCACCCGCGCGGCCCGCCCGTGCAGCGCCAGCGGATGCCCGGCGTCGATGTCGCACTCGGGCGGCGCGAGCCGCAGCAGTTCGGCGTCCGGCAGGTCACGGGCGATGTCGTGCAGAATCCCGGCCGCGTAGGCGCGCATGTCGTCCAGTCCGTTGGCCAGGGCGATCTGCGCGGCCAGTTCAGCCACGCGCAACACGTGTTCGTAACGCCTGGGCCGGACCATCAGCCGCACGCGTTCCTCCCAGCCAGTCCACTCGGCCACCGGGTGCCGGGGTACGAGGAGCTGGGCAATCACAGGGTCATGTGGCCGCTTCCCCACATCATGCCTCCGACTATACGCCGCCGCCCCCCACGCGCGATGACACTCCGGTCACTTTCGGCCGTGCCCGGCCCGGTGACAGCCGGGCCAGCCGGGAGGCGACGGCCCTGACGGGGGCGCGGCCAGGAGCGGACGTCAGCGGCCGGGGCCGGGCCGGAGGGACCGCTCAGGGCGACGCCGGGGCCGCGCTCACCCGCTCGACCGTCAGGCGCACACTGACGGTCTCCAGTGTCTGCGCGCCCGCCGGAATCGCCAGCGTGACCGGCGCGGTGTACGTACCGACCCGGTACGTGACCGCGCCGCTCACCTCCCGCAGCCGCCCCAGCAACTCCGGGGCCGCCACCACCCGCACCGTGCTGGGCTGCACGCTGACCGACGTGACCCGCAGCGTCGCCGGGGGATCGTTCAGCACCACCCGCACCGTCTTCACCGGCAACTCCCCGGTATCCAGGCGGCGTACCGTCACCGTGGACGGATTGGCCTTCACGCCCTCGACCGGCAGGCCCGCCTCGTCCAGTGCCACGAGCGGCACCTCCCGCTCGGCCCCGGCCGCCAGCGCCGCCGGGCTGGTCACCAGCCGCGCGACCCTGGACACCACCTGCCCCGGCCCGGACACGCCCGCCTCGGCCGGCAGCACCACGTAGCGCGGCACGCTCGCCTCGGGCGGGGACGCCACGCTCAGCGTGACCGGCAGCGTGCGCGTCACCTGCGTATCCACGAAACCCTGCACCCGCGCCGGCGACTGCCGCTGCACCTCGGTCCCGGTCGGGGCCGTCACCGTGACCGGCTGCGTGAAACTTCCCTCCGGTACGCCCGTCACGTCCACGACCGCCTCGATGTTCTCGGGTTGCAGTTCCCGCAGCCGTTCCGGGCGGCCCCGCAACGTCACCCGCACCGACGACGGACTGAGGTTGCTCGTCGCGCGTTTCTCCTGCCCGTTCCCGGTCGTGTCCCTCACCGTGACCGGCACGTCGAACCCCTGCTCGACATTCGCGCGCCGGTCCCCGGTCGCCACGAACCACAACGTCACCGACACGCCCAGCGCCAGCAGCTTCAGCCCCAGGTTGTGCGTGGCCCGCCCCCAGGTGTAACGCGGGTCCAGCCAGCGCCGCCACCCGTCCAGCCACGCACTCCCGGCCCTCACCGCGCCCTCCCGGCCGGCACGTCACCCTCCGCGTCCCCGGCGGCCTCCGGGTCGTTCTCGGCCGGCGCGGCGGGCGGCGGCGTGAACGCCGACCGGTCATACACCAGCGCCCGCAACTGCTCACGGAGTTCCGTGCCGTTCAGGTCCGGTCCCAGCCGCCCACCCAGCGCGATCCGCATGCTGCCGCGCTCCTCGCTGACCACCAGCACCACCGCGTCCGTCAGTTCCGACAGCCCGATCGCCGCGCGGTGCCGCGTGCCGTACCGCCGGTACGTGCCGTCACTCGACTGCAGCGGAAACAGACACCCGGCCGCAATGACCCGCGAACCCTGAATAATCACGCCCCCATCATGCAGCGGCGCGTTGCGTGCGAACAGCGCCTCCAGGAACGGCACGCTGACCAGCGCGTCCAGCGACACCCCGGTCCCCGCGTACTCGCCCAGCGGCGTGCGCCGCTCGATGGCGATCAGCGCGCCCGTCTTGCGTTCCGCGAGGCGTTCCATCGCGCGGGCCAGGTCCTGCAGCGCCGCGCCGCTCGCGCCCACGTCCCGCGCGCGGGGCCGCCCCACCCGTTCCAGCGCCGCGCGCAACTCCGGCTGGAACAGCACCACCAGCGCGAAGATCCCCACCGTTCCCGCCCGGCCCAGCAGGTAACTCAGGGTCGGCAGGTTCAGCACCTGCGCGGCCACCCACACACCCGCGAACACCAGAATGCCGCGCACCACGTTCACCGCCCGCGTCCCGGCCACCAGCAGGTACCCCTGGTACACCAGGAACGTGACCAGCAGGATGTCCAGAACGTCCCGGACATTCACCTGACCGAAGGGGGTGGGCATGACGTGAACGGCACTCCTTTCAAGAAACGGGGCGGAAACGGGCAGCGGTGCGCGCCCACTATACGGCCTTCCCCCTGCCCCTCACCGTTCGCGCGCCCCCAGACTTCACCGCCGCAACCCTGGCAGCATGGGCGGCGACACCCCCCGCAGCCCACAGGGCACCACAGGAGACACCATGAACATTCAATTCATCGGCCACAGCACCTTCCTGCTCGAACACGGCGACACCCGCCTGCTGATCGACCCGTTCATCCAGGGCAACCCGCAGGCGACCGTCACCCTGCAAGACGCCCTGAACTGGAACGTCACGGCCATCCTGATCACCCACGCGCACGGCGACCACTGGGGCGACACCCTGGAATTCACGCGCACCGGCACCCCCCTGATCGCTACCGCCGAGATCGCCGCCTACGCCCAGCAGCGCGGCGCGGCCCACGCCACCGGCATGAACATCGGCGGCACCTACCGCGCCGACTGGGGCAACGTCACCCTAACTCCCGCCTGGCACAGCAGCTCCTTCCCGGACGGCACGTACGGCGGCATGCCCACCGGCCTGATCGTCGAACTCGGCGGCCAGCGCGTATACCATGCCGGCGACACCAACCTCTTCAGCGACATGACCCTGATCGGGGACCGGGGCCTGGACGCCGCCCTGCTGCCCATCGGCGACCACTACACCATGGGCCCCGAGGAGGCCGCCCGCACCCTGGACCTGCTGCGACCCCGCGTCGCCATCCCCATGCACTACGGCACCTTCCCGCCCCTGACCGGCGACCCCGCCGTGTTCCAGCGCGAAGGGCAGGCGCGCGGCGTGGACATCCGCATCCTGACGCCGGGTGAACACACCACCCTGTAAGAACCAGAGAGAGATGGCAGGTGGCCGTTACGTGCCATCTGCCATCTCTTCATGGCCGTCCGCTCAGCGTTCCCCGGTCACCACGCGGCGGCCCGCTCCCTCACCGTCGGCCGCCACGCGCGTCTGGTTCGGCGTGGGCTCCGGAAACTCCGGGTTCGCCTTGCGGTCCGGCGCACGCACGAACGACCGCGAATCCACCAGCAGCTCCTGCGGCTCCCGCACCTTGAAGCGCGTCGTGCGTGCCGGCACGCCCATCGCGATCCCGTGCGGCGGAATGTCACTGCGCAGCAACGCGTGCGTCGCCAGCATCGCGTCGTCACTCACCACGCTGCCCGCCAGCACCGTCGAATGGTACGTGATGCGCGCCCCACGCCCGATCACCGTGCGCCGCAACGTCACGTCCGGGCCGTCCAGCACGCTGTGCGTGTGGCTGTACACGTTCACGTAATCACTGATGCTGGCGTTATCGTGCAGCTCGATCCCGCCGATGTCATCCAGCAGCACATGCCGGTGAACGACCACGTCGTCCCCCACCTCCATGTTGTACCCCACGCTGAACTCCACGTTCTGCCAGCACTTGAAATCCCGCCCCACCCGCCGGAAGATCCGTTCTGCCAGCACCCGCCGCACCGGAATCCCCAGCACCGGATTCTGCCCCAGTGGGGTCAGGTCCAGGTTCTTCCAGAGCCACAGCAGCGGCTTGACCCGCCCGAACTGCTCGGCATCCGTCGCCAGGTAGTACTCCGCCTCGAACGTCACGTTCCGCGCGTCCAGATTCAGGGCCGCCAGCGGCGCGTCCGCCAGCAGCGCCGCGTAGGAGCGGCCATACATCGCCTCGGCCAGCACCTCACGCGCCAGCACGAACCGGTCCGTTCCCGGATCCGCCAGCCGCGCCTCCAGATCCCGCAAGAACTCACCGTACGCCGACTGCGCGTCACGACCCACATCCACCGGCTTCAGCCAAGTCACCCCCACACTCTAGCGCCCACAGTGAAAAACAAAGTGGTGACGGTTAGGCCAATTCGTTGTGTGTCACTACAAGGGCAGCGGTGTCTCCGTGTGCAGCTACTACACTTGCGCCCCTCACAAGAAAGTCACAAACGGCGTCTGAATCGACAAAATACCCCCTATCAGGTGAGCCCCTGCCCTGGGGTGGTTTCTACTCCTCACAAGGAACAGACTGCTGCTATGAAGAAGTCTCACCGCACCGAGGGAGCCATGCTGATCGTGACCGTGTTGGTGGTCATGGTCATGATGGTCGTGATCCTGGCGATCACCTCGCAACTGGCGCTGTCCTCGCGGCGCACATCCACAGCGCAGGAATCGTCCATTCGAGCGATGTATGCGGCTGAAGCAGGTCTGTCCCGTTCGCAGACGCAGCTGAATCTCGTCAACAATCTGCTCCAACCGAACTCTATAGACATTCCGTCCGGTCCATCGGGTGTCACGACCACTCAGATGCAGACTGATATTCTCAACCTCTGTGGCCTCATCGCTGTGCCTGTCAATGTCGTGAATAACGTCACCAATATGCTGTGTAGTTCCACGGGGCCGCTGGGCATCCTCGGGAGTCAGTCCCTTGTATCCCTCTCCACGGGAAACCGCCTGGATTTCTTCGTCAAGTACATCCCCACGTCTGCTTTTGCCTCGGCTTCATATACCCTCAGTGGAGATAGTCGCGCCTTCTGGGGACAGGTGTTTAGCGAGAACGGCGTCGAATTGAAAGGTGGCAAGGACAATGCACAGTACGCCAGCCGCGTTCGGCTGGTTCTGAATTCTGTTCAGAGGACAGCAACCGACACTTTTGTGCTGACCCTCTCGGTGCCCTCCGTCTCTGCCACGGGCACTCCTGACAGCAGCTCCACCCGCAACCTCGCTGTGGGGAGCCAGAACAAGACCTACACCCTGAATGTCGGGCGCGGCTCATTTGCCAAGTACGCCCTGCTGACCAACCGGCATTACTCCAGCAAAGGCGCTGAAGACGAGTGCGCCTCGAAGCCCAGTGACTGTAACCGCATCACCTTCACCAGCAACACCCTGTTCTCCGGTCCTGTACACACCAACTCCAACTTCAACTTCCAGGGGACCCCATACTTTGGCGGGGAAGTCACTTCAGCTGGCTGCCCTGGCGGTGCCATCAAAACCAACAGCAGCGGCGACGACTACTGCTCGGCAGGCACGAACGCGGGCGCCTACTTCTACAGCAAGACCTGGAAGGCCAAGAGTGCGATGTCCCCTAACGATCAGGCGCCCGTCGTCACTACCGGGAGCGGCACTTCCGACCCCAGGTTCCAGGGTGGCGTTTCGTGGAACAAGAACTTCATTGCGCTGCCCAAAAATGCGAACAATCAGGCTCTTCAGGCCAGGCTGGGCGGTGTGTTCATCGACGGTACAGCCTCGAACCTGACCCTCCAGGCCTCGAATATCACCTTAGGCACGACTAGCACTCCGGTGCAGCGCATCACGTATACCCTGGGTAGTAATACCGTCAATCTGGCCACCGACGCAGATCAGAACGTGTATCTGCTGAACACCGCCACCAACACCTGGTCAAAAGCCACCCAGGATCCCATTACGGGTGCCTGGAAGCAGGGTGGGACGGGCACTAAGTTCACGGGTGTCATCTATGCGAAGGACGGAGTGACTAACCTCAACGGTCCTGCGCGGACCGATTCCAACAACCCCGCCACCGCCCCCGCCGCTATTGCTTCCTTCGCCCAGATGACCCTGGCCTCCACCGGCGATATCGCCATCACCAGTGACCTCAAGTATGCCGATCCTCCCTGTAGCGGCAGTAACTCGGTGACGAACGGGGTGTTCAATGCGGCTACCTGCACCAACAAGAACGCCAAGAACATCCTGGGCATCTACTCCTCCGGTGGGGACGTCGATCTGGTCAGCCCGAATTGTAGGGCCACAAACGCTGACGGCGCCTGCACCACCACCGGTACTCGCCCCGGCATGCCCAAGAACGTCAACATTCACGCCGTTCTGATGGCCAGCCAGGGCAAAGTCAAGGTTGATGGGTACGATGGCGGTGCCGCAGACGGTAGTCTGGGACAGGTGAACCTGATGGGTGGCATCATCGAGAACTACTATGGCGCGTTCGGTCTGACGAATGGCAAGGGTTACGGTCGTAACTTCGTCTACGACCAGCGCACCAACGAGGGCGTCACCCCGCCTTTCTTCCCCACACAACAGGAATGGTCAGCCGGCCTGACGACCCCCATCAAACTGCAGCAGAACGGTAATCAGGTTCAGACTGCAAAGGACGGGAGCTGAAGTGACCGCGTTTCCCTCACGAAACCGGCACACCCAGGGGTTCTCGCTGATCGAGCTTCTTGTGGTCATGGCGATCATCGGGATTCTCTCCGCCGTCCTGCTCGCCAGCAGTGCCCGTGGCGTCCGGCAGCAGCAGTTGCGGGAGGCCGGAACCCAGCTGCTGGCGGATTTGAACAGGGCTCGCACCCAGGCCACGCAAAGCTCTATCGCCACTAGTGTGACGCTGACCAGTACCGCAGCCTCGTCGCCTAAGGCAACATACGTGACCGTCTGGTCGCCCGGCGGGAGTGTCACACGTACCCTGCCGAACAACGTGCTGGTCGCCCCCGTGGCCACCTCCGTAAATACCATCACCTACGCGGCTCCCTACGCGGAGAGCAGCGTGCCGGGCGGAGCCGTCTGGGTCCTGAGCAACTCAGTCGGTGAACTGCTCTACATGAAACTCCTGGGAACCACAGGAAAGGGGACTTTTAGTGCGCAACCCTGATTACCGTCACGCCGCACAGGGCTTCACGATCATCGAGGTGCTCGTCGCCGTACTGCTCCTGCTGATCATCGTGACGGCCGTCCTGGCACCGCTGACCGGACTGTTCGGACTCTCACGGCAGTCCACCCAGCAGGTAGCCGCCACCAACCTGGCCCAGGCAGCCATAGAACAGGTCAAAGGCGAATGGCAGGACAGCCCCAAATACCAGATGAACTGTGTCTCGTTGACTGCTTTTCCTGCGGGCGTTCAAGTGCGTACGCAAGGCATGGACTCTAATTTCAACAAGGTCGGCACTGAAGTGGATGTTCAGGCGACCGGTAGCGCTTGTGGTGTCAGCCCGGCATTGCCAGATACCAGTCCGACCAACCGGACTGTGACAGCCACTGCCACAAGCGATGGAAGAACCGTCACCTTTTCTACGGAGGTTGCTCACCCATGAAGTCATTGCAGGCTAGACACCCAGAGGCTGGCTTCACTCTGGTAGAACTGCTGATCGGCATGGCCCTGATGAGCGTGGTTCTACTGGCAGTCTTCAACGTGAATCTCTCCTCCACGCGGGCGTCCATGTCATTACAGACGCGCAACGACCTCCTGCCCGAAACGCAGATCGCGCAGACGTACCTGCTCTCCAAACTCCGTGAGGCAGCGTACGTGTACCCCACCTCAACAACGTTCGATCTGGGAACAGATCCGACCGTGCGGAATCCCCGTACCGGTTCTGGCGTCTGGACTGTGGGTACAGATGCGTTTGTCGCTGTAGTCCTACCGCCCAGAAGCGGGACGCCGAATTGCGCTGTCACTGCTCCAGCCGTGCCGGACACAGCCAACTGCTACACCCTGCACGCTTATTACCCGGTCTTGCGCTCGGCCCTGACCGGCAGCACCACCCTGAGCAGTGGCCGTCGACCGTCGGCTGAGCCGCTGAACGACTCAGCCTGGGTATTGATGGAATATCGCCGCTCGTTCGGCAAACTGACCGGCACCGTGTTCCCGGTCCCAGCGGCCAACACCACGCAGGGCGCGATGGTAATGGATTACCTGCTGCCAGTCACCCTACCGCAGGTGAGCAGTGTTCCAGACCGCCTGTTCAGTCTGGCGGGAGACGCAGGCATTCAACAGGTCGGCAGGACCGCTATCACCGTGAATCTGGCTGCCCAGCGTCAGGTGGGTGGCAGTCCAAGGGTGCGTGTTCCCGGCAGTGGTCGCTCCACGGTCACGGTGTTCCCCAGAAACGTAGGTAAGGGCATCGGCCTGAACTGAACGGCAGGCGTTCTCACTCTGACTGGTGGCTGGTGCGGATTGCATCAGTCACCAGCTTCGCATTACACCCGGTAGGGGTGGCGGTAGGTTTGCTGAAGGTGTGGTCAGGTGGGGGCGGGTAGGCTGTCTGACATGTTGGTGTCGAGTCGGGTGCAGGATCTGCTTGGGCGTGAGCGGGCGCTGCTGGGTGACGTGCTGGGGCTGCTGGTGGGGCAGGGCGCGCCGCCGGAGGTGGTGGAGGGCGCGCGGGTGGCGGTGCGGGCGCTGGATGAGGCGTTCCTGCTGGTGGTGGTCGGGGAGTTCAATGCGGGCAAGAGTTCGTTCGTGAATGCGCTGCTGGGCGCGTCGGTGCTGCCCGAGGGGGTGACGCCGACCACGGACCGGATCTACGTGCTGGTGAACGGGGAGGTGCCGGGGCAGATGGAGGCGACCCGTGATCCGTTCGTGAGTCGCCTGACGTACCCGTTGCCGTCTCTGGAGGGGGTGGCGCTGGTGGACACGCCGGGCACGAACGCGATCGTCCGGCAGCATCAGGCGCTCACCGAGGGGTTCCTGCCGCGCGCGGATCTGGTGTTGTTCCTGACGTCGGCGGACCGGCCGTTCACGGAGTCCGAGCGGCAGTTCCTGTCGCTGGCGGCGCGCTGGGGCCGCAGTGTGATCATGGTGGTGAACAAGGCGGACCTGCTGGAGACGCCGGAGCAGAAGACGCAGGTGCGGGAATTCGTGGAGGCGGGCGCGCGGGGCGTGCTGGGCCTGACGCCGCCGGTGCTGCTGATCAGCGCGCGGGCCGAGCAGCGCGGCGGGGATGTGGGCTTTCACGCGCTGCGGGAGGTGCTGCGGATGCGGCTGTCCGAGGTGGAACGCACGCGCCTGAAGCTGCTGAGTCCGCTGGGAACGGTCGCCGAGTTGCTGGCGGGAGAGGAGGCGCGGGGCGCGGCGGCGCGAGTGACGCTCGCGGAGGACCTGGGGGTGCTGCGCGAACTGGAGGAGCGGCAGCGGGCGCATCAGGAGAGCACGCTGGGTGAACTGGACGGGCAGCTCAACCGCGTGAACCGCCTGCTGAGCGAGTTCGAGGTGCGCGCCGACCGCTTCATCGACGAGAAGTTGCGGTTCGGGAACCTGCGGGGCCTGCTGAACGCGCGCGAGCTGGAAGAGTCGTTCCGGCGCGAGGCCGTGGCGGAACTGCCCGAGGCGATCGACCGGCAGTTCGGGACGATGATCGACCGGTTCGTGGAGGTGAACCTGGGTTTCTGGGAGGACGTGCAGGTGTTCCTGGCGCGGCGGCAGCCGGAGTCGGCGGTGGCCCGCACGCGCTTCAGTTACGACCGGGCGGCGCTGCTGGAGGGTATAGCGGGTAGCGCGCAGCAGCATCTGGAGGCGACCACGCAGACGGAACTGGCGCGGCAGCTGTCGCGGGACGCCGAGGACGCCATGAAGGGTGCCGTGGGTGGCCTGGCGGGCGGTCTGGGCATCGGGGCGGGGCTGGGTGCGCTGATCGGGGCGTCCGCGCTGGATTTCACGGGCGGGATCCTGGCGGGCCTGACGCTGGGTAGCCTGGGGCTGTTCGTGCTGCCGAACAAGCGGTTGCAGGCGCACCGGCAGCTCCGTGAGAAGGTCGCGGCGCTGCGTGAGGTGCTGGAACGGATCGTGCGCAGCGAGTACGGGCGCGAGCAGGAGCGGGCCGATACGCGCCTGCGGGACGCGGTGCGGCCGTTCACGCAGTTCACGGCGCAGGAGCAGACGCGCCTGAACGACGCCGAGCGGAAGCTGGCGGCCCTGCAACTGGAATTGCAGGCGCTGCGCACCGAGGTGCAGGCGCTGGCGGCGCCCCCGGCGGCCGCCCCGTCGTCCCCGGCGGCAGGAGGCGCGGCCGACTGAGCGTGGCGGCCCGGACGCTGGGTGCGGCGGGGGTCAGGGCAGCGTTTCGGCCTCGCGGACGATCTGCAGGACGCGTTCGCGGATGCTGCGTTCCTCGCGCAGGTAGCGTCCGGCGCTCATCTGCACGCCGATGGCGGCCACGACCGTGTCGCCGCTGTGCGGGTCGGGCAGGCCGCTGTGCAGCGCGTGGTACGGCACGCCCAGGGTGCACTGGCCGGGAATCCATTCCTCGATGGAGTACGCGTAGCCCAGGCGGCGGACCTTGGCGACCTCGGTCTTCCATTCGTCCAGCGAGGTGATGGAGCTGGGCGTGCAGGCCTCGAAACTGCGGGGCGTGATGTCGGCGTGCGCGTACAGGATCTTGCCGCTGGCGGTGGCGGTGGCGGGCAGGTACACGTCGAGCGGCAGTTCGATGTCGGCGTCCGGGTGGCGTTCGCGGATGGTCGCCACGACCTCCTCGCCTTCCAGGATGCACAGGAACGCCACGGCGCGGACCTCCAGGGCCAGCCGGGTGATCAGGGCGCGGGCCTCGGGAAACCACGGCAGCGAGGCGGTCAGTTGCGCGCCCATCTCGGCGAGGTGCCAGGACAGGCGGTACTTGCCGGCGGGGGTGCGGCGCAGGAAGCCCGCCTCGGTCAGGCCGGCGAGGTAGGCGTGTGCGGTGGCGCGGGGCACGCCGAGGTGGGAGGCCAGCGCCCGGACGCCCCATTCGGGTTGTTCGGCACTGAAAGCTCCCAGAATGTTGGCCGCTTTCTGGAGTGAGAGCACACGTCCAGCCTACAGGGACAAGCGCGGATTGTATACATCTTTTCAGTCCCTTTGACCCGGTGCAACGACCCGGCCCGGCCGCCTGCCGCCCGTCATCATACGGATTCCGTTTGTTTCGCTGACAATCCGGAACTTCACCGGATTGCCAGCTCCACGTCCGGAACCCGTTTCTCTCCCACTCGCATCCGCTCGGATTGAATGGGCTGCAAAGCCCATTCAATCGGAGTCCGTATCAGTCGCGGCGCAGGTACGCCAGCATCAGCTCACCCGTGGCGCGCAGGGCGTCGGTGTGCGTGCGCTCGTAGGCGTGGCTGGCGTCCACGCCCGGCCCGATCAGCGCCACCGGGTAGTCCCCACCGGCCCGCCACGCCGCCGTGCCGTCCGAGGCGTAGAAGGGGTAGATGTCCACCCGCAGGTCCAGCCCGGCCGTGCGCGCGGCGGCACGCAACCGGTTCCCGAGCGCGTGGTCGTACGGCCCGCCGCCGTCCGCCACGCACAGCGTCACGTGATGCTCGCTGCTCGTCTGACCCTCGCCCACCGCCGCCATGTCCACCGCGATCAGCTCGTCGGTGTGCGGGGGAATGCCGGTGGCCGCGCCGTGCCCGACCTCCTCGTAGGTCGTGATGTGAAAGGCCGCCGTGACACCCACCGGCCGGGCCAGCAGTTCACGCGTGACTGCCAGGAACACCGCGACCGCCGCCTTGTTGTCCAGGTGGCGGGCCTTCACGTAGCCGCTGGCGGTCACGCGGGGCCGCGCGTCGAAACTCACGAAGTCGCCCACGCCCACGCCCAGCGCCTGCACGTCCCGCGCGCCGAACACCGGTTCGTCCAGCCGGACCTCCATGACGGCCGCCTCGCGTTTCAGGTCACGCAGCGCCGCGCCGTGCACGTGCGTGCTCTGGCGGACGTTCACGACCGTGCCCGTCAGTTCCCGCCCGGCCTGGGTGTGCACGCGCACGTCCTCGCCCTCCACGGTCGCCCAGTCGTACCCGCCCAGTCCCCACAGCCGCAGCCGCCCGCTGTCCCGGACGCCCTTGACCATCGCGCCCAGCGTGTCCACGTGCCCGCTGAACGTCACGTGCCCCGCGCCCGTGCCCGGCACCTCCCAGGTCAGAGCGCCCTTGCGGGTCCGCTTGCCCGGCACGCCCAGCGCCCGCAGTTCGGATTCGATCAGGGTCACAGCGCGGTCCGTGAAGCCCGTCGGGCTGGGCGTATCCAGCAGGCGCACCAGCACGTCCAGCGTGTACTCCAGGTTCAGGTCGCTCACGCCGGCACCAGGTCCGACACCGCGAAGCCCTCCGCCTGCGCGGACGCCAGGGTCGCCGCGAGTTCCGGCGTGCCCGGCAGCGCCAGCACGTGCAGGGTCCGCACGGCGCGCCCGTGCAGCTGCGCGGCCAGTTCCGATCCCTCGAAGGCGTCCGGGCGGCCCGCGCGGACCAGCACGTCGCCCTGCTCGGCCCGGAAGTCCGGGTGCAGCGTCCAGGCCTTCGAGAAGGTCTCCCAGTCCGCGCCGCGCGGCGCGTCCCACTGCACGAACGCCACCAGCCACCCGGCCGCGCGGGCCTCATCCACGTGGTGCGCCCAGTCGCGCGCCAGCGCCCGCTCGTCGCTGCGGTCCTCCAGGTCGTGACGCTGCGCGTTCAGCAGCAGCAGGGCGTTCGGGGTGAGGGTCATGCCGCCCAGGATAAGGCAGGGCGCGCAGAGCCCGGCCCCGCTTCTGCCCTCCCAGTTCAGCTCTCCCGGTTCAGCTCTCGATCTTCATGGCCATGATGCTGGAGCCCGCGTCCACGTACACGGTCTGGCCGGTCATGCCGCTGCCCAGGTCGGAAAGCAGGAACAGCGCGAGCTTGCCGACCTCGTCGGGCGTGGCGTTGCGGCCCAGCGGGGCGGCCTCGGCGGCTTTCTCGTACATGGTCCCGAAGCCGGGGATGGAGCGGGCCGCGATGGTCCGCATGGGGCCGGCGCTGATGGTGTTCACGCGCACGCCGGCGGCGCCCATCTCGCTGGCGAGGTAGCGGGTGGTGGCTTCCAGCGCGGCCTTGGCCACGCCCATCACGTTGTACTTGGGCACGACTTTCTGCGAGGCGTGGTAGGTGAGGCTGATCACGCTGCCGCCGGGGCGCAGCAGGCTCTCGGCGTGCCGGCAGGTGGAGACCAGCGTGTACGCGCTGACGTTCAGGGCGGTGTTCCAGTCGGCTTCGGTGGTGTCCAGGAACCGGCCGTCCATGGCGGCGCGCGGCGCGAACGCGATGGAGTGCACGAGGTAGTCCAGCCCGCCGAATTCGTCTTTCACACGGCCGAACAGGGCGCCCAGGTCGTCCTCGCTGGTGGCGTCGGCCTGCTGGGTCCAGACGTTCTCGTGTCCGGCCAGCAGTTTGTCCAGTTCACCTTTCAGGCGTTCGCCCTGGTACGAGAAACCCACCCGGCACCCGGCCGCCAGAAGCTGCTGCGCGATGGCCCAGCCGAGGCTACGTGCGTTCGCCACGCCCATCACCAGGGCCGTCTTGCCGCTCAAGTCAATGCTGACACTCATGGGGGGGACTCTAGCAACCTGCGCGCGTGCCCGCTGAAGCCGGTGCAAAACGCCCCCGTCCGGGCCGGGCGCAGGCGGGGGCGTTCACTGCATGAAGGCCGCATCCCCCGGTGTGGGACTTGACGCGTCAGAATCCGGTGAGAGATGACCCTGCATACTGAACGCCTGATGCTGATCCGCGCGCCGCACCTCACTGCGCCGCACGCCTTCACGACGCGTGCTGGTGGCGTGTCCACCGGTCCCTACGGTGGGCTGAACCTCGACGACCGTGAAGACGACCCCGCGCACGTGCAGGAAAACCGCCAGCGGCTGTGTGCGGCGCTGGGCTTCACGCCCGCCCAGGTGGCCCGCCTGACCCAGGTGCACGGCACCGACGTCGTGCACGCCCGCAGCGGCGGCCACTGGACCGGGGACGCCCTGGTCACCGCCGACGCCGGGGTGCTGCTGGCCATCGGCACCGCCGACTGCTACCCGCTGCTGCTGCACGACCCGCACGCCGGCGTGATCGGCGCCGCGCACGCCGGCTGGAAGGGCACGCTGGGTCGCGTGGCCGCCCGCACCGTGGAGGCCATGACCGACCTGGGCGCCGACCCGGCCCACATCCTGGCCGCTGTCGGCCCCGGCATCCGCGCCGCCGCGTACCCGGTGGGCGAGGAGGTCGCGCTGGCCTTCGCGCAGGACGGCCTGGGCGCGTTCGTGGGAGCCGACGAGGACGAACTGCGCGGCGATCCCGCCTGGCATCTGGATCTGGCCGGAGCGAACCGCGCGGTGCTGCGGGAGGCGGGCGTGCCGGACGCGCAGGTGTGGGTGAGTGGCCGCTGCTCGACCGAGGCCGACTTCTACTCGTACCGCCGCGACGCGGGCCGCACCGGGCGCATGTGGGCCGTGATCGGCCAGCGCGCCCTGGGCGACACGCCGGCGCGGGGGCAGGCGTGAGTCTGCTGCGCCCCCGCGACGTGATCGACCACGTCACGCACCTGACACCGGAATTCCTGGCCGACCGGGGCCTGCACGGCCTGCTGCTGGACCTGGACAACACCCTGGTGCCCTACGGCAGTTACGACCCGGTGGGCGTGGCCAGCACCCTGGCCTGGGTCCGGGACCTGAAGATTGCGGGCGTGGGCCTGTACCTGCTGAGCAACGCCACCGGGCGGCGCGCGGCGTTCTGGCTGGACAAACTGGAATTCCAGGGTGTCGGACTGGCCGGGAAACCCAACCCCCGCGCCTTCCGCCGCGCCCTGAGCGAACTGCACCTCCCGCCGCATCAGGTGGGCATGGTCGGTGATCAACTGTTCACGGACGTGCTGGGCGGCAACCTGAGCGGCATGCATACCATCCTGGTGCGTCCCCTGGCCACCAACGCCCTCCCGCATACCCGCGTGGCCCGCCGCCTGGAACGTGCCGTCCTGAAACGGTACGGACACGACTGGAACCACTGACATGACGGCACCCCCTGACCCGCCCGGCCTGCACGCGGCCCACGTTTCCCTTCCTCATCTTCCCACCATCTGCACTTTCCCTCACGCCGCGCGGCCCGGCCGGGCCTGAACTAAGGAGACACAACATGGCACTCTCAATCGGTGACCGGCGCCTGGGCGCCATTCTGCTCGAACAGGGGTACGTGAACGACACGGACCTGCAAAAAGCCCTGGTCCGTCACGCCGAGGTGGGCGGCCGCCTCGCGGAGATCCTGATCGACTCCGGTCTGGTCGGTGAGAAACGCATCGCGCGGGCCATCGAGGAGGCGCTGGGTATTCCGCTCGTGAACCTGCTGGTCGTCACGCCCGAACCGCAGGCGCTGGCCGCCGTGCGCTCCCAGACGGCCCTGAGCGTGCAGGCCTTCCCGTTCGCCGTGGACGGCGGGACCCTGCGCGTGGCGATCGTGGACCCGTTGTCCAGCCTGAGCATCGAGGCGCTCGAGGACGACAGCGGCCTGAACATCGAGCCGTATCAGGCGCTGCGTGACCAGATCATGTGGGCCATCGCCACGAACTACCCGGACCTGAACCTGCAGGCCGAACTGCCCGCCGACGCCGAGGGCAACAGCGGCGGCGGCATGATGGGCCAGCGCCTGATCTCGCGCGGCCTGATCACCGACGCGCAACTGCAGATCGCGCTGGACTCGCAGCAGCAGACGGGCGAACCGCTGGGTTCCACCCTGATCGCGCAGAAAGCCATCACGGAAGATCAGCTGTACGAGATCCTGGCCGAGCAGGTCGGCGCGGTGTACCTGCGCAACCCCCGCGACTTCCAGCCCAGCGAGGACGTGCTGGGCAGCATGCTGCGCGCCGACGCCCTGCGCCTGAACGCCGTGCCGGTCGACGAGACCGACAGCGGCGTGACCGTGGTCGCCAGCGACCCCCGCAAGCGCGAGGACATCGAGGCGCTGGTGGGCCGCCCCGTTCAGCTGATTCTCGCCAAGCCCCGCGACGTGGAACTGCTGATCGAGCGCTTCTACCCGCAGCGCGGCCGCCTGGGCGAACAGATGGTGCAGCAGGGGACGCTGTCGCGCGCGCAGCTGCGCGAGGCGCTGCAGGTGCAGGCGCGCGAGGGCCGCGTCAAGCCGCTGGGCGAGGTGATCGTGGAACTCGGGTTCGCCGGGGCTGACGAGATCGACAACGCCCTGCAGAAACAGAACGCGGGCGGCGGTCGCCTGGAAGATACGCTGGTGCAGTCCGGGAAGCTCAGCCCGGAGATGCTGGCCCGCTCACTGGCCGCGCAGCTCGGCTACGAGTTCCTCGATCCCGTGCAGAACCCGCCGGACAGCAAGGTCGCGCTGCTGATCCCGGAAAGCACCGCCCGCCGCTACGGCGTGGTGCCGGTGAGGTTGCAGGGCGAGTCGCTGGTCATCGCCATGAAGGACCCGCGCAACGTGTTCGCGCTCGACGACCTGAAACTCATCACGGGCCGCGAGGTCATCCCGGCCGTCATGGCCGAGAAGGACATCGTCCGCCTGATCGAGCGGTACTTCGGCAGCAAGGACATGGCCGACCTGAACCAGCGGCTGGTGCAGGAAAGCAACAAGCGCGACAAGGACAACAAACGCCAGGAGGACACCGACGTCAGCGCGGGCCTCGACGACAACGCCGTGGTGCGCGTCGTGGACAACATCATCCGCGAGGCGGCCCTGCAGGAAGCCAGCGACATCCACATCGAACCGACCGAGACGGCCCTGCGCGTCCGTTACCGCGTGGACGGCATTCTGCGCGAGCAGAACGAGCTTCCCAAGGGCAGTTCGCAGAGCATCCTGGCGCGCATCAAGATCATGGGCCACCTGGACATCAGCGAGCGGCGCGTGCCGCAGGACGGCCGCGTGCGCTTCAAGAAGGGCAGCATCGACCTCGACCTGCGACTGTCCACGCTGCCCACCGTGTACGGCGAGAAGGCCGTCATGCGACTGCTGCAGAAGGCCAGCAACATCCCGGAAGTCGAGCAGCTGGGCTTTTCCGAACACAACTACCAGCGCTACCTGGACACCATCCACAAACCCAACGGCATCTTCCTGGTGACCGGCCCCACCGGTTCGGGCAAATCCTTCACGTCCTTCTCGACCCTCAAGCGCATCGCGGTGCCCGAGAAGAACACCACCACCATCGAGGACCCGGTCGAGTACGAGATTCCGGGCATCATCCAGTCGCAGGTGAACAACACGGCGGGCATGACCTTCGCCCGCGCCCTGAGGGCCTTCCTGCGACAGGACCCCGACATCATCTTCGTTGGCGAGATCCGAGACACCGAGACCGCCAAGATCGCCGTCGAGGCCGCCCTGACCGGACACCTCGTGTTGGCCACCCTGCACACCAACGACGCGCCGGGCGCCATTGTGCGCCTCGAGGAGATGGGCGTCGAGCACTTCAACATCGGCGCGGCCGTCGTGGGCGTGGTCGCCCAGCGACTGGTGCGCAAGGTCTGCCCGGACTGCAAGGCCCCCACCAACGCCGACCCGGACGTGCTGCGCCGTCTGGGCATCACCGAGCGCGACCTGCGCGGCGCGCAACTGATGCGCGGGGCCGGCTGTAACCGCTGCGGCGGCACCGGCTACAAGGGCCGCATGGGCATCCACGAGCTGATGGTCATCGACGAGCCGCTGCGCGTGGCCATCGGCTCCGGCAAGAACGCCACCGAGATCGCCGAGGTCGCCATGACCCAGAGCGGCATGAAAACCCTGCGCCAGGACGGCATCGAGAAGGCGCTGTCCGGCATCACCACCCTCGAGGAGGTGCTGGCCGTCACCAGCAAGTAAGCTCCTGCCCGCGCGCCCCCGCTCTTTCGCCCCACGTTTCCCCCGAGGTACCCCCATGACCCAGCCCGCCGCCGACATCACCGACATCCTGCGTTTCGCCGCCGAGAAGGGCGCGTCCGACGTGATCCTGACCGTCGGACTGCCGCCGAAGTTCAAGTTGCAGGGCGTGTACGACTCGCAGGGCTTCACGGAACTGGCCGCCACCGAGACCCGCAAACTGATGTACTCCATGATGAACGAGAAGCAGCAGCGCACCTTCGAGGAACGCCGCGAACTGGACTTCTCGTTCGCGCTGGGCGAGAAGGCCCGCTTCCGCGTGAACGCCTTCATGCAGCGCGGCAACGTGGGCGGCGTGCTGCGACTGATCCCCACCAAGATCAAGAGCGCCCAGGAGATGGGCCTCCCGCAGAACGTCATCGACATCGCCAACGCGCCGCGCGGCCTGGTGCTCGTGACCGGCCCGACCGGCTCGGGGAAGTCCACCACGCTGGCCGCCATGATCGACTACATCAACACCACCAAGAACCTGCACATCATGACCATCGAGGACCCCATCGAGTTCATGCACACGCACAAGCAGTGCATCATCAACCAGCGTGAGGTCGGCGCGGACACCATGAGCTTCAACGACGCCCTGCGCGCCGTGCTGCGCCAGGCGCCCGACGTGATCCTGGTCGGCGAAATGCGCGACTACGAGACCATCAAGGCCGCCGTGACCGCCGCCGAGACCGGGCACCTCGTGATGGGCACCCTGCACACCAACTCCGCCCCGGAATCCATCGACCGTATCGTGGACGTGTTCCCCGAAGAGCAGCAGGAGCAGATCCGCGTGCAGCTCGCCAACAACCTCGTGGCGGTCATGACCCAGCAGCTGCTGCCCCGCCTGGACGGCCAGGGCCGCATCCTGGCGTACGAACTGCTGATCGCCAACCCCGCCGTGCGCGCCCTGATCCGCGAGGGCAAGACCTACCAGATCACCAGCGTCATGCAGACCGGCGCGCGCGAGGGCATGGTCACCATGGACGCCTTCCTGGCGAACCTGTACCGCCGCCGCGTGATCTCCTTCGACGTGGGCGTGGAACGCTCCGTGGACAGCAAGGAATTCGCCCGCCTCGCCAACGACCCCACGGTCGGCACGGCCGGAGGCAGCGCCGCCGCGCCCGCCGGGTACGGCAGCGCGCCCGTGGCGGGCTTCGCACCTGCTGCGGCGCCCGCTGCCGGCGGGTACGCGGGCCGCAGCGACGCCGGTGTGGGGCGGGGCGCCGCCACCACCGGCACCCCCGAGACCGGCGGAGGCGGAGGCTACGGCCGCCGCTGATCCGCTCCAACGTGAAGCGTCCCCCCAGACCAGCTGGGGGGACGCTTCATGGTGGCAGGGGAGGCTTACGCGCCGGGCTGGGCAGAGGTCTTGCCCAGTGGAACGGGCATCGTGCCGTCGGCCTCGGGTTTGGGCAGCAGCAGCAGGTCCAGGACCTCACCGACCCGCTCGGCGGCGTGCACGCGCAGGTCGCCGCGGATGCTGTCCGGCACCTCCTGCAGGTGCGGCTCGTTGTCCTTGGGAATGATGACCTCGCGGATCCCGCCCTGGTGCGCGGCCAGCAGTTTCTCCTTGACCCCGCCGATAGGCAGCACGCGGCCGCGCAGGCTGATCTCGCCGGTCATGGCGACGTCCATGCGGACGGGGCGGCCGGTCACGGCGCTGATCACGGCCGTGGCGATGGTGATGCCGGCGCTGGGGCCGTCCTTGGGCGTGGCGCCGTCCGGGAAGTGCACGTGCAGGTCCATGGTCTTGTGGAAGTCCGGGTCGGCGCCGTAGCGGGCGGCGTTGGCGCGCAGGTACGCGATGGCCGCGCTGACGCTTTCCTTCATCACGTCGCCCAGGCTGCCGGTCATGACGATCTTGCCGGTGCCGGGCGTGGCGAGCGCCTCGACGAGCAGCATGGTGCCGCCCACGCTGGTCCACGCCAGACCCTGCGCCACGCCGACCTGCGGTTCCTTCTCCATCTTGTCCGGGCGGTGCACCGGCACGCCCAGGTAATCCGGCACCTGCGGCGCGTCGATGACCTTCACGCCGTCCCAGGCTTTCTCCAGCAGCTCACGGGCGGCCTTGCGGGCCAGTTTGCTCACCTGACGGTCCAGGTTGCGCACGCCGCTCTCGGCGGTGTACTCCTCGACCACGCGGTTCAGGGCGGCGTCCGTGATGTCCAGCTTGCCGGTCAGGCCGTGGCTCTTGATCTGGCGGGGCACGCGGTAACGCCGGGCGATCTCGACCTTCTCCGGCTGGGTGTAGCCGGGGATGTTGATGATCTCCATGCGGTCCAGCAGCGGGCGCGGAATGGTCTGCAGGCTGTTGGCAGTCGTGATGAACATGACCTGCGACAGGTCATACGGCACTTCCAGGTAGTGGTCCTGGAAGGTGTGGTTCTGCTCGGGGTCCAGCACTTCCAGCATGGCGCTGCTGGGGTCGCCGCGCCAGTCGCTGCTCATCTTGTCGATCTCGTCGAGCAGGATCACGGGGTTCGTGACGCCGGCGTTCTTCATGGCCTGAATGATCCGGCCCGGCATGGAGCCGATGTACGTGCGGCGGTGACCACGGATCTCGGCCTCGTCGCGCACGCCGCCCAGGGCCATGCGCACGAACTTGCGGTTCAGGCTGCGCGCGATGCTCTTGCCCAGGCTGGTCTTGCCGACGCCGGGAGGACCGACGAGCACCAGGATCGG
Organism: Deinococcus sp. LM3; assembly: GCF_002017875.1. NCBI lineage: Bacteria > Thermotogati > Deinococcota > Deinococci > Deinococcales > Deinococcaceae > Deinococcus > Deinococcus sp. LM3. Next base: position 1,221,761 of record NZ_MUFV01000001.1, on the reverse strand, counting down.
GGCGCGCAGTTCGGCGTCGTCCGTGCGTTCCTCGGCGCTGCGTTCCTTGCGGGCTTCCTCGGTCTCGCCGGGCCGGTGGGTCAGCTGACGCACCGCCAGGAATTCCAGGATGCGGTCCTTCACGTCGCCCAGCGCGTAGTGGTCGGCGTCCAGGATCTCGCGCGTGCGGGCGATATCCAGGATCTCCTCGTCGCGTTTGCTCCAGGGCACGTCGATCAGCCAGTCGATGTAGTTGCGTACGACGGTGCTCTCGGGGCTGCCGCCGGGCGTGCGTTCCAGGCGGTTCAGTTCCTTCAGGGCCTTTTCCTTGACCGATTCGGGCATGCCCGCCGCCTCGATCTTCTCGCGCAGCGCCTCGACCTCGGCCGGGCCGTCCTCGCCGCCGCCGAGTTCCTTGCCGATGGCTTTCATCTGCTCGCGCAGGTAGTACTCGCGCTGGTTGGCGTCCATCTGTTCCTTGACGCGCCCCGCGATCTTCTTGTCCATGTTGAAGCGTTCGGTGTCGCGGCCCAGGAACTTCAGCACGCCTTCCAGGCGGGCGCGCAGCGCGACGGCCGCCAGGATCTCCTGCTTCTCCTCGGGCGTCCAGGTGGCGTGGTGCGTGACCTGATCGGCCAGCGCGCCCGCGTCAGTCAGGGCTTTCAGACCCTCGAGCTGGTAGTTGTCCAGGCGCAGGTTCTTGTTCTGCCGCTGGTACTCCTCGAAGGCGCTCTTGACCTCCTGGGCCAGCACGACGACCTCGCGGCTGTCGTCGGCAGGGGTGGCCTGCGTCTCGGCGCGCACGCGCATGTACGCCGAGGACACCTCGTCGAGCACGGCGGCGCGCTCCTGGGCCTCCACGAGCACCTGATAGGTGTTGTCGGGCATCCGCACGACCTGCTTGATGACGGCCAGCACGCCCATGTCGAACAGTTCAGCGCGGGTGGGGTCGTCGGTGCGCGCGTCACGCTGGGTGAGCAGCAGCACGCGGCGGTCGCTGGCCTGGGCCTCGTCCACGGCGCGTTTGCTCTTGGGTCGGCCCACGTCCACGTTCATGGTGACGCCGGGCAGGATCACGATGTTTCTTAAGGCGACTACGGGCAGTTCCCAGATCATGCTTGCTCCTTGCGGCCGCGCCGGGGTGGGCGCGGGAATACTTGAGTGTAACGCGGGGGGGCCGAAAGCCGACACCCCCGCACGGTGTCCCAGAAGTGTAGGGACGCGGGCGGGGGCTCGCTGTAATGCCTGTTGCGTTTAGGCAGACTTCTTGAGTCCCTTAGACTCAAGCAGGCCCATCGGCGCGTCGATATGATCCGCGTCGAAGCGCAACTCCTTCAGGTTCTCCACCGGCAGCTCGAACAGCAGGTCCGTCATGGCCTTCTCGAGTACCGCCCGCAGCCCACGCGCGCCGGTCTTGCGTTCCCGCGCGCGGCGCGCCACTTCCCGCAGCGCCTCGTCCGTGAAGCTCAGGTCCACGTTCTGGAACCCGAACAGCGCCTGGTACTGCGACACGATCGCGCCCTGCGGCTCGGTCAGGATCCGCACCAGCGCCTCCTCGTCCAGATCCTGAAGCTGCACCACCAGCGGCAGGCGACCCACGAACTCCGGAATCAGACCGAACTTCACGAGATCCTCCGGCAGGAAGCGCAGCTCGGCCTTCTCGTCACCCTTGTGCTCGGCCCCGAAGCCGACCGCGCGCACGTTCGTGCGGCTGCGGCCGATGTCCGCGATCCCGTCGAAGGCGCCGCCCACGATGAACAGGATGTTCTTCGTGTTCACCTGCACCAGCTCCTGCTGCGGGTGCTTACGGCCACCCTGCGGCGGCACCTGCGCGACCGTCCCCTCGATGATCTTCAGCAGCGCCTGCTGCACGCCCTCACCGGACACGTCGCGCGTGATGCTGGTGCCCTCGGACTTGCGGGCGATCTTGTCGATCTCGTCGATGTAGATGATCCCGCGCTCGGCGGCCGCCACGTCGTACTCGGCCGCCTGCAACAGACGCACGATCACGTTCTCCACATCGTCGCCCACGTACCCGGCCTCGGTCAGGGTGGTCGCGTCGGCAATCGCGAACGGCACCTCCAGCATCTCCGCGAGACTGGCCGCCAGCAGCGTCTTGCCGGTCCCGGTCGGCCCGATCAGCAGGATGTTGCTCTTCTGCAGGTTCACGTCCGGGTGCGCCAGCCGCTGGTAATGACTCACGACCGCCACCGCCAGCGCCTTCTTCGCCTCGTCCTGCCCGATCACGAACTCGTCGAGGTACGCCTTGATCTCGCGGGGCGTCGGCAGTTCCTCCAGACTGAACTCCGCGCCCGCCTTCTTGTTCTGCTTGACCAGCTCATGCGCCCGCTCCGTGCACTCGTTACAGATGAACGCCGCGCGGCCCGGAGCCTCGATCAGCTGCGCGATCTGCGGATGCTGACGCCCGCAGAACGAGCAGCGGTCCCCACCGTTCTTCGTCATTCTTCCTTCGCCTCCCCGGAACGCACGCGGTCCACCACGCTGTCGATCAGGCCGTACCCCATGGCCTCCTCGGGCGACATGAAGTAGTCGCGTTCCATGTCCCGCATCAGTTTCTCGTGCGGAATGCTGGTGTGCTCGTGGTAGATGCTCACCAGCTTGTCACGCAGGTGCAGCACCTCCTTGGCCTGCACTTCCAGGTCCGGGGTGTTGCCCCGGAAGCCGGCCGAACCCTGGTGAATCATGATCCGGCTGTTCGGCAGCGCCATGCGCTTGCCCTTGTCCCCGGCCATCAGCAGCACGCTGCCCATGCTCATCGCGATTCCCACGCAGATCGTGCTGACCGGCGCCTTGATGTAGCGCATGGTGTCGTAGATCGCCAGCCCCGCGTACACCTCGCCGCCGGGGCAGTTGATGTACATCTGGATCTCCTGCTCGGGATTCTGGGAATCCAGCAGCAGCAACTGCGCCACGATGGTGTTCGCCATCTGCGACTCGATGGGCGTGCCCACGAAGATAATCCGGTCCTTCAGAAGGCGCGAGTAGATGTCGTACATCCGCTCGCCACGCCCGGTCTGCTCGATCACGTAGGGAATCACGCTCATGGCAGTGATTATCGCACGGCCCGCCGGAAGGAACGTAGGCGAACCCCGACTTGCACCCGGACCACTCCGCGCGCCCGTTTCCCCCGCCCACCACACCGGACAGGCCCGGCCTTCAGCAGAGGCCGCCCGCAACCAGACGGCCCCCGCCGGTTGACAGGGGCCGCCGGGGAAAGTGGGCGTTCAGTCCACGATCAGGGGAATCAGGACCGGGTTGCGGCCCGTGGCCTTGCGCACGAAGCGCCTCACCGCGCCGTACATGTCGTCGCGTACGTCTTCGAGGCGTTTCTTCTCGCGCAGGCCCTGCTCGACGGCTTCCAGCGCGACCTTGCGGATCTGCCCGTCGAGTTCGCGGTTGGCGCGCACGAAGCCGCGCGACACGACCTCCACGTGCGGGGTTGGGTGCAGCACGGCCGTCATGATCAGGATGCCTTCCTGGCTCATGTTCACGCGGTCGAGCAGCACGTCGTCGCCGATGTCGCCGACGCCCAGGCCGTCCACGTACACGGCTCCGGCGGGCACGGTGCCCGTGACCTTGAACTCGTCCTGGCTCAGGCGGATCACGTCGCCGTTCTTGGCGATCAGGGTGCGCTTGGGCGGGCGGGGGAGGGTCTGCGCGAGGCGGGCGTGGTTGATCTGGTGGCGGGGCTCGCCGTGCCACGGCAGGAAGTACTTGGGCCGGGCGAGGTTGAGGATCGTGGCGAGTTCCTCCTGGCTGCCGTGCCCGGAGGCGTGCACCCGGTAGGTGGGGGGGTAGTACACGTCCACGCCGATCTCGTACAGGCGGTTGATGACGAGGTTCACGGCTTCCTCGTTGCCGGGGATGGGGTTGCTGCTCAGGATCACGCTGTCGCCGCGGCGCAGGGCGATCTTGGCGTGATTCCCGAACGCCAGGCGCGACAGGACGCTCATGGGCTGGCCCTGGCTGCCGGTGCAGACGTACAGCACCTGCTGGTCCTGCAGGCCGCCGACCTCGTCGTTCGTGAGGAACGGTTCGGGCAGTTCCATGTACCCGAGCTGCTGTGAGACCTGCGCGTACTTGAGCATGGAGCGGCCTTCCATGACCACGCGGCGGCTCTGGCGGTGCGCGATGTTGATGACGTTCTGGATGCGGTGCACGTTCGACGCGAAGGTCGTCATGAACACGCGGCCCTTGATCCCGGCGATCAGGGTTTCCAGGTTGCGGGCCACGTCGGCCTCGCTGGCCGTGCGGCCCGGACGCTCGGCGTTCGTGGAGTCGCTGAGCAGCAGCAGCACGCCGTCCTTCCCGGCCTGCTCGATGCGGGCGAGGTCGCTGGTCTTGCCGTCGCTGGGTTCCTCGTCGAGTTTGAAGTCCCCGGTGTGCAGCACCACCCCGGCCGGCGTGGTCAGGATGTACCCGGCGTTGTCGGGAATGGAGTGCGTCATGCGGATGAACTCCACCTGGAAGTGCGTGCCGATGCGGACCTTGTCGGTCAGCTGCACCTCGCGCAGGTCCACCTCGCCGTCCTTGATGCCGAACTCGCTGAGTTTCTCGCGCACCAGCCCCAGCGTGAGGCTCGCGCCGTACACCGGGATGCGCGGCAGGCGCGGCAGGACGTACGGCAGGCTGCCGATGTGATCCTCGTGCCCGTGCGTGAGGATCATGCCCTTGATCAGCCCGGCGTTCTGCTGCAGGTAGTCGATGCGGGGGATGATCAGGTCGATGCCCATCTGGTGGCTTTCGGGGAAGGCCAGCCCGGCGTCCACGATCATGATCTCGTCTTCGTAGCGGTAGGCGGTGATGTTCTTGCCGATCTCGCCCATCCCGCCCAGCGGGATGACTTCGAGGTGTGGGGCGGCGCCCGCTTCGTTCGGGGCGGCTTTGCTGGGTTGGGTCATGGAAACTCCGGGTGCCTGTCGCGGTGACGCGGGCGGGTTGTGTGAGACGGCGGGGCCTGGAATGCGGCCTGAGTGCGGGTCATGCGGTTGTGTCGCTCGGGCCCCCTCGTCAGGGCAGGGTCAGAGCGCGGTAGCTTCACCGTACCACACTGTCTGCGCGGCCCCCACCGGCCGGGGCGGGGGCGCGGGCCAGGACTGTGCGTCGGGGCGACAGCGTGAAGGGAGGCTCAGCGTCGCCGGTCTTCATGAAGGGGTATCATCCTGTGCGTGAGCTCTCAACGCATTCTTGTCATCGAGGACGACCTGGATATCGCCAACGTCCTGCGCATGGACCTGACGGACGCCGGTTTTGAAGTGGAACACGCGGATTCGGCCATGAACGGCCTGATCAAGGCGCGCGAGGAGCAACCCACCCTGATCCTGCTGGACCTGGGCCTGCCGGACTTCGACGGCGGGGACGTCGTGCAGCGCCTGCGTAAGAACAGCGCCGTGCCGATCATCGTGCTGACCGCCCGCGACACCGTCGAGGAGAAGGTCCGCCTGCTGGGCCTGGGCGCCGACGACTACCTGATCAAGCCCTTCCACCCGGACGAACTGCTGGCCCGCGTGAAGGTGCAGCTCCGGCAGCGCACCACCGAGAGCCTGACCATGGGCGAACTGACCCTGGACCCTCAGAAGCGCCTCGTGACCTACAAGGGCGACGAGCTGCGCCTGTCGCCCAAGGAGTTCGACATCCTGGCGCTGCTGATCCGCCAGCCGGGCCGCGTGTACTCCCGCCAGGAGATCGGCCAGGACATCTGGCAGGGCCGCCTGCCCGAGGGCAGCAACGTCGTGGACGTCCACATGGCCAACCTGCGCGCCAAACTGCGCGACCTGGACGGCTACGGCCTGCTGCGCACCGTGCGTGGCGTCGGGTACGCCCTGCGCGGCTGACCGGCCGCATGAACGACTTTCCCGCCGTGGCCGGAGCGGACGCCGGCGCGCTACTGGCCGCGCTGCCCGACCCGGTCGCGTGGCTCGGCCCGGACGGCGACTGGACGCTGAACGCCGCCGCCGCCGACCGCCTGGACCGGTTACAGGGCCGCGAGAACTGGAGCGCGCTGTTCAGCGAGGACAGCGCCGCGCAGTTACGTCAGGCGGTGCGGGCAGCCCAGGCGGGACAGACCACGCGGGTCACCGCGAAGGTCGTGGATACCGCCGCGCCGGGCCTGGTGACGGTCGCCCCGTCGGGCGGCGGGGTGCTGCTGCACCTGCACGTCGCCCGTGACCCGCTGGAGGTGGCGCTGGAACTCATGGACGGCCTGCACCTGGGCCTGACCGTGCAGTCCCCGGACAGCCGCATCCTGCTGGTGAACAGCGCCGCCCCGGACATCCTGGGCCTGAGCGCCGAGCAGCTGACCGGACGGGACTCGCTGGACCCGCGCTGGCAGGCCATCCACCCGGACGGCCGTCCCTTTCCCGGCGATACCCACCCGTCCTACATGGCGCTGCGGACCCGTCAGGTCGTGCGGGACGTGCCGATGGGCATCTTCCACCCGCCCAGCGGGACGTGGCGCTGGTTGCAGGTGACGGCCATTCCGCGGCTCGTGGCCGGCACGGACGAACCCAAGCAGGTCACCACCGTCTTCGCGGACGTCACGGACCGGTACGTGCTGCAACGCGAGATGCAGCGCAGCGAGCAGCGTTTCCGGTCGCTGATCGAGGCGACCTCGCAGATCGTGTGGGACACCTACCCGGACGGGCACTTCCCGCCCCCGCAACCCGGCTGGGAGGCCTTTACCGGGCAGACGCCCGGCGAGTACGGCGGGGCCGGCTGGTTGAACGCCGTGCATCCGGACGACCGCGCCAGCACCCTGCGCGACTGGCACCGGGCCGTGCAGACCGAGCAGCCCTACCTGACCGAGCACCGCCTGCGCCGCGCCGACGGCACGTACGTACCCATGCAGGCCCGCGCCGTGCCCGTCCGGGACGAACACGGCGCGATCCGCGAGTGGGTGGGCATCCACACCGACATGAGCGCCGTGCGTGACGCGCAGCAGGCGCTGATCGACCTGAACGCCGACCTAGAGCGCCGCGTGCAGGAACGTACCGTGGCGCTGGCCGACCTGACCCGGTTCAGCACCCTGCTGCTGACCGCCGCCGGCGAGGGCATCTTCGGCCTGAACCCGGACGGCGTGACCACCTTCGCCAACCCGGCCGCCGCGCGGATGCTGGGTTACAGCGTGGAGCGCATGATCGGCGCGTCCCAGCACGAGCTGGTCCACCACCACCACGCCGACGGGCGCACGTACGACCTGCACGAATGCCCCATCCATCAGACCCTGCAGGACGGGCAGGCCCGCCGCGTCGAGCAGGACGTCATGTGGCACGCACAGGGCCACGCCGTGCCGGTCGCGTACGTGGTCACGCCCACCCACGACGAGGCCGGGCAGCTCAGCGGCGCGGTCGTCATGGTGCAGGACATCACGGAACGCGAGCGTGCCCAGGCGCAGCTGCGGGAACTGATCGAGAACCTCGAACGCAGCAACCAGGACCTCGAGCAGTTCGCGTACGTCGCCAGCCACGACCTGCAGGAACCGCTGCGCACCATCGGCAGTTACACCGAACTGCTCGCCCGCCGCTACCAGGGGCAGCTCGACCCGCGCGCCGACCAGTACCTGCACTACATGCAGGACGCCGTGCTGCGGATGCGCAGCCTGATCCAGGACCTGCTGGGCTTCGCCCGCGTGGGCCGCCAGGAGGGACTGCTCGAGCGCCTCGCCCTGGACGACCTGCTGCGCGACGCCGGGCAGAACGTGCGCGGCACGCTGGATCAGGGGGGCGGCACGCTGGAATGGAACACCCCGCACCACGTGCTGGGCCAGTCGTCCCTGCTGATCCAGCTGCTGACGAACCTGATCAGCAACGGCCTGAAATTCCGCGCCGAGGACCGCGCGGCGCACGTGCAGGTGACCTCACACCTGGAGGGCGAGTTCGTGCGCGTGACCGTACAGGACAACGGGATCGGGATCGCGCCCGAGTACCACGCGCGGGTGTTCGACATCTTCCAGCGGCTGCACCGTCGCGAGCAGTACGCCGGCAACGGCATGGGGCTCGCCATCTGCCGTAAAATAGTCGAGTTCCACGGCGGCCGCATCTGGCTCGAATCTGTCCCGGCACAGGGCAGTACCTTCCACCTGACGCTGCCCGTGGCTCCCTCCCAATGACCCCAACACCCATCACTGATCCCATTGAAATTCTGCTGGTCGAGGACAACGAGCCGGACGTCCTGCTGACCCTCGAGGCCTTCGAGGACGCCCGCGTTCCCAACCGCCTGCACGTCACCCGTGACGGCGTGGAGGCCATGCGCTTCCTGCGCGGCGAGGGCGAGCACAGCGGCGCGCCCCGCCCCGACGTGATCCTGATGGACATCAACATGCCCCGCAAGACCGGCCTGGAAGTCCTGGAGGAGATCAAGGCCGACCCGGACCTGCGCAGCATCCCGGTCGTGATGCTCACCACCAGTCAGGCGGACGACGACGTGCGCGCCTCGTACGAACGCCACGCCAGCGGGTACGTGGTCAAACCCGTGGGCTTCGAGAACTTCCTGGGAGCCATGCGCGCCTTCGAGGCCTTCTGGATGACCTTCGTGCGCTTCCCGCCGCGCGGACCGTAAGCGCAGGCCGCGTGAGCAGAGGGGACCGGACCACACGCCCCGGTCCCCTCTGCCCATGTGGTTTAGCCCGTGCCGTTCAGGTGGGGGCCGGCTCGGGCGCGGCGTCCTGAAGGGCGCGCAGCACCCGCTCCATGTGCTCGTCGAGCGGCACGCCCAGTTCGCGGGCGCCCTGCTCGACCTCGTCGCGGTTGACACCCGCCGCGAACGCCCGGTTTTTAAAGCGTTTTTTCAGGCTGGATAGTTCCACCTGCCGCACGTCCCGGTCCGGGCGGACCAGCGCGGCCGCCTGCACCAGCCCGGTCAGTTCGTCCACCGCGAACAGCGTCCTGGACAGCCGCGACTCGCGGGGCGTACCCGTGAAGGCCGCGTGACCCATGATCGCGTCCAGCACCTCCGCCGGCGTGTCGGTGTGCTCACGCAGGAACGCCACGCCCCAGACGGGATGCTCGTCCGGGTGGGCCTCGTAGTCGAAGTCGTGCAGCAGGCCCGCCACGGCGTACAGTTCCTCGTCCTCGCCCCAATGGCGGGCGTAGGCGCGCATGGCGGCCTCGACGTTCAGCATGTGCCGCCGCAGCGACCCGGACGGAGTGTGCTCCAGCATCAACGCGTACGCCTGATCACGGTTCATGCCGCAGTCTAGCGGGCAGGCCGCCACGCGGGGGGCCAGGGTCAGCCGCCCAGGTAGCGGCTCCACTGCGGCTGCCAGTGCGCGAACTGCCCGTGGGCGTACGCGCCGAAGGTCGGGGCGCGCGGACGGGTCCGCAGCGGCATGGCGGCCTCCTCGGGGGTGCGGTTGCCCTTGCGCTGGTTGCAGGCGCGGCAGGCGGTCGTGACGTTCTCCCAGGTGTGGCGCCCGCCGCGCGAACGGGGCAGCACGTGGTCCAGCGTGAGTTCCTCGGATGAACCGCAGTACTGGCAGACGAAGGTGTCGCGGCGCAGCACGTTGCGGCGGTTGAACGGCACCGGGTGCACGCGCGGGCGGCGCACGTAGCGGCGCAGGCGGATCACGCTGGGCACGCTCATGACGGTGCTGGGCGAACGGACCACGTCCGCACTGTCCTCCAGAATCTCGGCCACGCCGTACTGCACGAGCGTGATGGCCCGCTTGGCACTCGTGACGTGCAGCGGCTCGTACGAGGCGTTCAGCACCAGCACACGCGGCGCGTTCAGGTCGGCCGCGATACGGGGTATTCGGGTGTCTTCCTGCACGTCCTTTCTGGAGGTCATGCACGGCATTCTAAGGCGCGGCCGTCAGGTCAATGTTGCGCTGGGACGCTTAGTGATTCCTGTCACACCCTGCGGCGAATGGCCTACCAGGGGGCGGGTCGGATCAGTGGGGTCAGCCCAGCCAGGGCAGCGTGCCGGGCACCCAGCCGGTCTTCAGGCCGCCCCGGATCAGTTCCAGCGTTCCGTCGGCCACGTACTGCACGGCCAGTGCGCCCAGCAGCACGCCCAGCACCCGCGTGACCACATGCACGCCGGTCAGGCCGATCACCCGCGCGATCTGCCCCGACAGGCGCAGCGCCAGGTAACACAGCAGCAGCACGGCGGCCGTCACCAGGAACACCGCCGAGAGCAGCAGCGGCGACCCGTGCGCGTCCGCCGCGAGAATCATGATGCTCGCCAGCGTGCCGGGGCCCGCGATCAGCGGAATGGCCAGTGGGAACACGCTGATGTCCTCACGCTGCTGCGCCTCCTGCTCCTCCTCGGCGGTTTCCTTGCTGCCGCTGGGCCGCGCGAACACCATGTCCAGCGCGATCAGGAACAGCAGGATGCCGCCCGCGATCCGGAACGAACTGAGGCTGATGCCCAGGTGCCCCAGCAGTTCCCGCCCGAACAGACCGAACAGCAGGATGATGATGCCCGCGACCACGCAGGCCTTCAGGGCCACGCGCCGCCGCTCGAAGCTCGGGCGGTTCCCGGCCAGCCCGATGAAGATCGGCGCCAGCCCGATAGGGTCCATCACGACCAGCATCGTCAGGAACGTCTGAAGGGCAATGCTGGAAAGTTCCGTCACATCCACCGAACGAGCGTACCATCCCTTCTACATCCTGCCCTCACCCCGTCCCCGCCCGGCAGCGGGAGCCTGGACCGGGGAGCGCGGGTCAGGGTCGCGCGGGGTCAGCCGGGGTGGCCGGCGTGTTGGTTCCCGGCGTATCGGTGCCCGGCGCGGGCCGCACGTTCAGTTCCAGCGTCCCGGCAGCCTCGGCGGGTCGGTCCCCCCCCGCCTCACGCGCCCCGATGCCGATGGTGTACGTGTTCACGGGCGTCGTGGCCGGGACCGTGACCGTCACGGGGAAGTCCTCGCCCACCCGCACCTGCGTGCGCCCCGGCGTGACCGTCACCCCCGGCGCGGCCGTCTGCGCCTGCACCGTGAACACCCCCGGATGCGTCTGCGTGGTGTACCCGCCCACCCGCGCCGTGACCGTCACGGACGACCCGGCCTCCAGCCGCAGGCTGCTGATGCTGCCGCCCGGCTGACCGTCGGCAGCGACGCGGGACACCACCACGTACCCGCCGGCGCACCCGGTGCGGCGCAACTCCCCGATGTCCTGCGCGCCCACGTACAGCGCGGGCAGCAGCGACGCCACGACCAGCCCCAGCCCCAGCGCCGCGCGGCGGGGCCGCCGCCAGTTCGCGGCCGTCAACGCCAGCCCGCCCGGCCCCAGCAGCAGCGGCAGCAGCAGCGCCAGCAGCGTGCGGCCCTCGCAGGGATCGCCCAGCAGCGCGCCGCCCACCGCGCGCACCGTGAAGGTCAGGGCGGCCCCCACCCCCCAGCCCAGCAGGAACGGCGGCAGGAAGGTCGGCAGGCGGTAGGTGGGAAACTCCTGTACTTCAGGAGGGGAGGGCGGCGCGGGCGTCATACCGGGCAGAGTACCGCCCGCCCGCCGGGACGAACCGCCCCGCGCCCGGTGCTGGCCGGGTTCAGTCCCTGGCGGCCTCGGCGGCCTGCGCCTGACAGCCCGGACACACGCCCATGAACTCCAGGCGGACGTCCGTCACCTGGAACCCGGCCGGGAAGGCCGAGGCGGGCAGGGTGGGCACCACGGCGGCGTCCACGTCGAAGATCGCGCCGCAGCCCCGGCACACGGCGTGGTGGTGCGCGTCGCCCTCGTGCTTGTAGTCGTAACGGGTGGCCTGCCCGGCGCGTTCCAGCGTGACCACCACGCCGTCGCGAACCAGCGCGTCCAGCGTGCGGTACACGGTCCCCAGGCTCACGCTGGGCAACTGCCCACGCACCTGCGCGTGAATCCACGCGGCGTCCGGGTGGGACCGCGCGGTCCGCAGGACCTCGATCACCGCCGCCCGCTGCTTGGTCTGCCGCACCATCGTCATGCGCGCAGTCTAGCAAATGCAGCTGACGCGCCCGTGACGTGTACGACACAGTCTCCGGCCGCGGCCGCGACCACGGTCTGAACCCGGTTCATTGCCTTCGTTCAGCAAAGCGGATAAAACACTGAACGAATGCCCGACCGCCTGCTGCCCCTCCTGACCGAACGCCCCCAGACCGGGGACGCCCTCGGGCAGACCCTCGGTGTGAACCGCGTCACCGTGAACACCCTGGCCCGCCACCTGATCGAGGCCGGCGTGCCCGTCCAGGTCACCCGCGCCGGCTACGCCCTGCCGCCCGGCACGCCCACCCCGCACCTGACCCCCCGCAGCGGCACGCTGGGACAGGCCATGCGCTACCAGGGCACCGTCACCAGCACCCAGGACAGCCTGCGCGCCTGGGCCGACCACCCCACCCACCCCGCCCCGCACGGCGCGGTCACGGTCGCCGAACGCCAGACCGCCGGACGCGGCCGCCGGGGCCGCACCTGGGACACCACGCACGGCACCCTGGTCTTCAGCGTCCTGCTGACCCGCAGCCTGCGCGGCGGCCCCCTGACCCTCGCGGACCTGCCGCTGATGCCGCTGGCCGCCGGAGTCGCCGTGCAGCGCGCCGCCGGCGTGGGCGGCCTGAAATGGCCGAACGACCTGCTCGCCCCGAACGGCCGCAAACTGGCGGGCATCCTGCTCGAAGCCGACCTGCGCGGCGAGGAAGCCCGCCGCGCCGTCCTGGGCATCGGCATCAACGTCACGGCCGCCCCGCAGGACGCCGCGCACCTGGGCGCCCTGCACGCCCCCGGCACCCCCGAACCCACCCGCGCCGCCCTGCTCGGCACGCTGCTGCTCGAACTGGAACGCTGGCTGGCCGCGCCCGCCACGGACATCCTGAACGCCTGGCGGGCCGCGAACGTCACCCTGGGCCGCCCCGTCCTGATCCACACGCACGAAGGCCCCCTGGAGGGCGTCGCGACCGACCTCGACGCGCAGGGCAGCCTGATCGTCACGACCGCGCACGGCCCCCGCACCGTCAGCGCCGGGGACGTGCAACTCGTCGGCAGCCTCGCCCCGGAACTCCCGGAACCGTCCGGGAGCGGCCCCGCACCCTGAGCGCACGGACCACTCCCGGCCCCCACCCCGCCCCCACCCCACCAAGGAGAGACCACCATGACCCTGACCCACCCCACCCTGGCCCGCCAGCTCGCCCCCACCCCCAGCCTCGCGCGTGACCTGCTGCTCGTCGGCGGCGGCGCGGCCCTGATCGCGCTGCTCGCGCAGGCCGAGGTGCCGCTGCAACCCGTCCCCATGACCCTCCAGACGCTGGGCGTGCTGCTGGTCGGCGCGGCCCTCGGCTGGAAACGCGCCTTCGCCGCCGTGCTGCTGTACGCGCTGGCCGGCGCGGCCGGACTGCCCGTGTACGCCGGCGGCGCCAGCGGCTTCATGAACTCCACGGGCACCGGCCTGCGCGCCAGCATCGGCTACGTCATCAGCTACCCGCTGGCCGCCGCGCTCGTCGGTTTCCTGGTCGAACGCTTCGGGCTGGACCGCCGGTTCCTGGGGACCTGCCTCGCCATGCTGGCCGGCAGCGCCCTCATCTACGCCATCGGCCTGCCCGTCCTGGGCGCCATCACCGGCCTGAAGGGCGCGGCCCTGCTGACCGCCGGCCTGACCCCCTTCCTCATCGGCGACAGCATCAAGCTGCTGCTGGCCGCGCTGCTGCTGCCCGCCGCCTGGAAGTTCGCCCGCCGGTAAGTTTTGCCGCCACAGGCAGCGAAAAAGCCCCCCACCTTCACTCGGGTGGGGGCTCTGACCTTGGGTGTGGGTTGTCGATGTCTCCCACGCGGAAACCCCACCCCGAAGCCTGCGCCCAGTCTGCGCCGCGCCGCACGCACGCGGCATCCGCCGAAAGAGGGACGGCGGGGTAAGCCAGATGGCAGGCCCCCGGCGCGAACAGGAAGCCATGAAACGGGGGAGAGGCTCACCGGCCCCTCCCCCTCACCTTTCAACCATCAACCATCAACTTCCGTCCATCGACCTCACTCGGCGATGGCGGCGGGTTTGGTGGGCAGTTCCGGGGCGTTGCCGGTGCGGATGGCGCTCAGGACGCGCTCGCGGATCTCGTTTTCCATCTCGGGGCGCTCGGCGATGTAGGCGATGGCCTTTTCCTTACCCTGGCCGATGCGTTCGTCGCCGTACGAGTAGAAGCTGCCGGCCTTCTTGATGATGTCCATGTCGCTGGCCAGTGTGACGAGGTCACTGAGCTGGTCGAAGCCCTTGCCGTACACCAGGGCCAGTTCGACTTCCTTGAAGGGCGCGGCGACCTTGTTCTTCACGGTCTTGACCTTCACGGTGTTCGCGACGGCGTCGTTGCCGACCTTGATGGGCTGCCCGATCTTGCGGACGTCCAGGCGCACCGAGGCGTAGAACTTAAGGGCGCGGCCGCCGGTGGTGGTTTCCGGGTTGCCGTACATCACGCCGATCTTTTCGCGGACCTGGTTGATGAAGATGGCGGCAGTGTTCGTCTTGCTGAGAATCCCGGTCAGTTTGCGCAGCGCCTGACTCATGAGGCGGGCCTGCAGGCCGGGGAGGCTGTCGCCCATCTCGCCCTCGATCTCGGCGCGGGGGGTCAGGGCGGCGACCGAGTCGACGACGACGATGTCGACGGCGCCGCTGCGCACCAGCAGTTCCATGATTTCCAGCGCCTGCTCACCGTTGTCGGGCTGCGCGACGAGCAGTTCGTCGGTGTTCACGCCGAGCGCGCGGGCGTACACGGGGTCCAGGGCGTGTTCGGCGTCGATGAACGCGGCGGTCCCGCCGGCCTTCTGCGACTGCGCGATGATGCTGAGCGCCAGGGTGGTCTTGCCGCCGCTTTCCGGGCCGTAGATCTCGGTGACGCGGCCCTTGGGGATGCCGCCCACGCCCAGGGCGAGGTCCAGGCTGAGGCTGCCGGTGCTGATGGTCTGCACGTCGAGTTTGCTCTCGGCGCCCAGTTTCATGATGCTGCCCTTGCCGAACGCCTTCTCGATCTGGCTCATGGCGGTGTCGATGGCCTTGGCGCGTTCCTTGGCATCGGTGGGGGCGGCGGTGATGTCTTTTTCCTTGCTCATGGGGTCTCCTTGCCTGCTGGCCGCTGGGGCCGGCCGGGTGTCGTGGCGGGGTTCGGGGTTACTGCGGGTCGGTGACGGCCGGTGCGGCCGGTGGGGTGTCGGGACTGGGGTCGGGAAGCGGGACGTCGGTCTCGGTGGGCAGCGGCGCGCGGAAGCGGAAGCTGCTGGCGGTCTCGTGGATGGGGCCGGTCTTACGCAGGATGCTGCGGTACAGGACCGCGCCGCCGGCCTGCCAGCCGTGCGTGAAGGTCAGGGGCGGCACGCGCGGCGCCGGTCCCTTCTTGCGCGCCAGGGTGATGTGCCCCTTGAACGGCTGATCGTCGGTTTCCAGACCCAGCGCGTGAATGCCGTCCCGCAGCGCCTGCGCCAGTTCCGGCAGGCCCTCGGCCTCGACTTTCACGAACCACACGCGCGGGCTGCCCTCGTTCGGGTAGTAGCCGGTGCCGCGCAGACTGACCTGCATGGGCGCCAGGTCCTGCATCAGGGTCACGCCCAGGCGTTTGAGGTCGTCCACGCGGTCGACCGGCACCGCCGGCAGGTACGCCAGGGTCACGTGCAGCTGGTCGGCGTCCACCCGGCGCCAGTTGCCGCGCAGTTTGCGCTGCGCTTCCCGCAGCGGCCCGACGAGGTTCGCGGGAACCTTCAGCGCGAAGAACAGGCGCTGCGTGCCGGCCGGCTGGTGTCCGTCGTCAGGGGCGGGGCGGCTGCCGTCACGGCTGCCCGTGTCCTTCGCGGGGCGGGCGTCCGGGCGACCGGCGGGCCGGGCCGGTTTCGCGCCCCGGCTCTCGCCGGGCTTCCCGCCAGACGGACCCCGGCTGTCCGGACCCCGACTGCCTGCACCCCGACTGCCTGCACCCCGGCTGGCCGCGCCCTTGTTGCCTGCCGCTTTGTTGCCCGCACCCTGACCGGCTGCACTCTGACCGGCCGGTCGGTCACGGCGCGGCGCGGCGGCCTGCGCCTCGGCGACGGTGCGCCGCAGCGCGCCGGGCTCGCTGGCCGGGGCGGAAGCGGGGGTAGAGGCGGGGCGGGGCGGGCGGTTGGTCTTCTTGATCTTCATGCGGTCCTTCCTTCGGGCCGCTGTTCGGGGGCCGGGGCAGTGCGGTTCTGTGAATCGGAGGTCTGTGAATCGGTCGGGGCGGGTGTGGGGGCGGGCGGGTCACTCAGGGCGGCGCGCAGCAGCGACAGGGCGCTCACGGCGGCGCGTTCCCGCACCTGCGCGGCGTCGCCGGGCCAGTTGACGTGCAGTGTGCGCTCCAGCGGCGCGCCGCCCGGCTGCGGGACGTTCAGGCCCACGAAGGCCTGCCCGGCCCGTTCGCCCGTGGTCGCCACGACCACCGCGAGGCCCACGTCGGCCCCCAGGTGTTCGCGCGCCCCGGCGGCCAGTTCGCGGGCGGCCTGCTCGCTCACGAGACCCTGGTCCCGCAGCGTGACGGGCGTCAGGCCCAGCGTGATCAGGCGGGCGTGGTCCTGCGTGACGGCGGCGTCCAGGAAGCCCGGCTGGTCGGCCAGCAGCGTGCACAGCGTCCCGGCGCTCCCGGCCTCGATGACGCCCAGCGTGAGGCCCAGCAGCGCTCCCTGCGCGGCCCCGGCGAGCGTCTGGTCGTCCTCGCCCCAGGTCCAGCGGGCCAGCAGTTCGCGCACGCGCTGCCGGACCGGGTGCAGCAGCGCCGCCGCCTGATCGCGGTCCGGGGCGCTGGCGGCCACGCGCACGTCCACGCCGGTCGCGCGGGCGTACGTGGCGACGCTGGGGTTCGCCTGCCGGGTCAGGTCGCCCAGCAGTTCGGCGACCGTACTTTCACCGATGCCCTGGGTGTGGATGGTGGTGTGTTCCAGCGCCGCTCCGGGCAGCGGCAGGCGCGGCAGCACCTGCTCACGCCACATGCGCTGCATCTCGCGGGGCGGGCCGGGCAGCGCGACCAGCAGCTTCGGCGTGCCGCGCGTGGTCCGCACGAACCAGCCGGGCGCGGTGCCGACCGGGTTGGGCAGCGCCTCGGCGCTGGGAATCAGCCACGCCTGCTTGCGGTTGATGTCGGGCATGGTGCGCCCACGGGATTCGAACAGGCCGCGCAGGTGCGCGAGCTGGTCGGGGTCCTCGGTGGGCGTCTCGTTCAGGGCGGCGGCGATGGCCTCGCGGGTCAGGTCGTCGTCGGTGGGGCCCAGGCCGCCGCCCAGGATGACCAGATCCGCGCGGTCCAGGGCCGTGCCGATGGCGTCGGTCAGGCGGGTCAGGTTGTCTCCCAGCACGGTCTTGCGGTGCAGGGTGACGCCGCGCGTCCCGAGTTCACGGGCGAGGAACGCGGCGTTACTGTCGACGATCTCGCCGAACAGCAGTTCCGTGCCCACGCTGATAATTTCTGCTAGAAGCATAACAACCTCGGTGCAGTATAGGCCAAAGCGAAACGTACGTCCAGTGAATCACCAGACGTACGCACAGGGCAGAGGAGGGTCATCCGTCCAGTCTACCCTCCGGCTGTGACCGCCCCAGGACCCCCCGGACCACCGGCTTTCCCCCCACGGATACGGCGTTCAGGCCGCCAGTTTCCGGCAGGCTTCCTCGCAGCGGCGGCAGGCCTCGGCGCAGCGCTGGCAGTGATCGTGACTGTGCCCACCGCACTCGGCCGCACACGCCGCGCAGGCCCCGGCACACAGCGCACACGCCTGCGCGTGCAGGTCGCTACCACGCATCAGCAGCCGCGCCGTCACGGCGCACACGTCCGCGCAGTCCCGGTCCAGCCGGATGCAGCCGCGCATCATGTCGATATCCGGCTCGGACAGGCACGCCGAGGCGCACTCCTCGCACGCCGTCACGCACGCCAGACAGGCCTCGATGCACTCCCGGATCAGCTGATCGTTCATGCCCCACCGTCCCACACTCCTCCCGGCGCGGCGTGGGAGTTCACTTCAGGTCCACTTGAGTCCCGGTGAAGCCGGCGTTCATGAACCCAGCGGCAACTCGAAACACAGGCTGTTCTCCACGCCCTCGTAGTACCCGAAGTTCGGAATGCGCCGGAAGCCCGCCCGCGTGTACAGCGCCAGCGCCGCCTCCTGCTGATCCCCGGTCTCCAGCACCAGCCGCGCGTACCCCTCACGGCGGCCCCGCACGATCAGTTCTTCCAGCAGCGCCCGCGCCAGCCCCTGCCCGCGCACCTGCGGCAGCGTGTACATGCGTTTGACCTCGGCCGACTGCGCGTCCCAGCGTTTCAGCGCCCCACACGCCAGCAGCGGCGCGCGGTCATCGCCCCGCCGGGCGGCCAGCAGCACGCACCCCGGCCCGGTCAGGACCATCGGATCGAAGGGCTCCGTGCGCTCGTCGGTATCCTGGTACAGCGCCCGCAATTCACGCTGCTGCGCGTTCATCAGCCCGGCCACACGCGGATCGTCCGGCGCGGCGTCCACGATCACGGCGGGCGGCAGGTCCTCGGGACGCGGGGCGGCGGGCGTGCGTGGCAGCTCAGGGGTCATGCCCGAGCGTAGAACCCCGCCGCGCTCCGCGCAAGGCCAGCGCCCTTCAGCGGTTCACGAGTTCCGCCACCCACTCCCCGGAAGGCTCGCGGTCGTCCCGCACCTGCCCGGCCGCGCTGGCATGGGCCGTGAACCGCGACACCGGCCACTCGCGCCCCCGCGCACTCAGCACGTACGCGCCGTGATCGTGCGCGCCCGTCACGCGCCGCCCGGAATCCCGGAACTGCACCGCGACCTCCGTGCCCACCGGAAGCGCTTCCAGATCAGAGACGACGACCTGCCCCTGAAAGGAACGGGCCGGATCGGTCGCCTCACCCCGCCACGCCCCCAGAAGCCCCACCGTCAGACTGCCTGCCTTCACACCGGAATTCGAATCAGTCATGCCTCATCAGGACACACCCGCCGTGAAGAGAGGTGAGTACGCCCCCGCCCCCACCTTCACGCCCCACCCATCCAGCCGGCCCGGCCACCCAGGTCGCTCCGGGCCACCCGCATCAGGTCAGGAACAACCGGTACGCCGGATTCGCCGTCATGTCCACCGCCGGGTACCCCACCCCCGCCAGGAACGCCGCGAACGCCGCCCCGTCGCCGGGCGGCACCTGAAACCCCGCCAGCACCCGCCCATGCGCCGACCCGTGATTCCGGTAATGGAACAGGCTGATATTCCAGCGCCCATGCAGATGCGTCAGGAACTCCAGCAGCGCCCCCGGCCGCTCCGGGAACGTGAACGAGTACACCCGCTCATCCGTCGCCTCCGGCGCCCGGCCCCCCACCATGTGCCGCACATGCACCTTGGCCAGCTCATCCTCCGTCAGGTCCGCCACCGCGTACCCCAACCCCAGCAACTCTGCGACCAGTTCCGCCCGTTGCCCCGCGCGGGCCAGCTGCACCCCCACGAAAATCTGCGCCTGCGCCCTCGGCGCAAAGCGGTAATTGAACTCCGTGATCGCCCGCGCCCCCACCACCTCGATGAACTCCCGGAACGCGCCTGGCCGCTCCGGAATCGTCACCGCCAGAATCGCCTCGCGCTGCTCGCCGACCTCGGCCCGCTCCGCGACGTGCCGCAGCCGGTCGAAATTCACGTTCGCGCCGCACGTCAGACCCACCAGCGTCTCACCACTCACGCCCCGCTCGGCCACGTACTTCTTCAGGCCCGCCACCGCCAGCGCCCCCGCCGGCTCCATCACGGCCCGCGTATCGTCGAACACGTCCTTGATCGCCGCGCACACCTCATCCGTGTTCACCCGCACCCAGTCATCCACGTACCGGCGCGTCAGATCGAACGTGAACGCCCCCACCTGCTTGACCGCCACGCCATCCACAAAAATCCCCACCGTGTCCAGCCGCACCCGCTCCCCGGCCTGCACCGACTGGAACATCGCGTCACTGTCCTCCGGCTCCACGCCCACCACCCGGATATCCGGCCGCAGCGCCTTGAGCACCCCCGCCACCCCCGCAATCAGGCCGCCGCCCCCCACCGGCACGAACACCGTCACCGGCCCGTCCACCTCCACCTGACGCAGCAACTCCAGCGCCACCGTCCCCTGCCCCGCCAGCACCAGCGGATCATCGTACGGATGCACGAACGTCATCCCCCATTCCCGCTGCAACGCGAACGCGTGCGTCTCGGCATCACTGAAACTGTCCCCGAACAGCACCACCTCCGCCCCCCGCGCCCGGCACGCCCCCACCTTGATCTCCGGCGTGGTCGCCGGCATCACGATCACCGACCGCACCCCCAACCGCTGCGCCGCGAACGCCACCCCCTGCGCGTGATTCCCCGCCGACGCACAGATCACCCCACGCGCACGCTCCTCCGGCGTCAACTGAGCCATCTTGTTGTAAGCGCCCCGCAACTTGAACGAAAAGATCGGCTGCAGATCCTCCCGCTTCAGCAGCACCCGGTTCCCCAACCGCGCACTCAACGACGGCGTCTCACTCACCGGCGTCTCGATCGCCGCGCCATACACCTTGCTCGTCAGCGCCAGCCGCAGCACATCCATCGCGTCCATCTCACCCGGTTTGAACTCCCTGACCTGCATCACCACGCATCACCCCTTGATCCCACCGAAAGAAAAACCCCCACCAGCAGCGGGTGGGGGACGATTGGCAGCGCGCAGGCCGTCAGGCGTTCACCCCTGACCAGCCCGTAATTCGCGCCGCTCTCATGGGCGACAGCTTAGGCGCCAGGGGCGGCAGGCAGGTGGGGAAGGGGTAGACAACAGAGGCCGGGTCTGGGTGGGAGGTGTGCGTCTTGCGGCGGGCTTTCCGTGTGCTGCCCCACCCCCCAGCCCCCTGCCCCAGCGGGGCAGGGGGAGCCAGCGTTGGCACTGAGCAGGTATTTCGCGGGCTTTTCGGGTGTGTGATCGGCGGGTTCGGCCACGCCTCACACGCCATCCTTCGCTCCCGCGCCGTGCGCCCCGCGCGCTGCGCGCACGACGGGCTCGGTTTCTACGACGGTCGCCTTTCAAGGCTCCCCTTGAGGGGAGCTGTCAGCGAAGCTGACTGAGGGGTCCTGCGAAGCAGAGGGGTGTCCTGCGAAGCAGCTGTGTTCCGCTGCGTAGCAGCCGCCCTTCCCACTCCCTACGCCCCTGCGAGTTGCTGTGCGAGTTGCTGCGCGAGTGCCTGGGCGGTGTGTGGGCCGAGGGTGTCGGCGTGGGGGCCGCCGAGCAGCAGGGTGGTGTGGTCGTCGAGGGGTTCGTGGGTGGGTGGGGCGTGGGGGTGGCCGTGGGGGAGGGCGACCCAGCTGCCGGGGATGTCGCTGAGGCTGCGGCCCAGGTGGAGGGCCGGGGTGGCGAGGACGGGCAGGGCGTCCATGAGGGCGACGAGGTCTTCGAGGGTTTCGCGGCGCAGGCCGGTGGGCACGCCGGTCAGGTGACCGCCGGTTGGGTTGTAGCCGTGGGGGTCGCGGTGGTGGATGGCGGGGTGCAGGGTGTACGCGCCGTGCTGGGGGGTGAGGGTCAGTCCGGCGTGGTGCAGGGTGGGGCTGGTGGGGGTGCTGGGGGCGTTCAGGTGCGGGGTCTGCTGGTAGGCGCGGGCGTGGCGGGTGTGGATGCCGAGGTGCTGTTCGGCCTGGGTGGGGGCGTCGGCGCCGGTGGCGAGGATGACGTGCCGGGCGCGCAGGGTGTGGGTTTCGTGCGTGACGATCTGGTGGGTGTTGGTGACGGTCAGGCGTTCGGCGGTGACCACGCCGGCGGGGTGGGGGGCGGCGCGGGTGTTGAGCATCAGGTGCGCGCCGGCGCGGACGGCGGTCTGCGTGGCGTTCAGGGCGAGCGTGCCGGGGCGGTAGGCCAGGGCGTGCGGGTCGGTGGTGGCGTGCGTGAGGACGCCGGGGTCGATCAGGGCGAGGCTGTCCGGGTGGCCATCCAGGGCGTCTGCGCTGGCCACGCTGCCGGGGGCCGCGTGGGTGTGCAGCGTGACGTGGGGGCGGGGGGTGGGCTGGGCGAGTTCCTCGATCAGGGCGCGGCTGGCGTGCGCGGCGGCGTGCTGGTCGGGGGGCAGGTGCGCGGTGGTCCAGACGCCGGGCGCGAGGATGGTGTGGCCTTCCTCGTTGGGCAGGCCGCCCTGTTCGATCAGCAGCAGGCGCGCGTGCGGGGCGGCGCGGGTGAGGGCCAGCGTCAGGAGGCTCCCCATGCGGCCCGCGCCGATCACGATGAAGTCGTAGTGCGTGCCGTCCGGGTGCGGGGTGGGGGGCGTGAACGGCTGGCCGACGTGCGCCCAGACGTGGCCGGGGGTGGGGGTGCGGGGCATGGCTGGCATGATGCCGCGCTTCTCACGCGGCTGTCAGTTGCGCGCGTGGGGGCGCGGGTATACTCGTTCTTGATCATGCGTTCATGTCTGCGTTCCGGCGTTTCCCTGCTTGCTGCGTTGCTGCTGGGAGCGGGCGGCGCGTCTGCCCTGGAGGTCCGGGTGCTGGTGGCGTCCGCGCCGCAGTTGACGGTCCGGGTGCCGCCCTCGCCGGCAGCCGTGACGGGCCTGCCGGGAGCGGTATCGGCGGGCGCGTTGCCGTCAGTGACCCTGCCGCCCCAGGCGTGGACGGTGGGCGTGACGGGGACGGGCGCGGCGGCGCAGCTGACCCTGAACGGTCAGGCGACCGGGAGTGGCACGCTGTACCTGCCGCCCGGCGCGGGCCGCACGGTGGAGATCGCGGGCCGCACGTACCGGGGCGGCGTGCACCTGCGCGCCGAGAAGGGCGTGGTGCAGGGCGTGAACGTCGTGGATATCGAGGACTACCTGCGCGGCGTGGTCCCGGCCGAGATGCCGGCGTCGTGGCCGGCGGCGGCCCTGCAGGCGCAGGCGGTGATCGCGCGGACGTACGTGGCGGCGCGGGTCAATCCGGCCGCGCCGTACGACACCTGCGCCACGCAGAGCTGTCAGGTGTACGCGGGCACCCAGGCCGAGAAGCCCGCCACCGACGCGGCCATCGCGGCCACACGCGCGCAGGTGGTGGCGTTCGGGTCGAAGGCGGCCAGCACGTACTTCAGCAGTGATTCGGGCGGATTCACGGCGTCCAGCGCCGAGGTGTGGGGCACCGAGGTGCCGTACCTGACGGCCCGCCCGGACCCGTTCTCGGCCGGGGGACCGCGCGCCCGCTGGCGGCTGGAGGTGCCGCTGCCGCAGGTGCAGGCGGTGGCGGCGCAGTACGGCGTGAAGGTCGGGACGCTGAGCAGTGTGACGGTCACGCGCCTGAGCGCCTCGGGCCGCCCGGCCGAGATCCTGCTGGTCGGGGCGTCCGGCGCCTCGCGGCTGGGCGGCGCGAGGGCCGGGGGGTTCATCCGGTCGCTGGGTGCGTCGGGGACGCGCGTGACGCTGGCGGGCCTGAACCCGCTGGTGATCGAGGGCAGCGGCGCCGGGCACGGCGTGGGGCTGTCGCAGTACGGGGCGCTGGGACTGGCGCGCGCCGGGTACGATCACCTGCACGTGCTGGGCTTCTACTACCCCGGGACGGTGCTGGGAACCCTGAGCGCCCCGGCCGCGCAGCTTCCGGCATCGCTGGTACCGGCGCTGTCACCCGCGCTGGCCTCGCCGGTCCTGGCATCCGGCCCGGCGCTGCCCGTCCCCGATCCGCTCACAGTCCCGCTGGCCCGCGCCGGAACGCGCGCCGAATGAGCCGCGCCGGGATCAGTCGGCGCCGGGGCCGGCGCGTGCGCGCGGCGCTGCTGGGTCTGGGCCTGCTGGGCGGCCTGCTGGGCGCCGCCGAGGCCCGCACGGTGAGGATCGTGTCGGCCGACACGCTGGAACTGCGGCAGGTGGACGGTCAGGAGCTCGTGATCATCACGGGCGAGGCCGTGGAGCTGCGCGTGGACGACGACGTGGTGCGGGCCCGGCGCGTGGAGTTCAACCGCACGCGCCGCGTCCTGACGCTGGTCGGCGCGGCCAGTTACCGCAGCGCCGGTGACGGACAGGACCTGCGCGGCGAGAACCTGGTCGTGGAACTCGGTCAGGAGCAGGTGACGGGCGAGGACGTGCTGATCAGTGACAGTCAGCTGGAAATCCGGGGCGACGAGGTCGAGCGCATTCCGGGGCAGCTGCGCGCTGCGGGCGGGTACTTCACGACCTGCGCCCGCTGCGGCCGCACCCCGAACGATTTCGCGTTCCGCGCCGAGCGGCTGATCGTGTACCCCGGCGACCGGCTGGTCGCGTACCGCGCGCAGCTGCTGCTGGCCGACGTGCCGGTGCTGTTCCTGCCGGTGCTGGTGCTGCCCCTGAACGACCGCGAGCGGCAGCCGCGCCTGGAAGTCGGGCGGGACGCCGTGGACGGCTACACCGTGGAGGCCGACCTGCCGTTCAGCGTGGGCAGCAGCACGCTGGGCACCACGCTGCTGCGCTACTACCAGAACCGCGACCCCAGCGTGGGCCTGGGCGTGAGCCTGCGGTCGTTCGCGCCGCTGCCGCTCGTGGACCGACTGAACCTGTACGCCCTGGCGAACCCCCGCCCGGTGGGCAGCGGCGGGTACGACCTGGACCTGGATTTCAGCGTGCGGGGCCGCCTGCCGCTGGTGACGGCCCTGCGCGACCTGGACTACACCCTGAGCGTCAAGCGCAGCGACGTGGGGCGCACTGACAGCGACCCGCAGCGCGGCGTGACGAACGTCGCGTTCGGCGCGAAGGCCGACTACCCGCTGTTCACGGCGGACTTCAACTACGTGAACCGTTTCGGCCCCGAACCCACCACCGCCCTGACCACTCCGCTGAAACTCCCGGAGGTCACGGTGGACCCCAAGGTGTACACGAGCGGGAACCTCAGCGCGGACGTGCGCGTGACCGCCGGTCGGTACACGGCGGCCAGCAACCCGCTGTCGCGCAGCGCGTCGGCGCAGGGCACGAACATCACCACCGAACGCCTCGAGGAGCAGCACAACCTGTCGTACACCGCCAGCCCCTGGCAGAACGCGGACCTGAGCCTGAAGAACACCTTCACCGGCCGGTACTACGGCACGGGCGCCCGCACGGTGCAGCTGACGCTGGGCGCGACCCTCACGCAGCGGTTCAATACTACGAACACCCTGAGCGTCAGCGGCGCGTACAACCGCACCGAGGGCACCAGCCCCTTCGCCTTCGACGCGCTGGGCGGCCGCCTGCTGAGCGCCCCGCTGGGCGTGACCCTGTCGGCCGTGCCGGCCCGCGACGTGACCTTCGGCGCGTCGTACAGCCGCGACCTGTTCCTGAGCCCCGACCAGCAGGGACCGCTGAACTTCACGTTGCGCGTCAACCGCCGCCCCCTGACCCTGGACGCCAGCAGCAGCGTGAACCTGTACACGCAGGCGCTGGAAAGCGCGTCGTTCACGGCGACCCTCAGCGACCCGGACGCCGGGCAGATCACGCCCGCGACACCCGGCACGCCTGCCCGCCCGGCCGGCCCGACGTGGCCCGCCCCGAATCTCGCCCTGAGCGCCTCGGGCAGTTACGCCCGCCTGACCGGCCCGGGGCCGCTCACGCTGCGCGCCACCGTGACCGGCGACGTCCGTACGAACACCTTCAGCGCGTACCTGATCCACAACGTCCGCACGCCCGACGTGAACGAGATCGGCGTGTCCTACACCCTGAACCGCACGCGCGACACCGTCCTGAACGCCCTGACCCTCAGCGGCAGCCAGCGCCTGCTGCCCCGCACGGCCGACCAGAGCGGGGCCGCGCAGCTGATCGGCGAGACCAGCCTGACCTGGCGCGGCGCGTACCGCCTGAGCAGCGCGCACAGCCTGCTGCTCAACCGCCCGGCCACCGCGCAGGACAGCGGCACCCTCAGCTTCAGCGTCGGGACGGTGCAGGGCAGCGCCACGAACTGGAACGTCACGTACGGCGGCGCGTACGACCTCGTGCGCGGCGGGTTCACGCGCCCGGCCCTGAGCGGCAGCCTGACCGCCACCCGCCCCGGTCAGCGACTCGCCCTGGGCGCCGCGCTGAACACGCCGGGCCTGGACCAGCCGCGCACCGAACTGAGCCGCGCCAGCCTGGACGCCTCCTGGCTGTTCGGCACGCGCGCCGCGCTGGCCGGGCGGGCCGCGTACACCCGCACCCGCAGCGGCACCTTCCCGGACGACCGCGCCACCGACACGCTGACCCTGGATCCCGTGCGGCTCAGCGTGGGCATCGGGCGCAGCGGGCAGGCGCCCGGCGCGTACCTGAGCGGCAGCCTGCGCCAGACCTTCACGTGGCTGGACGGCGTGCGGCAGAACCCGGCGCCGCTCTCCCCGGTGATCGGCCTGACCATCGACCGCTGCTGCTGGGCGCTGCAGGCCGAGGCGGACCTGGGCCTGCGCCGCTACCGCGTCGCGGTGGGCCTGCCGGGGCAGAGCTTCTACCCGCTGTTCGACCTGACCGACGGCAACGTCAGCGTGCCGCTCGTCAGTCCCTGATCCGCTCCTGCCCGAGGTGCCCCCCATGTTCCAGCGTTTCCCCTTCCGTGTTCCCACTGCCCGCGCCCGCCTCACGGGGCGGCCCACCCCGCTGCGGCCTGCCGCGTTGCTGGGCGCGGCCCTGCTGACCACCCTGCTAACCACCCTGCTGAGCGCCTGCACCGGCACCGAGGAGGCCGGCGTTCCCCTGACCCTGGCCATCCTGAGCGACGGCGGCACCGTCCTGCGCGCCGTCACGCCCACCGACACGAACGGAGTGGTGACCGCCCCGGAACAGGCGCGCGTGACCGTCACGGGCGGCGTGAGCCTCGCCACGCCCGCCAACGGCCAGCGCCTGCTGCTGACCCGCCGGGACGGCGTGGAGAGCCGCGCGCCCGACCTGAGCGACCCGCGCCCCTACCCCAACCCCACGTTCACACCCCGCTGCAACCTGCAATCCGCGCAGAACGCCGCCCGTGACCGCCTGCTGATCCTCAGCGACTGCGGCGGCGTGCAGAACCTCGCGCTGTACCAGTCGGGCGCGCTCGTCTGGACGGCCGCGCTGCCCGGCGCGCTCGTCACGGCGCCCGGCGCGGACACGCCCCCCACCCGCCTCGCCGTGCAGGGGGACGTGGGAATCGTCGCCCGCGCCCGCCTGGGCGGCGGCAGCGAGGTCCTGCGCGCCGCGCCCGTCACGGCCGGGGATCCGGTCGCCGAGGTCAGCCTCCCGCAGGCCTCGCCCGCCATCCGCGACCTCGCCAATCTGGGCGGCACCCTGATCGCCGCGACCGACACCGGCGTGCAGAGCCTCGCGCCCGCCGGACTGCCGGACGCGACCACCACCCGCTCGGCGCTC
This sequence comes from Deinococcus sp. LM3, assembly GCF_002017875.1. Lineage (NCBI taxonomy): Bacteria > Thermotogati > Deinococcota > Deinococci > Deinococcales > Deinococcaceae > Deinococcus > Deinococcus sp. LM3. Next base: position 1,194,618 of record NZ_MUFV01000001.1, on the reverse strand, counting down.
GGCGCGACCCGTTTCGACCACCTGTGGACCGGCGGCAACCAGAACCTGCTGGCCGCGTGGCGCGACGCCGCGCTGTCCGGCAACGGCAGCGAACCGCTGCGCCTGTGGGACGGCCGCGCTGCGACCGCCGCCACCGTCGAGAACGTCACGGACCTGCGCGACCTGACCATCACCCCCGACGGGTTCCTGTACACCCTGACCGGCAATGCCCTGCGCCGCCACGACACCCTGCTGGGCCTGCAGAACGGCAACTGGCGCAGCGTCACCCTGCCCGTCGCGCTGCAGGACGCCCGCAGCGTCACCTGGGTCGTCCCCACGCCCTGAACACCGCTGTCGGCTGCTCGTTCAGAGGCTCCGGGGCAGACCCCCGGGGCCTCTGAAGTCTGCCGTCACTCCAGCAGGCGCAGCAAGAGGTGCGTCAGGGGCGCGCGGCGGCCCAGCAGCGGCTCGCCGCCCCGTGCCAGGATCGCCGTGGCCGCGCCCGTCCCGGCGTGAAAGGCCAGTCCCGCGCGGGCGTGCCGGGCCACGCCGTCATGCCAGCGCAGCGGGCCGCGCGCCAGCCACCCGGCCGTGACCTCCAGCCCGGCCGGACGGCCCGGCGGGCGCTGCGCCGCCACCCAGTGGTCCCCCAGTCGCCCGTCCAGGTGCGCCTGCGCGAACGCCAGTAGGGCGCCGGGCGAGGCGAACAGGCCTCCCGCCCCGGTCAGCGGCCCGAATCCCGTGGGCGGCCCGGCCAGCCCGGACAGGCGCGGCGGGTCCAGCGTGACGGTCAGGTTCAGCGGGCCGGTCACGAAGCGCCGCAGCGCCTGTCCGTACCCGGCGGCGCTGCACGGTTCGCCCGCCGCGACTGCCCCGGCCAGCGCCAGCGCGCCCGCCCCCAGGTTCGAGTACCGGAACCGGCCGGGCGGCCCGGCCCAGCGGCGCACGCTGTCCAGAACGGCGCGGGCGTCCATGCCGCCGTAGGGATCGTGGTAACGGGTCAGGACCGTCAGGGCCGCCCGCGCCGGGTGGGTCGGCAGGCCCGCCGTGTGTGTCGCCAGTCGCCACGCCGTCACTGTGCGCGGCACGCCCCGCAGCGGCCCGCCCAGCGCCGACAGGGGCGCGTGCCAGTCCAGCCGCCCGGCACGTGCCAGTTCTCCGGCCAGCGCCGCCGTGAACGGCTTGCTGACGCTCGCCAGTTCGAACGGCCTGTCCTCACGGGTCAACCCCGGCGACAGGTTCAGCGGCACGATCACCTGCCGCCCGTCACGCGCCGCCGCGATCACGCCCCCGCCCGGCAGTGCGGCCCGCAGCAGCGGGCGCAGCTGCGTCAGGTCGCGGTCCAGCACGCCGCCCAGGTCCTGCAGGGCGGCGCGGACCGGGTCGCGGCGGAACATGCCGCCCAGCGTACCCCGGCCGCGCCGCCCTGCACGCGCACGCCTTCACGGGCGCTGGGCGCCGCCGCCTGTCAGAGTCGTGGGAGGCGTCTGTTCCTATCCTGTGATCCGTAAGGAGTCTGCCACATGCCCATGATCGCCACGTCCACCCCCGCGCCGCCCTGTCCGCGCCCACGCGCCGCCGGACGCGGCCCTGACGCGCGCCGGGGTCGGCCATGACGTCCGGCGGCCGGCTCCCGGACCCGCAGGCCGACGCCCGGCACAGTCTGCCCGAGCGGATCGGGCGGCTGTACTTCCGGGTGGCGCTGCCGATGGTCGCGGCGTCCCTGCTGGTCGGGGCGGTCGGCGCGACCCCGGCCTCGCAGCGGGTGATCGGGGGTCTCGTGGTTCTCTCGCTGCTGACGGCCGCCCTGCATTTCCTGCTCCCCATCCGGCTGCACGACCCGTTGCGGCGACTGTTTCCGCTCATGACCATCGCCTTCGTGACGGTCGTGGCGGGGCTGTCCGGGCCGGGCGGCCTGCGCGGCGACGCGCTGCTGCTGTCCATCGTGCTGCTGCTCGGGCCGGGCACCGTGCTCGCCTGGACGCTGCTGTTCATGGACGACGCCCGCATGGGCCGCCTGACCGGGCTGGGCCTGACCGCCAGCGCCACGCTGCTGCTGTGGCGCTGGCAGCAGTCCGGGCTGCAACCCACCCTGACCGGCAACACGCCGCTGCTGATGCTGGTCGTATGCCTGACGGTCGTGCTGTACGGCGCGGCGTTCACGGACATCAACCGCCGGTACGCCGACGGCGAGCGGCAGCGGCGACGCGACCCGCTGACGGGCCTGCTGAACCGCCGCGCCTTCGACGAGGACAGCCGCGCGTCCGGCCCGGACCGCTGGGCGCTGGCCGTGCTGGACATCGACCATTTCAAGCGCGTGAACGACACGCACGGCCACACCGCCGGGGACCGCGTGCTGCGCGGCGTGGCCGACGTGATCCTGGACGTGCTGGCCGGGCGCGGTCAGGTGTACCGCTGGGGCGGCGAGGAATTCGCGGTGCTGCTGCCGGGCCTGCCCGGCTCGGACCACACGGACCTGACCGTGCAGGCCGCCGCACTGATCGAGGACATCCGCGCGGAGGTCGCGCGCCGCGCCTTCACCGGCGGGCAGCGCGTGACCCTCAGCGCCGGCCTGAGCCTCAGCGCGGCCGGTGAACCCCTCCAGGCGGCCTTCGAGCGGGCCGACAGCGCCCTGCGCCGCGCCAAGACCAGTGGCCGCGACCGGGTGGTGCTGGCCCCGCCGCCGGGCCGCCCGCCCGCCCCCCCTTGACTTTTGCGGCTGCGGCCCGTAATCTCTGTTCCGCTGGTCCGGTAGTGTAGCGGTTAGCATATCTGCCTGTCACGCAGAAGGTCGCGGGTTCAAATCCCGTCCGGACCGCCAGCCAGAAGGGAGCGAGGTGAAAGCCTCCGCTCCCTTCTTCCTTTTGCCCGGCCGTCCTGTCCGGCGTCCGGGCTTTCGCGGGGCGTCGGGGGTCGCCTGCCGGGTCGGGGAGGCAATCAGGGGGCAGATGACATCCGCGCCGCCACGTTTGCCGTATCATGCGCCCGGTTTCGCACGGCGTCCGTGAGGGCTGCTCCACCAGTGTCCGCTCCGGCGGGCTCCGGGCAGCACAACACTCCGAACCCCGCGCACGGCGAGCCTATCCCCACGGAGGAGGACGCCCTTCATGACGACACCCAGCAGTTTTTCCACCACCGACGCCGCCGAGCTCTACCAGGTTCCCAACTGGTCCGGCGGCTGGTTCCGCGTGTCCGACAAGGGACAGGTCGAGGTCACGCCCAGCCCCGGCCTGCACGTCCCGCTGCGCTCGATCGTGGACGAGATCGTGGACCGCGGCGAGAGCCTGCCGGTCATCCTGCGCTTTCCGCAGGTCATCACGGGCCGCGTCAAGCACCTGAACGAGTCCTTCCAGGCGGCCATCCAGGAGTACGGGTACACCGGTCACTACCAGGGCGTGTTCCCGATCAAGGTCAACCAGCGCCGCGCGGTCGTCGAGGCCGTCGCGTCGGCCGGGTACGACTTCGCGCACGGGCTGGAGGCCGGTTCCAAGGCCGAACTGGCGCTGTGCCTCGCGCAGAAGATGCACCCGGACGCCCTGCTGTGCTGCAACGGCTTCAAGGACGACGGCTTCATCAAGCTGGCCCTGTGGGGCCGCACGCTCGGCAAGAACGTGGTCATCACCATCGAGAAGTACAGCGAACTCGACCGGATCCTCAAGCAGGCCAAGGCGCTCGGCGTTCGCCCGGCCATGGGGGTGCGCTTCAAGCTGCACGCGCGCGGTAGTGGCCAGTGGGAGGAGAGCGGCGGGGATCAGGCGAAGTTCGGCCTGAACGCCTACGAACTGCTGCGCGTCGTCGAACGCCTGCGCGAAGAGGACATGCTGGACACGCTGGTGATGCTGCACACCCACATCGGGTCGCAGATCACCGACATCCGCCGCGTGAAGGTCGCCGTGCGCGAGGCCACCCAGACGTACGCCGGTCTGATCGCCGCCGGCGCGCAACTGAAGTACCTGAACGTGGGCGGCGGCCTGGGCGTCGACTACGACGGCTCCAAGACCACCTTCTACGCCAGCATGAACTACACCGTCCGCGAGTACGCCGCCGACATCGTGTACACCGTGCAGGAGGTCTGCAAGGCCCGCTCGGTGCCGGAACCCGTGATCGTCTCCGAGTCCGGCCGGGCGCTGACCGCGCACCACGCCGTGCTGATCCTGCCGGTCGTGGACGTGACCGGCCCCACCCGCGACCTCGAGGACCTCGCCCCGGCCGACGAGAACAGCCACCAGATCGTCAAGGACATGGAAGAGATCCTGGCGAACATCACGGCCCGCAACTACCGCGAGTCGTACAACGACGCGGTCGGCGACAAGCAGACGCTGCACAACCTGTTCGATCTGGGCTACGTGACCCTGCCGGACCGGGCGCGCGGTGAGGCGCTGTTCAACGCCATCCTGCGCCGCATCGCCAAACTCATCCAGAACGAGAAGTATGTCCCGGACGAACTGGAAGACCTGCAGAAAGTCCTGGCGGACAAGTTCATCTGCAACTTCTCGCTGTTCCAGAGCCTTCCGGACAACTGGGCCATTCAGGCGCTGTTCCCGATTGTGCCGCTCGACCGCCTGAACGAGAAACCCACCCGGCAGGCGACCATCGTGGACATCACCTGCGACAGCGACGGCAAGATCGAGAAGTTCATCGACCTGCGCGACGTGAAAGCCACCCTGCCGCTGCACGAACCCGGCGACCGCCCCTACTACCTGGGCGTGTTCCTGATGGGCGCGTACCAGGACGTGCTGGGCAGCGCACACAACCTGTTCGGCAAGGTCAGCGAGGCCCACGTCACCGTGCGCCCCGGCGGGAAGTACCACATCGACCTGTTCGTGCGCGGCCAGAAGGCGCGGCGCATGATCGAATCGATGGGCTACGAGGAACCCATGCTGCGCGACGCCATCGAGGACCAGGCCGACGCCGCCATCAAGGCGAAGACCCTGACCAGCGAGCAGGAACACGAACTGCTCGAGGATTACGGCGAGGAACTGCTGGGCTACACGTACCTGGAGTACGAGAACTGATCTGGACTCGGGTTGAATGGTCTGCACAAACCGTTCAACCCGTGTGAACACCGACTTTGAATGGCGCGGCGGCCTCCGGGGGGATTCCCTGGGGGCCGCCGCGTCCGTCCTGGCCGGGGTCCACCGGGCACGGCCGGGGCGCAACGTGAGCTGAGGGCAGCGGCGCGGGCGCCGGACGCGCTACCCTGTACGTTATGTCGGACGCTTTACTTACGCTGGAAATCGAGAAACTTGTTGCGGGGGGGCTGGGGCTCGCCCGGGATGAGTCCGGCGTGGTGCTGGTCCGCGGGGCGCTGCCCGGCGAGCAGGTCACGGCCCGCGTGCGCGCCGGGAAGGGCGTGCGCCAGGGCCAGACGGTCGAGGTGCTACGCCGCAGCCCCGCCCGCGTGGACGGCCCGGAACTGCCCACCGCCGACCTGGCGCACGCCACCTACGAGGCGCAACTGGACTTCAAGCGCGCCTTCGTGCAGGAGGCCCTGAGCCGCATCGCGAAGGTGCAGCACGGCGTGGCCGCCACCGTCCCCAGCCCCGAGGCCTGGGGGTACCGCAACACCGCGCAGTACCTCGTGACGCCCGGGGGCCTTGCGTACCGTGAGCGGCGCGGCAGCGAACCGCTGGTCGTGCAGAAGGACCCGCTGGTCATGCCGCAGATTCAGGCGGTCATGGACCGCATCGACCCCACGCTGCTGGACCCCGCCACCGAGGTCGCGTTCCGCGCCAGCCGCCTGACCGGCGAGGTCGTCGCGGCCGTGATCGGCGCGGGCGAAACCCGCCAGTACCTGCGCGCCAGCGACCACCTGATGGAAGCCGGCGTGGTCGGCGTGTCCCTGGCGCAACCTGCCGGGAAACGCTTCAGCGCCGGCGTGCGCCTGATCGCCGGGGAAAGCGAGATCCGCGAGCAGTTCGGGCGGGTGCAGGTCAGCGTGTCCGCCACGGGCTTCGCGCAGGTGAACCCGCAGGCCGCCGGACTGGCCTACGAACGGGCCGCCGAACTGGCCGGCAAGGGCGAGCACGCCGTGGACCTGTACGGCGGGGCCGGCGCGATCGGCCGTCACCTCGCCCCGAACTTCCGCCGCGTGACCGTGCTGGACGCCGCGCCCGAGGCGCTCGCCCGTGGCCGCCAGGACGTGGCCGTCAGCGGCGAGAGCAACGTCACCTTCCGCAGCGGCGACGCCGCCCGCTTCAGCGAACTGGGCACCGACGTGATCGTGGTGGACCCGCCCCGCGCCGGGCTGGAGGAGGGAGCGCGCGAGCACATCAACTCCAGCACCGCCGACCGCCTCGTGTACGTGTCCTGCGACCCGGCCACCTGGGCGCGCGACGTGGGCGACCTCGTGCGGCGCGGCTGGAAACTCGCGGAAGTCATCCCGCACGACTTCTACCCGCAGACCAGTCACGTGGAGATCGTCAGCGTCCTGAACCGCTGATCCGAAGTGCTTCCACCGGAAGCAGAGGCGAAGGGGACGGCCGTCCGCACGGGGCGCGCACCTTCATGAAGCTCTTCATGAGCGGCGCGGCCTGGGTATCGCGGCGCGCGGTGCGGTAACCTGCCCCGCGTGATTCGCCGTGCCTGCGTCCTTCTTCTGCTGGTTCCGCTGCTCGGCGGCTGCCAGGACCGTGAGGCCCGCGCGCAGAACGCCGAGCTGACCCGCCGCGTCGAGGCGCTGGAGCGGCAGCTGAGCGCCGCGCAGGCGGCCCGGCCTGCCGGCGTCCCGGCCGACGCGGCCCGCGTGACGACCAACGCCGCCGCGCAGAACTGCGCGAACAACCTGACGCGTGAACTCGAGACCTTCCGGCAGAACAGCCTCGACCGCGCCTACCCCACCGCCTCGCAACTGGACCTGCCGGACGCCTGCGTGGATCACCGCGTGAACTGGATCACCCGCAGCGCCGGGGCGTACACCTTCAGCGTCACGGACCCTGCCGGGCGCGAACTGGCCCGCCAGAGCAGCCAGGGCGGCTCCTGACCCTCAGGGCGACGCGCGGCGCTGGCCGTCCGGCTGGCGGGCGACGGGCGCGTCGCGGCGGTCCTCCTCCAGCGCGATGCCGAAGGTCGTGACCTGCGCGCCGGTGAAGCCCATGACAAGTGCCCACACCAGCTCTGGCGCCTTCTCGAAGGCGGCGCTGCGCACGTAGTACACCTCGCGGCCGCGCGTGAAGGTGCGTTCCTGCACGACCTGCCGTTCCGGGCCGTACTGCGCCAGTCCGCCGCGCCGGAACGCCTGGAAATCGGTCAGAGTGCCCCACTGGGCGCGCACGTCCGGCGAGAACGCCCGCCACAGTCCGTCCAGGCGTACGGCGTAGAAGTCCTGCACCAGCGTCCGCCCACGCGTCATGGCGACCTGCTCGGCGGCGCTGGCCCGCACGGGGGTGGCAGCGGTGGAGGCTGGGGTGGAGGCGGGGGGCGGCACCTTCGCGGCCGCCCCCGTTCCCGGCCCGCCATGCAGGGCGGCGCCCAGCAGCAGGGTCAGAACGGGAAACGCGCGCCGGTGTGCCGGGTTCATGCTCCAGCGTAGCCCCGCGCCGGCCGGGTCCGCTGTCAGCGCGGCGACGTTTGCGCCGGGACAGCGCCGGACTCTTCAGGAACGCTCAAGTTCCCGGCGTGGGCCGCTCCTCGAGAACCACCACCGCCGACGCGTGCTCGCGGGTGTGCGTGAGCGTCAGGTGCGCCACCCAGCCCTGCTCGCGCATGTGCTGCGCGATGTGCGGCGCGAATTCCAGGTGCGGCCGCGCGAACGGAAAGGGGCCGCCGGGCGTGGCCGTGCGCTCCACCCACACGTCCCGCCAGCCGTGCGGGCGCGGCCAGACCTTCTGGAAGGCCTCCTTGGCCGCGAAGCGCGCCGCGAGGCTGGGCGCCGGGTCGCTCAGGCGCGCGCAGTACGCGAGTTCCGTGGGCGTGAACAGCTTCTCGGCCCGCCGGCCCTCGCGCTCCAGCATGCGCCGGATACGGTCGATCTCGATCAGGTCGTGGCCCACGGCGATAATCACCCGTTCAGGATACGGTCCCCGCGCGCGGGCACGCCGTATCCTGGGCGCCATGAACGCTGCCCAGCCGCTGTTTCCCGATGTTCGCCTCGACACGGTCGCCGGGCGTCTGCGGGCCGCGCAGCCGCAGTGGGAGGCGACCGGCGTGACGCGCGTGCGGGTATTCGGGTCGGTCGCGCGCGGCGAGGCGGGCGAGGCCAGCGACATTGACCTGCTGATCGACTTCGCGCCCACCTCGCCGCGCGGCCTGCTGGACCTGATGCGGGCGCGCGCCGTGTTCGAGCGGGCGCTGGGCCGCCGGGTGGACGTGGTGACGGAAGCGGCCCTGCGCCCCCCGCTGCGCGGCGACATCCTGGCCGACGCGGTGGACGTGCAGAGCGTCCCGGAGCGCCTGCCCCGCTCGCACCGTGAGAAACGCTGGCGCTGGCGGGTGTTCGACCTGCTGCGCGCCATCGACCGCATCACGGACTTCACGGACGGCCACACCCTGGCGACCTTCGAACGTGACGAACGGACCCAGGACGCCGTGCTGCACGGACTGGCGCGGCTGGGCGAGACCACCAAGTTCATTCCGCAGTCCGTGCAGGACACCCACCCGCACCTGCCGTGGGCGCTGCTGCGCGACGTGCGCAACCTCGTGTCGCACGACTACTTCGGGATCGAGGTGGCGCTCGTGTGGCACACGGCGCGCGTGGAACTCCCGGCGCTGCGCCCGGAGCTTCAGGCCCTCGCGGAAGGCGAGACGGTGTCCGGGGCCGCGCAGTAGGCCCGCCGGTCGCCAGCGGACGGCTGGAATGATACGGACTCCGATTGAAGGGGCTGCGAGGAGGAGAAAAGCGGGTTCCGGGCGTGGAGCCGGCAATCTGGTGAACAAGAGTTTCCACAGGCGAGAGAACAGCGACCAGCACGAAGGCCCACGAGGCAGGGGCTTGAAATTCCCCGGTCTCATGGGCCTTGATGCGAAGTGACTATGCCTCGCACACCCAGCCTACCGCAAAGCATCATCACCGCTCAGCTGAACCGGGTCACCAGCCTCAGTGGCCTTGTTCCCTACAGCACCCTGCGCAAAAGCGCCATCTCCAAGGAGATGGCGCGGGACTCCTTCGAACAAGAGTTTCCACGCCCGCTGGAATCGCGCGCCACACAACGTTGCGATGGCACGGAGGAGGAGAAACGTCGGTCAGCACGGCATTTTCCCTGTTGCGTCCTGGAGGAGATTTTCGGCCGTGATGAGCCTTTCTCGGCCTGAACAGCCCGGATACGAGCATCTGCCAGTCGAAGTACGAAAAGGCGAGAGGCGTCGGATGTCGTGTGGTACGGGGTACAGGGGATCGAGACACGAAGAATGCTGTTCTGACCGATAAAAATCCACATGGGGCTATGCTCGGTAGCGTCCTGGAGGGCATCTCGTGCCGCCTGGAAACTCTTGTTCGAATCGACAGAAGACCTCCAGCGCCGCGCCAGGAACGCGCCGGACGGCGCGTTCCTGGCCATTGATTTCGTCATGGTGCCCCACGCCGGACGGACGATGGAAGGCGTGAACTACCACTACAGCGGTCAGGCCCAGACCCGCCTCGGTCATCAGTTCACCTCGGCGGCCCTGGTCAGGTTCGGTGAAGATCCAGTTCCGTTGCTGGAGCGCTTCAAAGTGTCACAGGCCCTGCATACAGAGCGCTATCCGTACCGTACAGCGACTCAGGAAATGATCCACGTCGTCCAGGATTGCCTCACGGCCGGCGTCCCCATGGCGGGTCTTCTGCTGGATGGAGAGTTCGGGAGGGACGCGGCCGTGACCTTCAGTCGCCAGCATCAGATTCCAGTCCTGATCCGTGCCAAAGCCAATATGACGGTGCAGTTCGAGGGTGAGTCCCTCACCCTCAATGCGCTGAGCAAACAATTCCCTCCAGACCGCTGTCACCTGTACGCGGAGTTCGGGTGGCGTGTCCGCCGATTGCCGGTCGTCCGTGAGGTCGGTGGGTTCGATGTCCTGATCGTGTGGCGCAAGGTTCACGGTGAGTGGACGCGCTTTTTCCTGTTCAGCACGTTTGGCAGTGACGTCACGGTTCGCTCGCTGCTGCGGGCCTGGAAGGCCCGCTGGGGGATTGAGGTGATTCACCGGTTCTTCAAGCAGAACCTGGGGCTGGGACGTTGTCATTGCCGAACCATCCAGGCGCAGGAGAACTGGGTGTGGTGCGTGGTGGAGGCCTTTCACGCGGTCTTACGGGTGCGTCGGGAAGTACCGGGAGTGACGTGGAGGGCCGCACAACAGCAGGCAGCTCTGAATGCGGAAAAGTACGTCCTGACCGGCCTTGAGCAGGATGAACCCCTGCTTGAGGCCGCGTGACACGTCATCGGCAGTGAAGTGGAAACTTTTGGGTGAAGTTCCGGATTGTCGGCGAAACAGACGGAATCCGAATGAGTGCGAAACTTCACACCCCGGTGGGAGCCCCTGATGGGGGAAATTTCACATTCCGGCCCGGCCGGGTTCTACCATGAGGCATGAACAGCATCGTCCTCACCGATTCCACCAGTGACCTCGAAGCCGGTCAGGCCGACGCCATCGGCCTGCGGGTCATTCCACTCACCGTCCGTTTCGACGGGCGCGACTGGCTCGATCACCAGGAACTCGGCAGCGAGGAACTGTTCCGCCGCGTGGACGCCGGCGCCGCCATGCCCGTCACCGCGCCCCCCACCGTGCAGACCTACCGCGACACCCTGGACAACCTGCTGCAACGCCACGACCACGTGTTCGCCGTGCACCTCAGCAGCCGCCTGAGCGACACGCACGCCCACGCCACCGAGGCCGCCCTGGCCTTCCCGGGCCGCGTCACCGTCCACGACTCCTGGCAGTCCGCCGCCGGACTGGCCCTGCAGGCCGAGCGGGCCGCGCGCCTGTTGCGTGACGGCGTGCCCGCCGCGCAGGTGGCGGCCGCCCTGACCACCCTGCGCCCGCAGACCACCACCCGCATGTGCCTGAACACCCTGAACTACCTGCAACGCAGCGGCCGGATCGGCGGCGCTGCGGCCCTGCTGGGCGGCCTGCTGAACCTGAAACCCATCCTGGGCCTGCGCGAGGGCCGCGTGGAACCCTACGCCCGTGCGGTCGGCGCTGGCCGCGCCCTGAACAGCATGACCGAGCAGCTGCGCGCCTGCGCCGCCAGCCTCCCACAGGGCCGCGTGGCGTTCTTCCACAACGGCGCGCCCGACAGCGTGGACGCCCTGCGCTTCGAGGCCCGCCGCCTGGGCGTGCAGGAAAGCATGACGCTGGGCCTGGGCACCGTCCTGTCCGCGCACGGTGGCCCCGGCGTGTTCGGCTTCAGCTTCGAACCCGCGCACGTCTGGCAGAACTTCCGCGCGTACTGATCCGGATTCCGTTTGTTTCGCTGACAACCCGGAAGGGCACCGGATTGCCGGCTCCACGTCCGGAACCCGTTTTGCTCCAACTCGCTTCGCTCGGATTGAACGGGCTTTGCAGCCCATTCAATCGGAGTCCGTATCAGTTCCAGGGCAGTGCGGCCCGCTCCTGCCAGTACGTGCGGGCGTCCACGGTCAGTTCCGGCAGGGCGTCCGCCGGGACCTGCACGCGCAGCGCCGCCAGATTCTGCGCCAGCTGATCGGTGTTGCCCGCGCCGCTCAGGACCATGTCCGCCCACGGTTGCGCCAGCACGGCCGCCAGGGCCGCCGCGTCCGGCGTGACCTCCAGTTCCGCTGCCAGGGCCGCCAGCGGGGCGGGCACGTCCCCGCGTCCGCTCAGGCCGCGCGCACTCAGGCGGCCGTTCGCCATGCCCTCCTTCACCACCACCGCCCAGCCCTCGGCGTGCGCGTCGGCCAGCGCCGCGCCCGCCGAGCGGTCCAGCAGGTTCCAGGTGGCCTGCACGGCACTCAGGGGATTCACGCCGTCCACCCGCACGTCCAGCGCCCGCCGGATCGTGTCCGCCTGCGCCGGACCGCTGGTGCTCAGGCCCACCCGCACGCCCCCCGCCGCCAGTTCCGCCAGTCGCGCCAGCACCGCCGGGTTGTCCAGCACGCCCGACTCCAGCGTCGCCGAGTGAATCAGGTACAGCGCCGGGGGGCCGCCCAGCGCCGCGAGCGTCTGCGGCCACTGCCGGTCCAGCGTGGCCCGGTCGTGCGTCTTGACCTCATGCACGGATGCGTCGGGCTGCCAGTCCGCCACGTACGTGTACCCCCACTTGCTGCCCAGCACGGCGTCCCGGTGCCCGCGCGCCTGCACCCACGCGCCCAGGAACTCCTCGGCCAGCCCGTAACTGCGCGCCGCGTCGAAATACCGCACGCCCGCCGCGTACGCCACGTCCAGCACCGCCCACGCCTGCGCCCGCATGCCCGCCACCGACCGGTCCGGGAGGTCGCGCGCGTGCCCCAGGTTGATGTAACCGGGGCGGCCCAGCGCGGCCAGCCCCACCCCCAGGCGTGGTGACGCCGGATCGAACGGACGGACAGGACCGGACAGGGAAGAGGTCATGCTCCCCAGTCTGCCGGATGGGCAGGGATCACCCGCCGATGACGGCTTCGGCCTCGATTTCCACGAGGTGCAGCGGGTCGATCAGCGCGGCGACCTGCACCAGGGTCGTGGCGGGGCGGATGTCGCGGAACACCTCGCCGTGCGCGCGGGCCACCTCCTCCCAGCGGCTGATGTCGGTCACGTAGATGCGGGTGCGGACCACGTCGGACAGCTGCGCGCCGGCCGTTTCCAGGGCGGTGCGGATGATGCCCAGCGCCGCGCGGGTCTGCTCGGCCGGGTCGCCCTCGCCGACGACCTCGCCGTTCACGGTGGCGGTCGTGCCGCTGACCTGCACGGTGTTCCCGACCTTCACGGCGCGCGAGTACCCGATCTGCGCTTCCCAGGGGCTGCCACTGCTGATGTTCTGACGCATGACCCAGCGTAAACGGCCCGGCCGGCCGCGCGCCGCGCCGTCGTCTGACCCGGCCTGTGCCGCGCCGCGTGACACGCCATCAGCCACCGACCATCAGCGGGCCGCCGTTCACTCCTCGTACAGTTCGCCGCTGCGGGGCGTGAAGGTCCAGTCCGTGACCTGCCAGCCCTGCGCGGTGCGGCCCAGGTTGACGGTCAGGGTGTGGCGTTCGCCGCTCACGTACTCGCTGTCGGTGCGGTCATCGGTGAAGCCGAGGGTGGTCGTGATGACCGCCTGCGCCTGCGTGGGGCTGTCCTGGGTGAGGGTGACACTGCTGAACGTGAAGTTCCCCAGGCGGCCCAGCGGGAAGTCGGCCGGGCCGCGCCGGGTGTCCAGCCACGGGCGGGCGCGGGTGACGGCCGCGTCGATGCGGCGCTGCACCTCGGCGGTCTGCGCGGCGGTGCGGGGCACGCTGCGGTACTGCGAGGCGACGTGCCCGGCGACGCTGCTCAGGTCGCTCAGCAGCGCGGTCGTGACGCCCAGCGGGTCGTCCCGCAGTTCGGTCAGGGCCGCGCTGCCCACGCGGTACGCGGCGTAGCGGACGCTGCCGCTGCGGGCGTCGCGCAGCAGGGTGTCGTCGCGGCCGCCCGCGCGGCGGACCGTGACGGCCGGCCAGACGGTCAGGGTCGGCTGGCCGTACGCATCACGGGTCACGGGGACAGTCAGAAGGGCGGGCCCGGCGGTGATGTCCGCGCCGCGCGGCTGGAACAGGCGCAGCGTGGCGGCCCCGGTGGCGCCGGGTGGCTGCGTGACGGCCAGGTACGAGCGCGTGCCGGGGGCCGTGAACGCCCCGCCCACGCCGCTGCGCAGGCTGTCGGGGTGGCTGCCGGCGCGGGTGGGCCAGTCCCACATTCCGAAATCCGAGAGGTCCTGCCGGACGTCCGGCCCGTAGTTCGCCAGCCACGCCCGGAAGGGCGCGGGTTGCGTCGCCGCCCAGGTGTCGGCGCTGGCGGCGCCCTGCGTGACGGCGCGGGTGGCGTACTCGACCAGCACGCCGCCGCTGAACGGGTCGGCGTTCATGCCGCGCGCGTAGGTCTGCATGAAGCCGGGGAACGCGCGGGTGTTCTCTACGTACTGGCCGTTCAGGAACGAGTACACGACCGGCAGCGGGGCGCTCTCCGCGAAGCTCATGCCGTACCCGTACGCGAACCGCCAGTCTGCGCCGACCAGTTCCAGCGGGCCGCGTCCGTCCAGTTGCCGGGCTTCCAGGGTGCTGCTGTGCGCGCTGAACGCCGTGAGCAGCCGCCGGGGCGGGCTGGTCAGCGAGTACAGCGTGTGCGTGAAACAGCAGTGCGCGCCGCCGGAGAACCCGGCCAGCAGCACTTCCGGGACGCCGTCGCCGGTCAGGTCGCGGCAGCCGTCCACGCTGACCATGGTGTCCTCGACCGTGGCGTGCGTGACGCCGCCGCGCGAGAGGGTCACGCGGTCGGCCGGTTCCTCGAAGCCGTTCTCGCGCAGGGTCAGGGTGTACGCCCCGCAGGTCTGTGAGGAGACCTTCACGGGCGCGGGCGTGGTCTGCGCGGCGGCGGGCGCGGCCAGCAGCAGGCCCAGGGCGGAGGCCAGCAGGAGGGGCGTGCGGGGTCGGGTCATGGGGAACCTCCGGGGGAAAGGGTGTGGATGTGCGCTCGCCTCACAGCATGCCCCATGCGGGCGTCCGGGTGAACGGGCCGCGCGGATGCAACCCACCCCACATCCAACCTAACGCTCGTTAGGTACACTGGGGTCACGTTCCAATCCGGAGGTTGCCCCCATGACCCACACGAACCCCCTGCCCAGCGCCGAGACGCCCGAACAGCACGCGCACTTCGAGGCCCGCATCGCACGCGGCGAGAAGATCGAACCCGGCGACTGGATGCCCGCCGAGTACCGCCGCCAGCTCATCCGCATGATCAGCCAGCACGCCCACAGCGAGGTCGTCGGCATGCTCCCCGAAGGCGAATGGATCAGCCGCGCGCCCAGCCTGAAACGCAAGACCATCCTCATGGCCAAGGTGCAGGACGAGGCCGGGCACGGCCAGTACCTCTACCACGCTGCCGAAACGCTCGGCGCCACCCGCGAGGACATGCTCGCCGCGCTGCTGTCAGGCAAGGCCAAGTACTCCAGCATCTTCAACTACCCCACCCACACCTGGGCGGACGTCGGCATGATCGGCTGGCTCGTGGACGGCGCCGCCATCAAGAACCAGACCATGCTCGCCGGGTGCAGTTACGGCCCGTACAGCCGCGCCATGGTCCGCATCTGCAGCGAGGAAACCTTCCACCACAAACAGGGCAAGGAAATGATCGTCGCCTACGCCCAAGGCACCCCCGAACAGCGCGCCATGGCGCAGGAATCCCTGAACCGCTGGTGGTGGCCCGCCCTGATGATGCTCGGCCCGCACGACGCCGACAGCCCCAACAGCGGCCCCCTCACGAAATGGGGCATCAAACTCAAGAGCAACGACGAGGTCCGCCAGGAATTCATCAACGAACACGTCCCCGAACTGCTCGAAGCGGGCCTGACCATCCCCGACCCGCACCTGCACCAGGACGAGCACGGCAACTGGCGGCACGGCCCCATCGACTGGACCGAATTCTGGGCCGTCATCAAAGGCGAACGCGGCCTGAACCGCGAACGCCTCGGCACCCGCCAGGCCGCCCACGACGACGGCGCCTGGGTGCGCGACGCCATGCAGGCCTACGCCGACCGGCAACGCGCAGTCGCGGCCGACTGAACCCCTCAGTCAGCTTCGCTGACAGCTCCCCTCAAGGCGAGCCAGTGTGATGGTTGGCTCCCCTCTAAGGGGAGCTGGCCGCGCAGCGGACTGAGGGGTCGCCCCCCAGCCCAGAAAGGAACCCCACCCATGACTCAATCTCAATCCCCGTCCTCCGATACGCAGTGGCCGCGCTGGGAGGTGTTCAAGCAGGACGCCCCGAACCGCCCGCATCAGGCGGTGGGGAGCGTGCACGCTGGTGACGCGCCGCATGCGCTGGTGACGGCGCGGAACGTGTTCGTGCGCCGCCCGGCCGCCGTGAGCCTCTGGTGCGTGCTGGAAGGCGACATTCTGACCGCCACGCCCGAGGAACTGACCACCCACCCTGCGCTGCTCGACTCGCCCGGCGAGCCCGGCACGTACCACGTGGGCCTGAAACGCACGAACAAGCGCTCCATGACCTTCGTGGACCTCAGCGGCACCGTGCAGGCCACCGGGAGCGGCGACGCTCTGCGGCAGGCGCAGGTCATGCACCCCGACGTGCTGGCCTGGATGGTGTTCCCGGAGTCGGCGGTCGTCCGCACCGACGAGGACGCGGGCACGGTCGAGAGCTGGTTCGCGCCCGCGAAAGACAAGACGTACAAGCAGCAGCAGTATTACGGCGTGATCGGCCGGCATGTCGGCGAACTGAAACGCGCCGGGCTGATGCCGGGCCGCGCCGCCAGCGAGGAAGGCGCATGACCACCACCCCCACCACCGACCTGACCGCCACGCAGACGCAGGCCCTCCTGCTGAAACTCACGGTCCTCGCCGACGACGAGATCTTAGTCGCGCATCGGAACGGCGAGTGGACCGGCCACGCCCCCATCCTGGAAGAGGACATCGCGCTGGCGAACATCGCGCAGGACGAACTGGGCCACGCGGGCCTGTACCTGACCCTCGCGCAGAACCTCGGCGGCAGCGACCCCGACCGGGTGGCGTTCTGGCGCGGCCCGGACGACTACCGGAACACCCGCCTCGTGGAACTCCCGAAGGGTGACTGGGCGTTCACGATGATCCGCCAGTTTCTGTACGACACTTCCGAGGCGCTGTGGCTGGAGGCCGCCACCCGCAGCACCTACGCGCCCCTGGCCGAGATCGCCGCGAAGGCCGTGCGCGAGGAGAAATTCCACGTGCAGCACACTGCCCTGTGGGTGGAACGCCTCGCCCTCGGCACGCCCGAAAGCGAACGCCGCACCCAGGCCGCCCTGACCGAACTGTGGCCGCACGCCGCGCAACTCTTCCAACCCATCCAGGGCGAGGCCGACCTGACCGCGTCCGGCATCCTGCCCGACCTGAATGCCGTTCACGCCCGCTGGACTGACCTCGTCACCCGGCACCTCGTGGACAAATGCGGGCTCACCCTCCCCAACGCCCCCGCCACCCAGCCGGGCCGCGACACGCACACCCACCACCTCGCCCCCCTGCTGGAAGAAATGCAGAGCGTCGCCCGGCAACACCCCGACGCCGAGGTCTGGTGAACGGGCGGATGGCAGAAGGCGGAAGGCAGAAGGCAGAACGCCCTGCGCCATCGGCCATCAGCATTCAGCCATCTGCCGTCTGGGACGCGCTGGCCAGCGTCCCGGACCCGGAGATTCCCGTCGTGAGCATCACGGACATGGGCATGGTGCGGGACGTGACCGTGGGCGACGATGGGCGCGTGACGGTGACGTTCACGCCCACCTTCAGCGGCTGCCCCGCCCTGCACGTCATCCGGGAGAGCATCGAGCAGGCGGTGCGCGACCTGGGTGTGGCGGAGGTCGAGGTCAGAAGCACCCTCACCCCCCCCTGGACGACCGACTGGATCAACGACGACGCCCGGGAGCGGCTGCGGCAGTACGGCATCGCGCCCCCCGCCCCCACCGGGGAAGGGCAGCTCATTCAGCTGGACGCGGAACCCACCCGCTGCCCCCGCTGCGGCAGCCTGAACGTCCGCATGACCGCCAGCTTCGGCCCGACGTTATGCAAACGCATGTACGTCTGCGACACCTGTAAGGAACCGTTTGAAGGGTTCAAGAGCGTATGAGAGCAATGAAATCGTTAGTTGCGGAGGCAATAGCGCTTGAAGAGGAAGAGGCGAGCTACTTTCTGCGCGTATTAAGAGATGCCCGCTATGCTGCTCTCGCTGATGCGGAAAACTTTCGTTCCGTTTGTTTTGCCTTAGAAGAATTGGGAATGCGCTTGAGAGGTGAGAACCTCAGGAGTTTGCGCAAATATAAGACGATCTTGCAGGATATTGTTCCAACCAAGCTGAAAAATGAGTATTCTGAAATATTTGACTTGGTGGTTTCCGCGAGAAATGAGGCCGCTCATCGGGGAATATTTGCAAGAAATCTGGCATCTAAGTCAATCAGGCTTTCAATTATCGTGGAGGCGGGTTTACAAAGCATGACGACTAAAGTAAAGCACATCATGTCGCAGAATGTGATTTTCGCAGAAAAATTTTATAGTCTAGCAAAAGTAAGGGAGATAATGCTAGAGAATTCTTTCTCATATGTCCCTATCTCACTTGAAGATAAATACTACTTAATACCGGATTTCCTCATTGCCCAACTCTGGCACGATAAAAAATCTACTGATAAGCTGAAATATAACACTAAAATTGACGATATACTCGATAAAAAAGACTTACTAAAGCCCATAGAGCTTTTAAGTAACGCTAAAAAATCTGCGGCGCTTAATCCGTTACTGCAAGCGCCGGCACTGGTTTTTAATGGCACTCATGCTGAGCGAGTTGTTGTGGGAATTCTATCCCCATTCGACTTGTTGTGATCTGAAACATCGATGATTCTATCCGCCCCACGCCAACCCCTTTGCCCCACAGCGGCAGACGCCCGCTGATGCCATATATGTCCACTCAATGGTGGTTATCTCGTTTTAAGGATTTGGCACTTGTAGGTTCACGCTGTCAATATCATCGGTTTCCCTTTGGTGATCATGATGGTGTGTTCGACGTGGGCGGCGATGCCGCCGTCGGTGGTGGCGAGGGTCCAGCCGTCGCGGCGGGTGCGGACGCGGGGGCTTCTGCCGGTGCTGATCATGGGTTCCACGGCGATCACGAGCCCCTCGTGCAGCGGTTTTCTCAGCGCGGGGCGGTAGTAGTTGGGGACGTCGGGTTTCTCGTGGATGGCGCGGCCCACGCCGTGCCCCTGAAGTTCCGGCAGGAGCGTGAAGCCCCGGCGCTCTACCTCGGTCTGAATGGCGCGCCCGATGGCGTTCAGGGGTTGTCCGGCGCGGGCGGCGCTCAGGCCGCGTGCCAGGGCCGCCTCGGCGGCGGTGATGAGGTTCGCGGCGATGGGGGAGACGGGCGGCACGGCGACCGTGATGGCGGCGTCCGCGACGAACCCGCCGACGTTCGGCGTGACGTCGATGCACACGACGTCCCCCGCCTGAAGCGGGCGGTTCGTGGGCAGGCCATGCACGATGTCGTCGTTGACGCTGATGAACACGTTCACGGGCGCGCCGTACTCGGCTCGCGGGGCGGAGAACGCGCCGAACCCCGCGAACACCTGCCCGGCCAGGGCGTCCAGCTCGGCAGGCGTGATGCCCGGTTCGACGGCGGCGCGCAGGGCGTCCAGGGTGCGGGCGACGACCTTCCCGGCGAGGGTCATGCCGTCCAGTTCATGCTGCGTAGTGATCGTCATGCGGCAGTGTAAGCGCCCGGTCGGGAACGGGAGTGTGACGATCCGGTGGCCCGTCTCTTTTCTCCTCCCCCTTGAGGGGGGAGGCGGGGAGGGGGTGCGCGCAGCGCGTATTTTCCCGGCTTCCGCCTCAATTTCAGATCGAATCTTCTTTCTCTATTCAAGGAGCGTTTTCTGTGACTCAATCAATCACTTCTGAGCTTCTTCGTCCGGCGTCTTATGTGTCGGGTTCGTGGCATGCGAATGCGGATGGGCAGGTGCTCCTGGATGCGGTGTATGGGCGTCCGGTGGCCGTGATTTCGTCGGAGGGTGTGGATTTCGGTGGGGCGCTGGCGTATGGCCGGCGGGCGGGCGGATTGCTACGGCGCATGACGTTCCATGAGCGGGCGCGGGCCTTGAAGGCGCTGGGGGCGTTCCTGATGGAGCGCAAGGAGGCGTATTACGCGCTGAGCACCCTGACGGGCGCGACCCGGCGGGATTCGTGGGTGGATATCGAGGGCGGGATCGGCACGCTGTTCAGTTACGCGAGTGCGGCGCGGCGGGAACTGCCGGACGAGCGCTTCTGGCCGGACGGCAGGCTGGAGCGGCTGGGGCGGGAGGGGACGTTCGTGGGCCGTCACCTGCTGGTGCCGCGTGAGGGTGTGGCGGTGCAGATCAATGCGTTCAACTTCCCGGTGTGGGGGATGCTGGAGAAGTTCGCGCCCGCGTTTATTGGTGGGATGCCGAGTCTGGTGAAGCCTGCGCCGCAGACGGCCTACCTGACGGAGCGGGTGGTGCGCGACATCGTGGCGTCGGGCCTGATTCCGGAGGGGACGCTGCAACTGGTGACGGGGGAGCCGGGGTCGCTGCTCGATCACGTGGAGGAGCAGGACGTGGTGGCGTTCACGGGGTCGGCGGCCACGGCGGCGCGGCTGCGGGTGCATCCGGCGATCGTGGGGCGGTCGGTGCCGTTCAATGCGGAGGCAGACAGCCTGAACGCGTCGGTGCTGGGCCTGTCCGTGAAGCCCGAGGACCCCGAGTTTGCTCTGTTCGTGCGGGAGGTGGCGCGCGAGATGACCGGGAAGGCCGGGCAGAAGTGCACCGCGATCCGCCGCGCGCTGGTGCCCTCACATCTGATTGAGGCGGTGACGGAGGGTCTGCGCCGCGAACTGGCGAAGGTGACGCTGGGCGACCCGGCGCGGGATGACGTGCGGATGGGCGCGCTCGTCAGTGTGGAGCAGCGCGAGCGGGTGCGTGAGACGCTGGCGAAGTTGCAGGCCGAGACGCGCGTGCTGATCAGCGGTGAGGCGACCCTGCTGGGCGGCGACCGTGAGAAGGGCGCATTCCTCGATCCGACCGTGCTGCTGTGCGAGACCCCCCTGACCGCACGGGGGCCGCATGAGCTGGAGGCGTTCGGGCCGGTGGTGACGCTGCTGCCGTACGACTCGCTGGAGGACGCCGTGACCCTCACCAAGCTGGGCCGGGGCTCGCTGGCGGGCAGCATCGTGTCGCACGACCGGGCCGAGGCGACGGAACTGGTGCTGGGCATGGCGAGTTCGCACGGACGTCTGCTGGTCCTGAACCGCGACAACGCGAAGGAGAACACCGGGCACGGGTCGCCGCTGCCGCAGCTGAATCACGGCGGGCCGGGCCGCGCGGGGGGCGGCTCAGAACTGGGCGGCCTCTCGGCGGTGCGGCATCACATGAACCGCGTGGCGGTGCAGGCCGACCCAACCACCCTCACCAGCATCACGCGCGAATTCGTGCCCGGCGCGCAGGTGCAGGAGGACGTGGTGCATCCGTTCCGCAAGTCCTTCGACGAGATTCAGGTCGGGGACAGTCTCCTCACGCACCGCCGCACCGTGACCGAGGCGGACATCGTGAACTTCGCGGGCCTGACCGGCGATCACTTCTACGCGCACGTCGATGAGATCGGCGCTAAGGAGGGCATCTTCGGGCGGCGGGTGGCGCACGGGTACTTCCTGATCTCGGCGGCGGCGGGCATGTTCGTGTCGCCCGCGCCGGGGCCGGTGCTGGCGAACTACGGCCTGGAGAACCTGCGGTTCATCGAGCCGGTCGGCATCGGGGACACCATCCGCACGCGCCTGACCTGCAAACGCAAGATCCGCAAGGACCTGCGGCCCGGCGAGACCCGCCCGACCGGCGTGGTCGAGTGGCGCAGCGAGATCACCAACCAGGACGGCGCGCTGGTCGCCACATACGACATCCTCACGCTGGTCGAGCGTTCACGGGACGCCTTCGATCCGCCCGTGGAGGTGCCGGGCGCACCGGCCTGAACGCGGGCCGTGTGGGCAGGGGCGTTTCATACGCGGCGGGCATTGTGCTGAGTGTCTCTTTATGCGCGCTTCACCTGACGGCTGGCCCATGCTTTATCCGATAAAGTGACCCGCATGGAATACCGGAACCTCGGCAAGAGCGGTCTGAAAGTCAGCGAAGTCGCCCTGGGCGGCTGGGAAACGTACGGCGTCGGCGTGAACGAGCAGCAGATGGTGCGCGACATCGTCACCGCCGCGTACGACGGCGGCGTCAACTTCTTCGATCAGGCCGACATCTACGCCAAGGGCCGCAGCGAGGAACTGATGGGCAACGTGCTGCGCGAACTGCCGCGCCACACGCTGGTCATCAGCTCCAAGGTGTACTGGCCCATGAGCGACGACGTGAACGACCGTGGCCTCAGCCGCAAGCATGTCCTGCACAGCATCGACGGCAGCCTGAAGCGCCTCGGCACCGACCACCTCGACGTGTACTTCGCGCACCGCTACGACCCCGACGTGCCCATGGAAGAGATCGTCATGGCCTTCGATCAGGTCATCCGCGACGGCAAGGCCCTGTACTGGGGGACCAGCATGTGGCCCGCCGCGCGCATCGCCCAGGCGGTCGAGTTCGCCCGCGCGAACGGCCTGCACGCGCCCATCACCGAGCAGCCCGAGTACTCCATGATCCGCCGCGACCGCGTCGAGAAGGAGATCCTGCCGTACACCGAGACGGCCGGCGTGGGTCTGGTCGTCTGGAGCCCGCTCGCCATGGGCCTGCTGACCGGCAAGTACGACGACGGCAAACCCGAGGGCGCGCGCCTGACCGAGAAGGAAAACTGGGGCAAGAACTTCCTGACCGACGAGAACATCCAGAAAGTCCGCGACCTGAAAGCCGTCGCCGACGACCTGAACATCACCCGCGCGCAACTGGCCCTCGCCTGGATCCTGCGGCAGAAGGGCGTGAGCAGCGTCATCACCGGCGCCACGAAAGTCCAGCAGATCGAGGACACCGTGAAGGCCGCCGGCGTGCGCCTGAGCAGCGACGTGATCGAGCAGATCGAAACCATCCTGACCCGCTGACAGCGGCGTCTGTTCGCGCGGCCCCCTCCACCCCGGAGGCGGGCCGCCGCTGTTGCCGCCCCTTGCCGACGGCGTTCATACGGATTCCGTCTGTTTCGCTGACAACCCGGAACATCGCCGGGTTGCCAGCTCCACGCCCGGAACCCGGGTTTCTCCCACTCGCATCCGCTCGGATTGAATGGCTTTGTAAGCCCTTCAATCGGAGTCCGTATCAGTCGCTGGGCGGGTGCACGCGGTTGCGGCCGGCGCGTTTGGCGCGGTACAGGTGCTCGTCGGCCTGCGAGAGTGCCTCGGGCAGGCGTTCGCGGGGTTCCACGGCGTACCCGACGCTGGCGGTCAGGTTCGTGCCGGGCAGCAGCGCGGACCAGTCGTGACTGGCGACGGCGCGGCGGCACCCCTCGGCCAGCGCGTGGGCCTGCCCGTGCGTGCCGACCGGGGTGATCATCACGAATTCCTCGCCGCCGTAGCGGGCGAGCAGCGTGCCGGGCCAGCGGGCCAGTTCCCCGCGCAGCAGGTCCGCCACGGCGCGCAGGGCGCGGTCCCCGCCCGCGTGGGAGTGCCGGTCGTTCACGCGTTTGAAGTGGTCGATGTCCAGGAACAGCGCCGCGACCGGCCCGGCAGGCGGCGCGGGCAGGCTCAGCATTCCTTCCTCCAGGCCCCGGCGGTTCAGCAGGCCGGTCAGCGGGTCCTGCCGCGCCTGGGCCTCGGCCAGCCGCAGGCGGTCCTGCCATGAACTGGCGTCCTGCTGCGCCTGCTGCTGCGTGGTGACGTTCATGCGACTCAGCGCGTCCTGCGCGTCGGCGAGGGCCTCGCGCGCGGCGCGCAGGGCCTGCGGGTACTGCCCGGCCCGTTCGTGCAGCGCCGAGATGTCCCCCAGGATGCGCTGCGTGTCCCGGTGCCGGTGCTGGCTACGGACGAGGCTCAGCGCGACGTGGTACTCGTCGAGGGCGGCGGCGTGGTTGCCGCGCGCCCCGGCCAGTTCCGCGAGGCACAGGTTGACCTCTATGTACAGTTGCTGGTCCAGGCCGCTGTGCAGTTCGGCGGCGCGGTCGGCGGCGTGCTGCGCGGCGCTCAGGTCGCCGCTCAGCAGGTGCAGGGTGCTCTCGTGCGCGTAACACAGGACCTCGGTGGTGCGGCTGGGCAGGACTTTCAGGGCGGCGTGCGCGGCGCGCAGCACCATCAGGCCCTGCTGCGCGGCGTGCTGCACCGCCTCCGGTCGGCCCCGGTCGCGGGCCTGCCGGGCCAGCAGCGCGTACGAGTGCGCGCGGTTCTCGTGCAGGTAGTTGCTCAGGTCGTCGCGCAGGGCCGGGTCGTTCAGGTTGTGAATGTGCTCCTCGAGCAGGTTCAGCTGGTGCAGCGCCTCGCCCGGCTCGCCCCGGTTGTTCGCCAGCCACCCCAGGTTCACCAGGGCGTTGCCAGTGTCCAGCGGGTCGCCCTGCTGCCGCGCGAGTTCCAGCGATTCCTGCAGGTCCTGCTGCGCGCCGTTCAGGTCGCCGATCAGCATGTGCGTCAGGGCGCGCACGTTCAGCAGCGACGACTGCAGGTGGCGCAGGTCGTGTTCGCGGATCAGTTCCTGGGCGCGCGTGACGGCGTCCCGGGAGCGTTCCAGCTGGTTCAGGTGCGCCGCGACGAAACTCAGGCCGACCAGGGCCAGGGTCGCCTCGGCGGGGGCGTCGGCCAGCAGCGCGAGTTCCAGGGCGGCCTCCCCGATCCGCTGCGCGCCGTGCATGGTCGTGTCGCGCAGGTGCCGCGCCAGACTGATCAGCGCCTGCGCCCGCTCGCGGTCGTTCGTGGCGGCGCGGAACTCCATGACCAGCGGCCCCGGCAGGTTCGCGGGCAGCTGAAGGCTCCCGATGTCGAACGGGGCGGGTGAGGTCATCACGGTCATTGTCGTGGATTGTGCGGCGGGCGTGGCGGACATGTCCGTGAAATCCGGGCCATTCCACCCGACCACCCCCCCCGGCGCCACATCCAGTCACAGCGCCACATCCAGTCCCGGCGCCGGGCCGTGCACCACTCCGCAGAAAGACTGACGATCCGGCGGGCGGCGCGCGCCTATGCTGGAAGGCGTGAACGCCATCGAAACGCACGAGTTGCGCAAGGAATACCGGGGCCGCGCCGTCGTGGACAGCCTGACCCTGACCGTCCCGCCCGGCGAGGTGTTCGGATTCCTCGGCCCGAACGGCGCCGGGAAAAGCACCACCGTGAAGATGCTGCTGGGCCTCGTGCATCCCACGGGCGGGCGCGTGCAGGTCCTGGGCGGCAGTCCGCACGACCCGGCCGTGCGCGCCCGCCTGGGCTTCCTGCCCGAGCAGTTCCGCTTTCAGACCTGGATGACCGCCGAGGAATTCCTGCGGTTTCACGGGCGGCTGGCGGGCCTGAAGGCCGCCGAACTGGGCGCCCGCATCCCGCAGGTGCTGGAGACCGTGGGCCTGGGCGGCCGGGGCGGCGAGAACCTCGGCGGGTACTCCAAGGGCATGTTGCAGCGCGCCGGGCTGGCCGGAGCGATCCTGGCCCGCCCCGCGCTGGTGTTCCTGGATGAACCGACGAGCGCCCTCGACCCCATCGGGCGGGTCGAGGTGCGCGAGATCATCGAGCGACTGCGCGGCGAGGGTACGGCCGTGTTCCTGAACTCTCACCTGCTGTCGGAAGTCGAGCAGGTCTGCGACCGCGTGGCGTTCGTGAAACAGGGCCGCGTGCTGCAGCAGGGCAGCATGCGCGAACTGATGGGCGGCGTCCTGCCGCTGGACGTGCGCGTGGACCACCTGCCGCCGGGCCTGCTGGAGACCCTCTCGGGCCTGGGCGAACTGCGCCACACCGACACGAACACGCCGGGCCGCGCCGACGTGGAACTGTGGCTGGACCACGAGGACGCCATTCCCGCCGTCGCCAGCGCCATTCACGCCGCCGGCGCGCGGCTGTACGCCCTGAACCCGCGCCGCCCGGACCTGGAAACCATGTTCCTGGACCTGATCGAGGACACCCCGGACAGCCACGCCCGCACCGCCCGCCTGGGCCAGGGGGCCGCCCGTGCGTAACGCCCTGCTGATCGCGGAACTCTCGCTGCGCGAGGCGGTGCGCAAACGCCTCGTGAGCGTGCTGCTGCTGCTGACCGCGCTGTTCCTGGGCTTCTACCTGTACGGCATCGTACGGCTGGAAGGCACCCTGGACGAGCGGTCCCTGGAGGCCGGACTGGACGGCCGCAGCCTGAACGGCGCGTCGAACCTGCCCGTCATCTACTCGGCCATGTTCGGCATGTACCTCGTGTACTTCCTGGGGTCCCTGATGGCGGTGCTGTCCACGGTGGGCGCCGTCAGCGGCGACATCGAGAACGGCGTCATGCAGAGTGTCATCGCGCGGCCCATCAGCCGCGCGCAACTGGTGCTGGGCCGCTGGCTGGGCTTCGGCGCCGTGAACCTCGGGTACGTGGCCCTGCTGAGCGCCGGCCTGCTCGGCGGCGTGTACGCCATCACCGGCTACCTGCCGCCCGCCCCGCTCGCCGCGACCGGCCTGATCCTGCTGTCCACGCTGCTGCTGACCGGCCTGACCGTGCTAGGCAGCACGCTGTTCACCACGCTCGCCAACGGCATCGGCGTGTTCGTGCTGTACGGCGTGGGCTTCACGGGCGGCATCCTGGGGTCCATCGGCACCTTCGCCGACACGCCCACCCTGACCACCCTGGGCCGCACCGCGAACGCCCTGATGCCCACCAACGCCCTGTGGCTGGGCGCCAGTTACCACCTGCAACCCGCCGTGGCCCTCCAGATCAGCGAGGCCTCACGCGGCGCGAACCCCTTCTTCGCGGACGCCCCCATCGCCGCCGGTCTGGTCGTCTGGGCCGTCGCCCTGACCATCCTGGCCGTCCTGGCCGCCATGCAGCGCTTCAGCCGCCGCGACCTGTAAGAGAGGGTGATGGTTGAAAGTCGATGGTTGATGGTTGAAAGAACTCTCCATCAACCATTAACCATCGACTTACCGCAGTTGCCCGAGGACGCCGCCCGTCTCGAACCACACCTGACCGTCCGGGGCGACGTGCAGGGCGCGCGGCCCGGCGGACGGGGCGTTCGCGGGACTGTCCGGCAGGGGCACGGTCGCGGCCGCCGTCTCACCCGGCAGGACGCGCAGCAGGGCCGGGTGGGCGGTGTCGGTGGCCCACACGGTGCCGTCCGGCGCGACGGCGATCTCGCCGGGGCGGGCCTCGTCGCCGGGACCGCTGCCGGCCGGCAGGGTCACCTCGTGCTGCTGTCCCGTGACCGGATCGAGGGTACGCAGCGTGCCGGTGCGGGTCTCCGTGAACCACAGCTGACCGTCCGGCGCGGCGCTCAGGCTGGCGGGAACGCTCACTCCGGGCGTCCCGACCGGGTACGTGCGCCCCGCGCCACCCGTCAGGCTCACGGACACGACGGCGGGACTGGCGCCGCGCCGCGTGAAGAACAGCGTGCCGTCCGCGCCCAGCGTCAGGCTTTCCGGCGCGCCGGACGTGGCGACCGACCCCACCGCGCCGCTGGCCGGATCGAGCAGCAGCACCCGCTCCTGCCCGTACGCCGTGAACGCCACCCGCCCGTCCGTGAGCGGCGTGACGTTGTTCAGCGTCTCGACCGTCCCTGCCAGGAACCGTTTGGCCGTCCCGTCCGCGCTGCGCCGCAACAGGAAACTCCCGTCGGCGCTCACGCCGCGCACCGCCACCCACACGTCCGGGCCGTTCACGGCGTGGCTGGTGATCGTCTCGAAGCCCGCCACCGGGAAGGTCAGGGACGTGAACGTGGCGGCCGCCGCGTCGAACCGCAGCAGGCTGTGCCGGGACGCGGCGTCGGCGCTGACCGTGGCGCGCAGCAGCACCTGAGTGCCCTGCGAGCGGGTCGCGCCCGCCAGGTACGGGGTGGGCGGCGCGTACCGCCCGCTGCCCAGGACCCGCACCGTCACGTCCTGCGAGCGGCTGCCCGCGCGGACGGTCAGGGTGACGGGGCCGCTGCCCTGGCCGCTCACGGCGAGCGGCAGCAGGGTATCGCTGCCACTGGCGACCGGCGTGAGCGGCGTGATGGTCAGGCCGGTCGGCGCGGTCTGCACGGTCACGCTGACCCCGGCCGGGGTCACGCCGCGCAGCCGCAGTGTGCCGGGTTGCGCCAGCGCGCCGCTGACCGGCACGCGCTCCAGGCGGGTGGACAGCGCGCCCGGAGGGGTGGCGCCCGGCGTGCCGCCCGTCACGGCGGCCGGTCCGGACCCGCAGGCGGCCAGCAGCAGCGGCCCCAGCAGCGCGGCCAGCGCCGCCCGCGCGACCGGCGGCCGGGTGGGAAGGCGTCGCGTGCCGGCCGGAACCGCGGACTGATTGACTGCCGTGAGGGAGCGTGTCATGCCGTCAGTTCACCGCACTGGCCCTTGCACTCTCCTTACGACGCGCGGTCATGACGACGCGCGGTCATGACGACGCGCGGTCATGAAGATGCGCCGTCATGACGGAGGGGGTCAGGAGCGGCGGGCGGCGCGCAGGCGGCGCGGCAGGGCGTGCAGGTCGTCGACGCCGGCCACCGGCAGCAGCGCGTCCAGGAACGGCAGGGCCGCCGCGACGGCCCGCTGCACCGGCCGGTAGTTCGGGCCGGCCGCCAGCGGCGAGAGCCACACCACGCCGCCCGCGCGGCGTTCCAGGTCCCGCAGCGCCCGGCCGACCAGCGCGGGCTCGCCGGTGTCCAGGCCGTCGCTGAGAATCAGGATCAGCGTGTCGCGGTTCACGTGGGCGCGTTCCTCGCGCGCCAGCCGCAGCAGGTTCTCGCCGATGCGTGTGCCGCCGCCCCAGGCGTCCCCCAGGTCTGGGAGGGTCAGCGGCACGCCGGGCGGCGCGCGGCGCAGCAGCGGGGTCAGGCGGGTGAGGCCGGTACTGAACGCGTAGACCTCCACCCGTCGGGAGCGCAGGTGCAGCGCCTGCGCGAAGCGCAGCAGCAGCGTGGCGTCCGCGCCCATCGAGCGGCTCCCGTCGATCAGCAGCAGGAAGCGCGGCGCGCGGCGTGGGCGGCCCAGCCAGCGCAGCAGCGTGGCGTCCCCGGCGGTGCGGGCGGCGGCGCGCAGGGTGCGCCGGGCGTCCAGTTTCGGCCCCCGGTTGGGTTGCGGTTTCAGGCGGCGCGCGCGTCCCAGTTGCAGGGACCGCACCAGCGCCGACGCGGCCCGCAGCAGGTCCGGCAGGTCGTCGCCGCCGGCCTGCACGGCCTGTCCCGGCGCGGCGTTCGGGCTCAGGCGGGCGCGCAGGCTGGGCACGGCCGCGTCGTCCGGGGGGGCCTGGTCCTCGCCGGCCAGCGGCTGGCCCGGCGCCTGACTGTCCGGCGCGTCCTCGTCGGGGTCGGGCGCGTCGTCCGGGGTGGGCGCGCGGGTGGGTTTCGGCGCGGGCCGCTGGCCCGGCTGCGGTGGGGGAGGCGGCCCGGGGTCGGTCTGTTCCTCGCCCCCCGGCGCTTTCGTTTCCGGCAGCAGCGGCGGCAGTTTCGGTTGCGCCGCGCCCTCCACCCGGAAGAAGGCGTTGAATTCCAGGTCGAACAGCCGCAGCTGCTCGGGGCTGGCACTCAGGACCGCCCGCAGCGCCCCGCGCACCTCGCGCCGCTCCAGCACGTCCACCGCGCCCAGCGCCCGCAGCGCGTCGGCCGTCTCGCCCGGCCCGATCAGGAAACCGTGCCGGTCACGCAGCCGCGCCGTGAACGCCGACACCTGCGCCGCGAGGTCCGGCGGGACGGCCCCCAACCCGCTCACGCGCCGGGCGGGCGGCCCGCCGCCGCCTGCGCCGCCAGCCCCTGCAGGGTCGGCGCGGCCAGCAGCTGATCCTCGCGCAGTTTCAGGACGGCGCCCAGCGTCGCGCGGATACCGGGGGCGTCCAGGTGATCGGCGTGCAGGCTGACCAGCGCCGCCGCCCAGTCCAGCGTTTCCGCCACGCCCGGCGGTTTGCCCAGCGGCAGGGCGCGCAGGGCGTGCACGGCGTTCGTGACCTGCTGCGCCAGCGTCTCGTTCACGCCGGGCAGGCGCGCGTGCACGATCGCCAGTTCCTGCGCGCGGCTGGGGTACTCGGTCCAGTGGTACAGGCAGCGGCGGCGCAGCGCGTCACTCAGTTCCCGCGAGCGGTTACTCGTCAGGATCACGTGCGGGCGCGTGCGGGCCTCGATGGTTCCCAGTTCCGGCACGGTGATCTGCCACTCGGCCAGCAGTTCCAGCAGGAAGGCCTCGAAGGCGTCGTCGGCGCGGTCCACCTCGTCGATCAGCAGCACGGGGGCCTGCTCCTCGCGGATGGCCTGCAGCAGTGGCCGGGCCATGAGAAAGCGTTCGCTGTACAGGTCCTCGTCGGTCACGCCGCCCAGCCCGCCCAGCTCGGCGGCCCGCAGGTGCAGCAGTTGCCGCGCGTAGTTCCACTCGTACAGCGCCGACTGCGCGTCCAGCCCTTCGTAGCATTGCAGGCGGATCAGGCGCGTGCCCAGGGTGGCGGCCAGCGTCTTGGCGGCCTCGGTCTTCCCGACCCCGGCCGGACCCTCCAGCAGCAGCGGCTTGCCGAGCGCCACGACCAGCCGCAGCGCGGTCGCCAGGGCGTCGTCGGCCACGTACCCGCGCGCCAGGAAGGCCTCCTGCAGGTCGGTGGGTGTGGGCAGCGCGGCGTTCACGCGGCCCTCAGGTCGGTGGGGGGGGTGAGGCGCGGCGTGAGCGTCTGACAGCAATTCTTACAAGACATGTTTCTCTCTCCTGGCGCGGCTCCAGCCACTTCGGACCGCGATCTTAATGTTCGGACGGGACGGTGACGGTGACGGGACCGTGAGAGTCCGGCCGCTACGGTAACGGCATGACCTTGCCCCTGCTCCTGTGCGCCCTGATCGCCCTGACCTCCGGACTGCACTTCGGTCGCCGGTTCGCGCAGGCCCACGCGGCAGGCGGCGCCCTGGCCCTGCCCGCCCTCGCGCACGGCGTGATCGTCACGCCCCTGATGATCATGACGGTCCTGCTGGACCCCACCGCCGCCGGCCTGCTGTGGATGACCGTGGCGACCGCCGCGCTGGGCGGTCTGGCCGTCGGCGCGCTGCGCCCCATCCGCGAGGTCGTCCCGGCCGTCGTGCTGGCCCCGCAGCGCCTCGCGGACATCCCGGCCCAGCACCCCGCCCAGCCCAGCGCTCACAACGCCCAGCACAGCGCCGCCTGAACCCCCCGCCCGGCAGGTCATCCGCGCCGCCCCACTCCGCACCGGAGGGGGCGGCGCGCGCGCGTACCGGGTCGCGCGGGCGGCAGGTGAAGGAACTCCACCGTCCGGAGGATGCAACGCGCCCCCGCCTGAGGCACACTGAACCCGGACGGCCCGGCCGGGCAGCGCCCGCCGCAACCCGCTCCCCCGGAGGACCCATGAGCCGCAGCAGCAAGACCGGCCGCACCCTGAACACCCTGATCCGTCTGGGCCGCGCCCTGACCGACACCGACACGCCCGCCAGTCCCGTCCGGGCCGCGCAGGAGGCTGCCACGCAGGCGCTGCGCGGCCCGGTCGGCGGGGCCGCCGAGAGCCTGCGCCGCCGCGGCTCGCAGGTCCGCGACCAGCTGGGCGAACGCGCCGACGCCCGCCTGGAACGCCTGATCACCGAACGCCGCGCCGCTCAGGCCGCCCCGCCCGACCCGGAAGCCCTGGCGGTCCTGGCCCGCCGCCGCGCCGAACGGGAGGCCCGCGCCGCCCGCCTGCGCGCCCGCCAGACCCTGCTGGCCCAGGCGCAGACGCCCGCCGAGCGGCAGGTCATGCAGGCCGTCGTGAACGTCACCGACTGGGCCGGCGGGCAGGACGCGCCGCTGCGCTACACGGCGCTGCTCGACCAGCTCGCGCCGCGCGGGGACGCCGCGAGTGAGATGGCCGCGCACCGCGCCCTGTGGACCCTGGCCGAACGGCAGGTCCTGAGCGTCTCGCCGCACGGCCTGATCCGCGCCGAACCGCTGCGCGCGCCGCTGGCACTGCCGCCCGCCCGGCCCGACCTGCCGGAATCCTGACGCGCCCGCCCGCCACGTCGGGCCGGGCGCGGGCGGCGTCCGGAACGTCATTCAGGCCGTCGCGGTGTTGGCCGCGCCGACGTGCGCGCTCATGTTCTCGAAGGTCTTGGAGATCAGTTTCTGCGCCTGGGCGTCCAGCAGGCGCCCGCCGACCGTGGCGACCGGGCCACGCATGGTGGCGTCCCCGGTCCAGTCCAGGGTGGTGGTGCCGTCGCCGTTGTCCACGACGTTCGCGCCGGCCGTCAGGTCCACGACGCTGCCCAGCCCGCCGCCCTGCACCTTCACGTTCACGCGGCCCTGCGGCTCGTCGGGCAGCACCTCGATCTTGAACTTGAACTTGCCGCGCACCATGCCCACGCCCACCTGCACGGTGGCGTCCATGTGCGTCTGGTCGTGCACGACGACCTCCTGCACGTCCGGCAGGCAGCGGGCCACCCGCTCCGGGTCCTGCACGAACGCCCACACGGCGCTGGGCGGCGCCTGCACTTTTTCCTGACCTGAGTAACTGAGTTTCATGGGGGTCCTCCTGGCGGCGCACGCCACGCTCGAATTGAAGTGAACGCCGCCATTGTAAGGCGCGGCGGGTTGAAGAAAGATTGGCCTGCACTACCATGCCGGCATGACCCTGCCTTCCCACGCGCCGGTCGCGGGCGTGCTGCTCGCCGCCGGACGCAGCGCCCGCATGGGCCGCCCCAAGCAGCTGCTGCCGGTCGCGGGCGTGCCGCTGGTGCGCCGCGCCGCGCAGGCCCTGGCGGGCGGCGGGCACGACGCGCTGCTGTGCGTCGTGCCGCCCGGCGAGGTCGGCGAGGGCATCCGCGCGGCGCTGCGGGGCCTGCCGTTCGCGTTCGTGGTGAACCCGGACCCGGCGCGCGGCCTGGCGAGTTCCTTCCGCGTGGCCGTGAGCGCCCTGCCGGCCGGGCTGGCCGGCGTGAACTTCGCGCTGGGCGACATGCCGCTGCTGGGGGCCGCGCAGCACGCCGCGCTGATCGGCGCCTTCCGCGAGACCGGCGCGCCCGTCGTGCTGGCCCAGTACGGCGACCCGGACGCCGACCCTGGCGCAGAGCCGGTGCGCGCACCGCCGCACCTGTTCCGCGCGGACCTGCTCGCGGGGGTGCGCGACGCCCCGGACGCCGATCACGGTCCCCGCCACCTGATCCGCGCGCACGCCGCGCAGGCGCTCACGCTGACCTTCCCGGCCGGGCTGCTGCTGGACGTGGACACCCCGGAGGCGCTGGCGCAGGCGCAGGTGCTGTTGCAGGCACCGTAGCGGCGGTCGGGGCACCGGCGTATCCTGCCGTATGGCCCCCAACACGGCAGCGAACGCGCTTCAGGACGGCAAGCGGCGGCAGGCACAGGCGCTGCTCGGGAACGGCGAGGTGTGGCTGATCGCGGCGCGCGAGTCGGGCGTGCGCCCGGAACCGGCCCTGACGCTCGTGGCGGGCGTGGACGTCACCTGGGACAGCCTGTTCCTGCTGACCCGCAGCGAGGCGGTGGCGATCGTGGGCCGCTTCGACGCGGACGCCGTGCCGCCCGGCTGGACCGTCCACGGCTACGACGCCGACCTGCGGGCACTGCTGCGCGCCGAGGTCACGCGGCTGGGCGCGCGGCGCGTGCTGCTGAACATCAGCGAGGACGACCCGTTGTGCGACGGCCTGACCTCCGGCCTGGAACGCCGGGTGCGCGGCTGGCTGGCCCCCGGCCCGGACCTGATGCCCGACCTGGAGTGGGACAGCGCCGCGCCGCTGCTGGGGCAGCTGCGGTCCGTCAAGACGCCCGAGGAACACGCCGCGATCCGTGAGGCGGTGGACCTGGCCGAGGCGCACCTGCGCGAGATGGCGGCCGCCGCCCGCCCCGGCTGGCGGGAGCGGGACGTGGCGGCCTTCCTGCACGGCCTGTGCCGCCGCGACGGCGCGGAGCCCTCCTGGGGCTGGAACGCCTGCCCGAACGTGCACATCGGCCCGGACAGCCGGCCCTCGCACGCGCCGCCCGGCGATCACGCGCTGCGGCCCGGCGACCTGCTGCACATCGATTACGGCGTGCGTCTGAGCCACGGGTACTGCTCGGATATCCAGCGGGTCTACCGCCTGCCCGACGGGAACCCGGTCCCGGACGCCGTGCAGGCCGCCTTCCGCTCCTGCTGGAACGCCATTCAGGCGGGCGCGGACGCCCTGCGCCCCGGCACGCCCGGCCACGCCGTGGACGCCGCCGCCCGCGCCGCGCTGGTCGCCGCCGGGTACCCCGAGTACCAGCACGCGCTGGGGCACGGGCTGGGCCGCGCCACGCACGACGGCGGCACCCTCCTCGGCCCGCGCTGGCCCCGCTACGGCCAGACCGTCGAGGGACCGGTGCGCGAGAACGAGGTGTACACCCTGGAACTGGGCGTGATGGTGCCGGGCCACGGCTTCATCGGGCTGGAGGAGGACGTCGTGGTGCGCGCCGGCCCCCCGCAGTGGCTCTCGGAGCGGCAGGACGACCTGAAGAGCCTGGGCTGACCGGGGCGGCGTTTACCGGGGCGGCACTTACCTGGGGGGCGCGCCGGGCAGGTCGACCGGCGTGACCGGAATGGGCTCTCCGAAGCGGGCGTACTTGCGGGCGCGGGCCGGGTCGCCCCGCCCGCAGAACACCGTCACCTGCGGCAGCCCGTGGACGTTCACCTCGGCCACCGCCAGCCGCCCCGTGTCGTACGCGCCCAGGTCCAGGTACAGGTGGCGGCCCAGCCGGGACGGCGTGGGCACCGGGGTGTGGCCGTGCACGGAGTACATCACGCCGTCGGGCAGCGGGAACGGACCCTCGAAGGGCCGCAGCCACAGCGCCGCCGACAGCGGGTTGGGGTGCTGCGGGTGCCGCACGGGCGGCGAGGCGTGCGCGATCAGCACGCTGGGATGCGGGGGCGGCTCGTCGTGGATGTCCCCGTCGGCCGTCACGTACACCACGCGCCGCAGGACCTTCAGGTACGCCTCGAGCAGCGGCGGGAACTTCTCCAGGGTCAGGCCGCCCAGTTCGGTGCGGACCGTCTCGCCGCCGGCGCGCATCCACCACTGGTAGCCTTCCATGGCGCGGCGGTAATCGCCGAGGTCGTGCGTGCCCAGGTACTGCCGGTACCACTTGACGCCCTCTTCCATCATGCGTTCGTGGTTGCCCATCAGCAGCGTGGCGCGCCCGGCGGCGTGCAGGTCCATCAGGGTCTCCACGACCGGCATGGAGCGCGGCCCACGGTCGATGGCGTCGCCCAGAGACACGTAATGCGCGTCCGGGAAGTGGTCGAGCGCGGCGCGCAGCAGGTCGGGCCGGCCATGCAGGTCGGGAATGATCAGGATCTGGCGGCTCACGCGCCGTCTCCGGCGTCGTGCTCGTCGCTGAAGTCCAGCAGCGTCTGCTTGCTGCGTTCCCGCAGGCGGGCCGCGCCGTGCGGGTCGGGCGTGAACGTCACCTGCCCGCCGCTGAGCGTCACGCGGTACGCCGCGCCGTCCGCCGCGCCGGGCAGCCACTCGGCCGGCAGCTGGAAGGTGCGGCCGCGCAGGTCCTCCACGTCGGCCAGTCCGGCGTCGTCGTCCAGTACGTCTATGACCAGCAGATTCTCGGGCTCGGCGTGCATCCCGGCAGTCTACCGCGCGCCCGCGTGCACCTTCCGGTGGACGCCCCCCGACCGGCCCGGGCGCTAGGGTGAGGGCATGACCGTGACCCGCCGCCACGTCCTGCGCGCCCTGGGGGGCGGCGGTCTGGCCGCCCTGGCCGCTGGCGGGGCGGGCGCGGCGCAGGCGTACCGCTTCGGCGTGACCCGCCACGCCCGCGCCCTGCCGGGCCTGCGCGCCCCGCTGCGGGCCGCGTTCCTGACGGACCTGCACTACGGGCTGTTCATCGGGGCCGGGAGTGTGGCGGCCTGGGTGGACGCCACGAACGACCTGCGGCCCGACGTGGTGCTGCTGGGCGGCGATCAGCTGGACGCGCGCATGGACGCCCCGCCGGAACCGCTGCTGCGCGAACTGGGGCGGCTGCGCGCACCCCTGGGCGTGCTGGGCGTGTGGGGCAACCACGATTACGGCAGTTTCGGACGGTACGGGGGCCGGCAGTACGGCGCGCCCCGGCCGGACTGGGCCGCGAAACGCGCCGAGCTGGAGGCGGCGTTCGCGCGGGCGGGCGTGACGGTCCTGCGCGACGCGGGCCGCGCGCTGCGCGACGACGCCTGGGTGGGCGGCACGGACGACCTGTGGTTCGGGAAGCCGGACGTGAGGGCGGCCCTGGCGGGCGCGGGGGACCGGGCCACACTGCTCGTCACGCACAACCCGGACCTGCTGCCCGACCTGCCGCGCCCGGCGGGACTGGTGCTGTGCGGGCACACGCACGGCGGGCAGGTGCGCTTTCCGCTGCTGGGCGCGCCGGTGGTGCCCAGCCGGTACGGGCAGCGTTACGCGATGGGCTGGGTGCAGGGCGCGCACGGCACGCCCGCCTACGTCAGCCGGGGCCTGGGCCTGAGCGGCCTGCCGCTGCGGAACCTGTGCGAGCCGGAACTGACGCTGCTGCACCTGAACCCCGCCTGAAGAGGTCCGCCCCGCCGTATGAAGTTGTATGGAGGGGTGGCGTGGCCCCCGCCGATCCTTGCGCCCGGAGTGTCCGGATGGGCAACCTTCGTGGTACAAAGTGCCGCCTGAGGCCGGACCTGTTGCGCTGCGTACCGTGAAAACTGGCCGGATGTGCAGAAAAGTGTGCACAGAACATTGGACCCGTTATAAACAACGGCCCTGCATAGACATGCATCTCTCTGTATGGTGATTCTAGCAGCCTGCACCCTGCGGGCCAGCGAGTCACGAGCGAGATGGGAGCGTCAACATGAACAGAACAGACAACCGGGTGACGCCGGCTGAGGCGCCGCACACCCCCGTAACCCCCGCGAGCGGCGCGGAACTGAACCTCGCCCGTGAGCAGGGCCTGTACAGCGGTGCCGAGCACGACGCCTGCGGCGTGGGCTTCGTTGCGCACATCAAGGGTCACAAGAACCACTCCATCATCCAGCAGGGCCTGAAGATCCTGGAGAACCTCGACCACCGCGGCGCGGTCGGTGCCGATCCCCTGATGGGCGACGGGGCCGGCATCCTGATCCAGATTCCCGACGAGTTCTACCGCGCCGAGATGAACGCGCAGGGCGTGACCCTCCCGCCGCTGGGCGACTACGGCGTCGGCATGATCTTCCTGCCCAAGGAGATCGCCTCGCGCCGCGCCTGCGAGCAGGAACTCGAACGCGCCGTCACCGCCGAGGGACAGGTCGTGCTGGGCTGGCGCGACGTGCCGGTCAACGCCGGGATGCCCATGAGCCCCGCCGTGCGCGAGAAGGAA
The DNA here is from genome assembly GCF_002017875.1 of Deinococcus sp. LM3. Classification (NCBI taxonomy): domain Bacteria; kingdom Thermotogati; phylum Deinococcota; class Deinococci; order Deinococcales; family Deinococcaceae; genus Deinococcus; species Deinococcus sp. LM3. Next base: position 1,157,691 of record NZ_MUFV01000001.1, on the reverse strand, counting down.
CCCGTCATCCGGCAGGTATTCATCGGCGCCGGTCCCGACACGCTGGTCCCTGACGCCCTGGAACGCAAGCTGTACGTCATCCGCCGCCGGGCCAGCAACGCCATCCGCGCGCTGAACTTCACGCACGGCGCCGAGTACTACGTGCCCTCCATGTCGTGCCGCACGGTCATCTACAAGGGCCTGCTGCTCGCCACGCAGGTCGGCGAGTACTACCTGGACCTGCAGGACCCGCGCGTGACCTCCGCGCTGGCCCTGGTGCACCAGCGCTTTTCCACGAACACCTTCCCGGAGTGGCCGCTGGCGCACCCGTACCGCATGGTCGCGCACAACGGCGAGATCAACACCGTCAAGGGGAACTTCAACTGGATGCGCGCCCGCGAGGGCATCATGGCCAGCCCCGTGCTGGGCGACGACCTGAAGAAGCTCTACCCGATCTCCTTCGAGGGCGAGAGCGACACCGCCACCTTCGACAACGCCCTCGAACTGCTGACGCTGGCCGGGTACCCCATGGCGCACGCCGCCATGATGATGATCCCCGAGGCCTGGGAGCAGAACGCCAACCTCGACCCGCGCCGCCGCGCGTTCTACGAGTACCACGCCTCCATGATGGAGCCCTGGGACGGCCCGGCCGCGATGGTCTTCACCGACGGCCGTCAGGTGGGTGCGACCCTGGACCGCAACGGCCTGCGCCCCGCCCGCTACGTGCAGACCCGCGACGATCTGGTCATCCTGGCCAGCGAATCCGGCGTGCTGCCCGTCCCCGAGAGCAAGATCGTCAAGAAGTGGCGCCTGCAACCGGGCCGCATGTTCCTGATCGACTTCGAGCAGGGCCGCATCATCGAGGACGACGAACTGAAGATGCAGTTCGCGTCGGCCCGACCCTACGCGCAGTGGGTCGAGAACACCCGCTTCCGTCTGGACGACAGCGAGGAGACCGGCACGGTCGGGCAGTTCCGCGAGTCGCTGCTGGATCGCCAGCAGGCCTTCGGGTACAGCCAGGAGGACCTGAAGTTCCTGATGGGCCCCATGGCCCTGACCGGCGAGGAAGGCATCGGGAGCATGGGCAACGACAGCCCGCTGGCCGTGCTGTCCGGCAAGAACAAGCCGCTGTTCAACTACTTCCGGCAGCTGTTCGCGCAGGTCACCAACCCGCCCATCGACCCGATCCGCGAGTCGGTCGTCATGAGCCTCGTGTCGTTCGTGGGGCCGCGCCCGAACCTGCTGGACATCAACGCCGTCAACCCGCAGCTGCGCCTGGAAGTCGAGCAGCCCATCCTGGACTTCGACGACATGGCCCGCGTCCGCAACATCGAGGAACACACCCGCGGCAAGTTCAAGGCCTACGACCTCGACATCACCTACCCCGCCGAGTGGGGCGCGCGCGGCGTGGAAGCCAAACTGGCGACCATCAACGCCTGGGCCGTGGACGCCATCGAGAGCGGCCACAACATCATCATCATCAGCGACCGCCGCGTGGACCGTGAACGCGCCGCGATTCCCAGCCTGCTGGCCCTCAGCAGCGTCCACCACCACCTCGTGAAGGCGGGGCTGCGCATGAAGGTCGGTCTGGTCGTCGAGACCGGCGACGCCCGCGAGGTCCACCACTTCGCCGCGCTGGCCGGCTACGGCGCCGAGGCCATCCACCCGTACCTGGCGCTCGAGACCCTGATCAACCTGCACACCGACGTGCCCGGCATGCCCGCCCTGCACGGCATCGACGCGCACAAGGCCATCTCGAACTACATCAAGGCCATCGGCAAGGGCCTGAGCAAGATCATGTCCAAGATGGGCGTCAGCACGTACATGAGTTACTGCGGCGCGCAGCTGTTCGAGGCGGTCGGCCTGAAGACCGACTTCGTGCACAAGTACTTCTACGGCACGCCCAGCCAGGTCGGCGGGATCGGCCTGTTCGAGGTGGCCGAAGAAGCCCTGCGCAACCACCGCGCGGCGTTCAGCGACGACCCCGTGCTGGCGCAGAACCTCGACGCGGGCGGCGAGTACGCGTGGCGCGTGCGCGGCGAGGAGCACATGTGGACGCCGGACTCGGTCGCCAAGCTGCAACACTCGGTGCGCAGCGGTTCGTACAGCACCTACGAGGAGTACGCCCGCCTGATCAACGACCAGAGCCGGCGTCACATGACCCTGCGCGGCCTGTTCGAGTTCCGCACCGACGGCGTCACGCCCGTCCCGCTGGAAGAGGTCGAGAGCGCCAGCGAGATCGTTAAACGCTTCGCCACGGGCGCCATGAGCCTCGGCTCGATCAGCACCGAGGCGCACGCCACGCTGGCCGTCGCCATGAACCGCATCGGCGGCAAGAGCAACACCGGCGAGGGCGGCGAGGATCCCGCCCGCTACGAACGCGAGATGCGCGGCGAGACGCTCGGCGAGGGCCACACCCTGGCCAGCATCCTGGGGGAAAGCAGCAGCGGCGAGAAACGCGTCGAGGTGGACTACCCGCTGGAACCCGGCGACTCCCTGCGCTCCAGGATCAAGCAGGTCGCCTCGGGCCGCTTCGGCGTCACCACCGGCTACCTCAGCAGCGCCGACCAGATCCAGATCAAGATGGCCCAGGGCGCCAAGCCCGGCGAGGGCGGCCAGCTGCCCGGCGGGAAGGTCAGCGAGTACATCGGCTTCCTGCGCCACTCCGTGCCCGGTGTGGGTCTGATCAGCCCGCCCCCGCACCACGACATCTACTCCATCGAGGACCTCGCGCAGCTGATCCACGACCTGAAGAACGTGAATTCCCGCGCGGACATCAGCGTGAAACTCGTCTCGGAAGTCGGCGTGGGCACCATCGCGGCGGGCGTGGCGAAGGCCAAGGCCGACCACATCGTGATCGCCGGGCACGACGGCGGCACGGGGGCGAGCCCCTGGAGCTCCATCAAGCACGCCGGGTCCCCGTGGGAACTGGGCCTCGCGGAGACGCAGCAGACCCTGGTGCTGAACCGCCTGCGCGACCGCGTACGCGTGCAGACCGACGGGCAGCTCAAGACCGGCCGTGACGTCGTGATCGCCGCGCTGCTGGGCGCCGACGAGTTCGGTTTCGCCACCGCGCCGCTGGTCGCGCAGGGCTGCATCATGATGCGCAAGTGCCACCTGAACACCTGCCCGGTGGGTGTGGCCACGCAGGACCCGGTGCTGCGCGCCCGCTTCCAGGGCAAACCCGAGCACGTCATCAACTTCTTCTTCTTCGTGGCCGAAGAGGTCCGTCAACTCATGGCCAGCCTCGGCATCCGCCACTTCGACGACCTGATCGGCCGCGCCGACCTGCTCGACACGAAAAAGGGCATCGAGCACTGGAAGGCGCAGGGCCTGGACTTCAGCCGCGTCTTCTACCGCCCCGAGGTGCCCGGGGACGTCGGCGTGCGCCACCTGCACACCCAGGATCACGGCCTGGACCGCGCGCTCGACCTGCAACTCATCGAGAAGTGCCGCCCCGCCTTCGAGAAGGGCGAGAAGGTCCACTTCCTGCAGGACGTCCGTAACGTCAACCGCACCGTGGGCGCGATGCTGTCCGGTGAACTGGTCCGTCGTCACCCGGCCGGACTGCCCGACAACACCGTGTTCGTCCAGATGGAAGGCACGGGCGGCCAGAGCTTCGGCGCGTTCCTGGCGCCCGGCATCACCCTGTACCTGATCGGGGACGCCAACGACTACACCGGCAAGGGGTTGTCCGGCGGCCGCGTGGTCGTGCGCCCCAGTATCGAGTTCCGGGGCCGCGCCGAGGAGAACATCATCGTGGGGAACACCGTCCTGTACGGCGCGACCACCGGCGAGGCCTTCTTCCGGGGCGTGGCGGGCGAACGCTTCGCCGTGCGCCTCAGCGGCGCCGAGGCCGTCGTGGAGGGAGTGGGCGACCACGGCTGCGAGTACATGACCGGCGGCACCGTCGTCGTGCTGGGCCAGACCGGCCGGAACTTCGCGGCGGGCATGAGCGGCGGCGTCGCCTACGTGTACGACGTGGACGGCAGCTTCGCCACACGCTGCAACACCAGCATGGTGGACCTGCTCCCGCTTCTTCCCGAAGACCAGCAGTTCGCGCAGGGCCAGGACACCCTGCACCTGGGCCAGAGCGACGAGGCGCACCTGCGCCGCCTGCTGGAAAGCCACCACAAGTGGACCGGCTCGCAGCGCGCCTCCGAACTGCTTGACGACTGGGAGAACAGCCTGAAGCGCTTCGTCAAGGTCTTCCCGAAGGAGTACCAGCGCGCCCTGCGCGAACGCGCCGAGAGCAACGCCGGGACCGTGCAGGCCGCCGACACCACCAGCATGCAGACCGCGCAGCCCGCCAACGCCGTGGCGGCGCAGGGTACGCTCACCAAGTAACCCCCTTCCGCGCCCCGCCCACACGGGCCGGGCGCGTCCCCCCACCGGAGCACGCATGAGCAAGATCACCGGTTTTCTCGACCAGCCGCGCATCAAGGACCAGTACGCCCCGGTCGACGTGCGCCTCAAGCACTACCACGAGTTCCTGATTCCGCTCGACAGCGGCGCCGCGAAACTCCAGGCGACCCGCTGCATGGACTGCGGCATTCCGTTCTGCAACAACGGCTGCCCCGTCGGGAACATCATCCCGGACTTCAACAACCTCGTGTACCAGGACGACTGGCGCAGCGCGCTGGACACCCTGCACTCCACGAACAACTTCCCGGAATTCACGGGCCGCATCTGCCCCGCCCCCTGCGAGGCCGCCTGCACCCTGAACATCAGCGGCGACGCGGTGGGCATCAAGAGCATCGAGCTGAGCATCATCGAACGCGGCTGGCAGGAAGGCTGGGTCACGCCGCAACCCCCCACCGTGAAGACCGGCAAGAAGGTCGCCGTGATCGGCAGCGGGCCCGCCGGACTGGCCGCCGCGCAGCAGCTCGCGCGCGCCGGGCACGACGTGACCGTGTTCGAGAAGAACGACCGCGTGGGCGGCCTGATGCGCTATGGCATCCCCGACTTCAAGATGGACAAGCACCACATCGACCGCCGCGTCGAGCAGATGCAGGCCGAGGGCGTCACGTTCCGCACCGGCGTCCTGGTGGGCGCGTGGCCCGAAGGCAGCCGCGTCACGAACCTCAGCCGGAAGACCGTCACGCCCGACGAACTGAAAGCCGAGTTCGACGCCGTGCTGCTGGCGGGCGGCGCCGAGCAGCCCCGCGACCTGCCCGCCCCTGGCCGCGAGCTGGACGGCATTCACTTCGCCATGGAATTCCTGCCCCAGCAGAACCGCGTGAACGCCGGCGACAAACTGAAGAAACAGCTGCGCGCCGACGGCAAGCACGTCATCGTGATCGGTGGCGGCGACACCGGCAGCGACTGCGTGGGCACCAGCAACCGCCACGGCGCCGCATCCGTGACCCAGTTCGAGGTCATGCCGCAGCCGCCCGAGCAGGAGAACAAACCCCTGGTGTGGCCCTACTGGCCCATGAAACTCCGCACCAGCACCAGCCACGAGGAAGGCGCCGTGCGTGAATTCGCCATCGCCACCAAGGAATTCATCGGCAAGGGCGGCAAGGTCACGGGCGTCAAGACCGTCCGCATGGAACTGATTGACGGCAAACTCACCGAAATCGAAGGCAGCGAGGAAATCCACAAGGCCGACCTCGTCCTGCTCGCCATGGGCTTCGTCAGCCCCATCGGCAGCGTCATCGACGCCTTCGGCATCGACAAGGACGCCCGAGGCAACGCCCACGCCCACACCGACGAGGGTGGCTACCACACCAACGTGGAAGGCGTGTTCGCCGCCGGGGACATGCGGCGCGGCCAGAGCCTCGTCGTGTGGGCCATCCGCGAGGGCCGTCAGGCCGCCCGCGCCATCGACCAGCACCTGATGGGCACCTCGGTCCTGCCCCGCTAAATCCCGCACAGGAAGGCCGCGCCGCCCCAGGCAGGGGAGAGGCGCGGCCATTCGCGTTACAGGCAGCGGGTCAGGGTCTCCAGGGCGATCTCGATGCCCGCGAAGGTCAACCGGTCACTGCCGTCCTCCGGCAGCCGTTGCCTCAGGGCCAGCCCCCCGTTGGCGACCGAGGCGTCCAGGCGCCGCTGCTCGTCCGGAGTGATCAGCACGACCTCGTTCGCGCGGAGGATCGCGCGGATCTGCTCCGGGTCGCCGCCCGTGCCCAGCAGTCGCCGCCTGATGATGTTCAGCGGCACGCGGTGCTCGCCATACAGCTGCAAGGCGCACAGGCCGGACTCAAAGGCCGCGCGGGACATGCGGTAGTGCGAATTGCCTCGGCGGTGGCGGTAAAGCGGCTGGCCCTGCGCATTGAACTCGTCGTAACTGCGCAGCAGCTTGTCGAACGGATTGCCCCGGCTGAACGCCTGCACGACCTCGTGCGGCTGGCTGAGGATGGCGGCCAGCACCTGCACTATCCCTTCCTGATGCGTCATGGATTCAGAGTAAGTGTGATTCAAAATCAGGATGATCCTTTGTGCGGACGATAGACGCTGACAATCTGATCACTCGTATCATCGTTATCGATTCTGTCTGGAAACGCGACTCCGAGATCGTGGAAATGTCTTACTCCCTCCATTATTTCATATTTGCCCAGGGAGGCTATCGTCTCGTTGATATCTGGAGACCAATATTCCTCGAATATGATTTTATGGCCGTTCATGCTCACTTCCTTATCGCCGTAGAGCGTGCATGAAATGCTAAAAATGGTGTCAGTGTAGTCTGCATAGAGAATGACGATATCGCCGTAAACGGCCCGTTTCATTCCTGAGCCTTCGCTGATGACGCTCGAAGGATTGAGGCCAAGTATGCTCCCGGCATCACTTAATGACATTCCGAGCCTTATCGGCAAAAGCCCTATCCTAGGTGCGAGATTGAAATTCCATCTGGCCATTTTGCTGCCTCACGCTATGAAAACTTGGATGTATTTGTCATTCAGAACCTTGAGACTACGCGCCATCACGTTGTAATCACGAAGGCTGGGTGAGGTTCCTCTCAGCTCCTCCTCGTTCACGCCGGGCGCTGGAGGTTGACCTTGCCGGTTTCGGAGTCGGCGGGGGCGCTGCTGTGTTCGTGGAGGATCAGCCAGCCGCTCCCTTCGGGGACCAGGGTCAGGCTGAGGCGGTTGTTCATGGCGCGCAGGCGTTCGCCGGTGGCGCTCAGGCCCGCGTAGGTGGCGAAGGCGTGCACGAGGGCCATGTCGGGTGTGACGTGGGTGCGGATGTCGTCGAAGGTGACCTGCACGCGCTCCTCGCCGAGGCTGGCGAACCAGCCTTCGATCATGCCGCGCCACTGCTGCTGGCCGTCGTAGAGCCAGTGTTCCCACAGGTCGTACACGGTGACCTGCGGGTGGTACAGGGCGAGCAGGGCCTGGGTGTCGCGGGCGTACACGGCTTCGGCGTAGGCGCGCAGGATCTGTTCGGGGGGCATGGTCTACCGTACCACCTGATCGTGTTCAGGCGGAATGGGATATTCCTGCTATGTTGCCTGCTTACGCGGCGTGGTGGCCGAGGACTTTCATGAGGGCCTGCACGACCTGCGGGTCGAAGTGGGTGCCGCTGGCGGCCTGCACGAAGGCCAGGGCCTCGTCGGGGGTCCAGGCGTGCTTGTAGGGTCGGTTGCTGGTCAGGGCGTCGAACACGTCGCACACGGCGAAGATGCGGGCCGGGAGGGGGATGTTCTGGCCGCGCTGTCCCAGGGGGTAGCCGCTGCCGTCCCAGCGTTCGTGGTGCGCGGCGATGACGTCCAGGGCGGGTTTCGGCAGGAACGTCAGCTGCTGCGCCAGCGACACGCCTTCCTCCACGTGAACGCGCATGCGTTCGCGCTGCGCGGGGCTGAACGGGCCGGGCCAGCGCAGCACCTCGTCGGGCAGGGTGATCTTGCCGATGTCGTGCAGGTACGCGCCCCAGCGCAGCGCGCACAGGCTGGATTCGTCGAGTTGCAGGGCGCGGCCCAGCCGCACGGCGAGTTGCGTGACGCGGTCGGTGTGGCCGTGCGTTTCGGCGTCCCGCGCTTCCAGGAACAGGCCCAGGGTGCGCAGGGCGCTCTCGTGCGCTTCGCGTTCGCGTTCCTCGGCGTCCAGGCGGGCGGCCAGCAGGGACAGCAGGCCGGTGACGCTGCCGGTCAGGGCACATTCGATGTCCGTCCAGGCGTGCGGGGTATGCGCGTGCGCCAGCAGCGCGCCGATCAGGTGTCCGTGGCGGTCGTGGATGGGCGCGGCGATCAGGGCGTGGATGCCCAGCGCGGCGAAGCCGGTCACGGCCGGGTGGGTCAGGGTGTCGGTGTAGAAGTTGACGCCGTCGGCGGCGCGCAGGGCCTGAATGAGCGGCAGGGCGGCGGGCAGGCCGGACGTGTCGTGCCAGGGGTGGTGGCCGCTGGACGCGCGGATGCGGAAGGTCTGTTCGGATTCCCACCACTGGAAGTACCCGGCCCCGGCGGCGGCGGTGTGGGTGATCAGGGCGTCCAGGACGGGCTGCATGGCGCTGCCGAGGTCCGGGGCGCTCAGGCCCAGCCGGGTGAGTCGCAGGGTCAGTTCAGCGTAACTGACCTGTGGGGGGGGCGGTTCAGTCATGGATGCTCACACTATGGCACGCCGATTGACGGAATTTTCACACGCGTCGGGTGGACCCGGTGCATGGTGCCGGGGGGGGAAACGCGGTGCGGGCGCTGAGGTCCGCTCCGACCGTCAGCGCCCGCACCGTCCGGCCGGGGTCAGGGGATCGGGAAGCCACCGGCGAAGGCGTGCACCTCGGCCTTCACGTCCTCGCCTTTCAGGGCGCGGTCGATCAGGTCGGCGACGGTCTGCATGTCGCTCTCGACCATGCCGCGCGTGGTGACGGCGGGCGTGCCGATGCGGATGCCGCCGCCGTGCAGGATCTTCTCGGTGTCGTACGGCAGGGTGCTCTTGCTGATCGTGATGTGGTTGGCGTCCAGCAGCCGTGTGGCCTTGGTGCCGTTGAGGCCCTGGGGGCGCAGGTCCAGCACCAGCAGGTGGTTGTCGGTCCCGCCGGACACCACGCGGTACCCTTTGTCCTGGAAGGCCTGGGCGAGCGCCTGCGCGTTGCGGATGATCTGCGCGGCGTACGCCTTGAAGTCGTCGGTGAGGGCCTCGCCGAACGCGACGGCTTTCGCGGCGATCACGTGCTCCAGCGGGCCACCCTGGTAGCCGGGGAACACGGCCCGGTCGATCTTCGCGCCCAGTTCCGGGTCGTTGCTCAGGATAATGCCGCCGCGCGGGCCGCGCAGGGTCTTGTGGGTGGTGCTGGCGACCACGTGCGCGTGCGGCAGCGCGTTCGGGTGCACGCCGCCCGCGATCAGGCCCGCGATGTGCGCCACGTCCGCGAACAGGATCGCGCCCACCTCGTCGGCAATCTCACGGAACGCCGCGAAGTCGATGGTGCGGCTGTACGCGCTGGCGCCCGCGATGATCATCTTCGGCTGGTGCTCGTGTGCCAGTCGGCGCACCTCCTCCATGTCGATCAGTTCGGTCTCGGGGTTCACCTTGTAGCTCACGATGCGGTAGCGCAGGCCCGAGAAGTTCACGGGGTTGCCGTGCGTCAGGTGCCCGCCGTGGCTCAGATCCATGCCCAGCACCGTGTCGCCCGGCTGGATCAGCGCGTTGTACACCGCGAGGTTCGCGCTGCTGCCGGAGTGCGGCTGCACGTTCGCCCACGCCGCGCCGAACAGTTCCTTCAGGCGGTCGATGGCCAGCTGCTCGATGCGGTCCACGACCTCGCACCCGCCGTACCAGCGTTTGCCGGGGTACCCTTCGGCGTACTTGTTCGTCACGATGCTGCCCTGCGCCTCACGCACCGCCGCCGAGGTGAAGTTCTCGGAAGCGATCAGCTCCAGGCCGCGCTGCTGACGCTCGGCCTCCTGGGTGATCAGGTCGAAGAGTGCCGTGTCACGGGCGGCAGATTTCTCGGCGGTGGTCGTCATGACCTCACGGTAACACCGGCGCCGCCGCCCGGTGTCCCCCGTGTCTTTGCAGGTCAGACAAGGCCGGGTGCGGGCCGAGCCGCTGCGCCCGCCGGCCCGCCCGGCTGTTCGCTCAGGGTCTCCGGAGGCGCGGCCCGCCCGATCCAGTACCCCTGCAGGGCGTCCACGCCGAGTTCCCACAGCAGCTGCGCCTGCTCCGGGGTTTCCACGCCCTCGGCCACCACCCGCAGGTTCAGGGCGCGGCCCAGGCCCACGACCGCCTGCACCACCTTGAACGCCGCCTGACCGTCCGCGCGGTCCCCCGTGAGTTCCGTCACGAACGCCCGGTCCACCTTCAGCACGCTGATCGGCAGGCGCAGCAGCGACGACAGCGACGACTGCCCCACCCCGAAGTCATCCACGGCCACCTCGATGCCCAGGTCCATCAGGGCCTGAAGGGTCTGCCGCGCCTCCGCCTCGTTCTCGACCAGCAGACGCTCGGTGACTTCCAGGCCCAGCGCGGCGGGCGGCAGCCCGTGCTCCCGCAGGGTCCGCAGCAGGAACGGCAAGAAATCCGGCCGGACCAGGTTCGGCGGACTGATGTTCACCGCCACCTGCCACGGCCGTCCCGCCGCCCGCCACCCGGCCAGCTGCCGGCACGCCTGCGCGATCACCCAGCGGTCCAGGCTGACCATCAGGCCCGCGCTCTCCGCGACCGGCACGAACTCGGCCGGGGAGACCGCGCCCAGTTGCGCGTCCTGCCAGCGCAGCAGCGCCTCGAAATGCACGCGCTGCCCGCCGCGTTCCAGCTGCGGCTGGTAGTGCAGTTGCAGTTCCCCGCGTTCGGCGGCGCCGCGCAGGCGCGTCTCGATCATGACCCGCCGCGAGGCGGCCGCGTCGTCGCGCAGCGGGTCGAACAGCCGCAGTCCGTTGCCGCCGCTGCGTTTGACCTCCTTCATGGCGAGGTCCGCGCGGCGCAGCAGCGCCGCCCCGTCCAGCAGACCGTCCGCCGGTCTGAGCGCCGCGCCCACCGACGCCGTGATGTTCAGCACCTGCCCCTCGAGCGTGACCGGCTCCCGCAGGGCGCGCCGCAGCGCCTCGCCCGCCGCGCGCACCTGCTCCTCGCGGGTGGCCGGGACGATCACCACGAACTCGTCGGCGCTCAGGTGAAAGCACTCGCCGTTCAGGGCGGCGGCCTGACCCCGCAGCGTGGCGGCCGTGCGTTGCAGGAAGGCGTCCCCGGCGCGGTGCCCGAGCGCCTCGTTCACGAAACGGAAGTCGTCGAGGTCCACGACCAGCAGCCCCGTTCCCGCCGCGTTGCTCCCACATCTGTCCAGCGTCAGGTGCAGTTGCCGGCGGTTCCCCAGGCCGGTCAGCGCGTCGTGCCGCGACTGGAATTCCAGTCGTGCGCGGCTGTCCTCCAGCTGGCGCAGCGTCAGCGTCTGTCGTGCCGCCACGAAGATCGCCGCGAAGAACGTCGCGTACAGCGCCCCCCGCGCTTCCAGCGGCAGTCGCACCGCGCCCAGCAGCATGAACCCGGCCAGCAGCGCCGAGTACGGCGCGAGCGGCCCGTACCACAGGGAACGCGGACGGCGCGGCGCGGCGCCGACCGTCAATGGGCGCACCCGCCCCGCCTGCCACGCCCCCGCCGCGAACAGCAGCGCCGCCAGCGGCCACAGCGCGTCCGGCCACATGTGGCCCTCGTACGCGTCCCGCAGCGCCAGGATGGTGTACCCGGTGTCCGCCACCACGAACAGCACCATGCCCGCCGCGAGGAACCCCATGCCGCGCGGCGCGCCGTCCGGGCCGCGCCACGTCTGCGCCAGCAGCAGGCTCAGCAGCACCAGATCCGACAGCGGGTACAGCGCCGCCACGAGATTCGACAGCAGCGACGGCCCGGCGCTCTGCATCTGCTCGGCCAGCACGAAAAACCACAGGTACGCCCCGGCCGCCATGACCTGCGCCGCCACGTCCAGCCGCGCTTCCCGCGACGGCAGCGACGGCCAGCGCCGCTCGAACAGCCGGAAGGCCAGCAGCATGCAGGCCGGCAACGCCAGGAACCACGGGTCCGTGAACCCCAGCACGCCCGCCTGCACGTTCCCCAGCGTGTACAGCGCGTTCCCGACGCCCCAGCAGAACGTCCCGGCCGCCACCCACCGCCACGCGCCCGGCGCTTCCGTGCGGGCCGCGAGCGACCAGATCAGCGCCGCCGACCCCAGGAAGACCAGCAGGTACGGCCCCAGCGCCCACTCCGGCGAGCCGGACGTCCAGCCGAGCAGGTGCATCAGGTGCAGCAGGTACCCGGCCCCCAGGCCCAGCGCCGCCAGACCGGTGCCCCTGGGCACGGAACGGGGCGCGGGCAGGATCATGTTTCCCAGCCTGCGCCCCACGCCCTCGCCAAAGTCTTACGGGGACATCATGAACGCCCCGCCGCCCACCTTATACGGACTCCGATTGAATGGGCTGCAAAGACCGTTCAATCCGAGCGGACGCGAGTAGGAGCAAAACGGGTTCCGGACGTGGAGCCGGCAATCCGGTGAAGTTCCGGATTGTCAGCGAAACAAACGGAATCCGTATTACGGCCGCAAGGGGCAGCTATACGGTCCCGGCCGGGCGGTGCAGCTTGCCTTCCACTTCCCGCAGCTCGGTCTCGCCGGCCAGCACCAGCAGGCTGTCCCCGGCGAGCAGTTCGGTCGCGCCCTTCGGAATCAGGAACTCCCCGGCCCGGTGAACCAGGATCACGAGCGCCTCGGGCGGCAGCCTCAGGTCCATGATGCGCTGCCCCACGGCGGCGCTGCCCGCCCGGACCTCCACCTCGACCATCTCGTTCTTGTTGTGCCCGGTCGGCGTGTAAGTGATCGGGTACTGCGTCACCTCGGGCAGCGCCTCACGCACCCGCAGGAAGCGCGCCACCAGCGTCAGCGTCGTTCCCTGCAGCAGCACGCTGGTCAGCACGATGAAGAACACGATGTTGAACAGCGTGTTCGCCTGCTCCACCCCGGCCAGCAGCGGAAAGGTCGCCAGGACGATCGGCACCGCGCCGCGCAACCCCACCCACGCCACCATGCTCTTCTCGTTCAGCGGCATCTTCGCGCGCGCCAGACTCAGGTACACGCTCAGGGGCCGCGCCACGAACACCAGCACCAGCGCGCACGCCAGCGCCAGTCCCGCCGTGGGCAGCAGCTCGTGCGGGTTCACGACCAGGCCCAGCGTCAGGAACATCGCCACCTGCATCAGCCACGACAGCCCGTCATGAAACGACAGCAGGCTGCGCCGGTGAATGAACTCGGCGTTCCCGATGATCACTCCGGCGATGTAGATCGCCAGGAACCCGCTGCCGCCCGCCACCGCCGTCCCCGCGAAGATCGTCAGGGCCAGCGCCAGACTGAGCACCGAGTACAGACCCTCGAACTGCAACTGCAGGCGGTTCAGGATCCACAGACCCGCGCGGCCCAGCACGACCCCGAACACCGCCCCGATCAGCATCTGCTTGACGAACAGCGGCACGATGCTCAGCACGCCCAGTTCCGGATTCGCCATCAGTTCCAGAATGCCGACCGTCAGGAAGACCGCCATCGGGTCGTTCCCGCCCGACTCGAACTCCAGCAGCGGCGCCACGTCACCCTTCAGGCCCAGCTGCCGCTCCTTGAGGACGCTGAACACCGCGCTGGCGTCCGTGCTGCTGACGATCGCGCCCAGCAGCCACGCCGCCAGCCACGGAAACCCGAACGCGTAGTGCGCGAACGCCGCCATCACGCCCGCCGTGACCAGCACCCCCACCGTCGCCAGACTCAGGCCCCGGCGCACCACCGGCCGCGTCTTGGCCCAGTTGGTGTCCAGCCCCCCCTGAAACAGGATGAAGCACAGGGCCAGCGTACCCAGCGCCTGAGCCAGCCGGTAATCCTGAAACTGAATGCCCAGCCCGTCCGACCCGGCCAGCATGCCCACGCCCAGGAACAGCAGCAGCCCCGGAATGCCCAGGCGGCCTCCCAGCCGGTTGACCAGCAGACTGACCAGCAGCATCACCCCGACAGCCAGCAGGAACAGCTCGGTGTGAACTTCACCCATCCTGACCCTGCCCGTTCCACATCAGTCGCCGTAATCCGAATTCAAAAGAAGACCTGCCGCGCAGTAATGACATCATGCTGTCATGGTCGCATGCGTCCAGGCGCACGAAAAAGGACCGGGCACCCCCTGGGCGGCCCGGACCGGGAACATGAAGGCCCGGTGAACTGCCGGCTCATCAGTCGCCCGGCTGCCAACCCGGCCACCCGGCGTTCCGGCCAGCCCCGACCGAAACGGACAGCGCCCGTACCAGCCAGAAGAACAGCGGCAGGGCAGCGCCGGCCGGATGCTGCGCCCGCGCAAACCTGCTACCCTGACAGGCATGACGCCCCGGCCCGGTACACTTTCGCCGTTTACCCGCTCCGGGGTCACGCTCGCCTGAACCTCAGGCCGCAGCGAGTCACCCCGCCCACCCCCGTGAGGCGGGGCTTTTTCATGGCCAGACCGTTCATTCCCACACAGGAGAACCCATGCAACACGAAGCCATCCAGGCCATCCAGGCGGCCACCACCCTCGAAGCGCTCCAGACCGTCAAGACCAGGTACGTCGGCAAGAGCGGCCTCGTCACCCGCGAACTCGGCTCCCTGGGCAAACTGCCCCCTGAGGAACGCAAGGCACGCGGCGCCGAGATCAACGCCGTCCGGCAGGCCATCCAGGACGCCCTGGATGAACGCGAAGCCACCCTGAAGCGCGAAGCCCTCGACGCCCAGCTGGCCAGCGAAGTCATCGACGTCACCCTCCCCGGCCTGCCGCTCCCCGCAGGCGGCCTGCACCCCATCAACCGCGTCTACGACGACCTGACCGGCATCTACGAACGCCTCGGGTACACGGTCGTCGAGGGACCCGAAGTCGAAGACGAACACCACAACTTCGAAGCCCTCAACGTCCCCTGGTACCACCCCGCCCGCGACCTCCAGGACACCTTCTGGCTTGAGGACGGCCGCCTGCTGCGCACCCACACCAGCCCCATGCAGATCCGCTACATGGTCAATCACGAACCCGACCTGAAAATCGTCGTGCGCGGCAAGGTCTACCGCTACGAAGCCACCGACGCCACCCACGAAAGCATGTTCCACCAGCTCGAAGGCCTCGTGGTGGGCGACCACATCAGCATGGCCGACTTGAAAGGCACCATCGCCGAAATGGCCCGCGGCCTCTACGGCCCCGGCGCCAAAGTCCGCTTCCAGCCCAGCTACTACCCCTTCGTGGAACCCGGCGCCGACTTCGCCGTGTACTGGGACAACCCCCGCGGCGAAAGCAAATGGCTCGAACTCGGCGGGTGCGGCATGGTCCACCCCAGCGTCTTCAAAGCCGTCGACGACCTCCGCGAAGCCCAGGGCAAGGAGCGCGTGTACGAAGGCAAGACCGGCTTCGCGTTCGGCCTCGGCCCGGAACGCATCGCCATGCTCAAGTACAAGATCCCCGACATCCGCTACTTCTACGCCAACGACCCCCGCGTGATCGGGCAGTTCCGGGGAGAGCTGGAGTGAGAGCCCGCGCCGTCGCCATCATCCTCAATGATCATCACGAAGTCCTGCTCATGCTCCGGCGCAAGGCGGGCCGCGCATACGCCACGTTGCCCGGCGGTGGCATCGAGGACGGCGAGACGCCCGCACAGGCCTGCATCCGTGAGGTACTGGAGGAAGTGAACCTGACCGTCACCGTCGGCCCCGAACTCCTCGTGCTGGAGAACATCGGCAACCTGGAGCACTACTTCCGGGCGCAGGTGCAGTCCGGCGAGATGCGCCTCGGCGACGGCCCGGAAGCCATCCGCAGCAGCGACGAGAACTGGTACTCGCCGCAGTGGGTGCCCCTCACGCAGCTCGACGCCGTGAACCTCGTGCCCGAGCGGGCGCGGGAACTGGTGCGCGAGGTGGCGCACGGACCCCTCACCCCAACCCCTCTCCCCACGGGAGAGGGCCTGACAGAAAGCTGAAGCCAGAGCGTTTTTCTCCCTCTCCCTTGGAGAGAGGGGCGGGGTGAGGGGTTCCCTACCCCCCGACCAACTCAAGAGGTTACTCAATGAAAATTCCGTATTCGTGGTTGAAGGAACTGGTGCCGGGTCTGCCGGTCGTGTCGGAGCTGGAGCCGATTTTCGCGCAGCTGGGTCTGCCGCTGGAGGGTGTGGAGGAGGTGCCGGCGCCGCCGGCGGGGGTGCTGCTGGTGGCGGTGAAGGCGGCCGAGGCGATGCCGGGCACGCAGCTGACGCGCCTGACGCTGGATGTCGGTGAGCACGGCGAGAAGGTCATCGCGTCGGGTGCGGGGAACGCGGTGGGGCTGCCGGCGGGGACGATGCTGGCGCTGGTGTCGCCGGGCACGGAGCTGGGCGGCATGACGTACGGCGTGCGGGCCTTGCAGGGCGTGGAGTCGTGGGGCATGGCAGCCAGCGCGAAGGAGCTGGGCCTGGGCGAGAGCGCGGCGGGCCTGATGCTGTTCCCGGCCGGGACGGCGAAACCGGGGACGCCCATGCGGGAGCTGTGGGCGGCGGATCACGTGCTGGACGTGGAGGTCACCCCGAACCGCGCGGACGTGCTGAGCGCGCTGGGGCTGGCGCGGGATCTGGCGGCGTTCCTGAAACTGGAACTGGTGCAGCCCCCGGCCGGGCCGCAGGCGGTGGGGGAGGGCGAGATCCGCGTGTCCCTGCCGCCCAAGGGCATCCGCATCGAGCGGGACCCGACGCAGAAGCTGCGCTTCGGCTGCGACCGCTTCGTGGCCCGCACCGTCAGTGGGCTGCGGAACGGCCCGTCGCCGCTGTGGATGCAGCGCCGCGTGACCCTGTCCGGCATGCGCTCCATTGACCTGATCGTGGATACCAGCAACTACGTGATGCTGGAACTGGGTCAGCCGACGGCGCTGTACGACCGGCGGGACGTGCGCGGCGATCAGATTCTCGTGGCGTTCGGGCTGCGGCAGGGCGAGCGGGTGCGGGACCTGATGGGCGGCGAGCACGAGGTCGGCCCGGAGGACCTGCTGATCCTCGACGGCGCGCAGCCCGAGGTGTCCACCGTCGCGGAGGCGTTCGAGACCGCAAAGCAGCCCAAAGTGGGGGATACGGTGCTGGGCATCGCGGGCATCATGGGTGGCGACCACGGGCACGTGCGGGCCGACACGACGGACGTGGTGGTCGAGGTCGCGCACTTCGACCCGGTGCTGCTGCGCCGCACGAGCACCCGCCTGGGCCTCAAGACCGACGCCGTGTACCGCTACGAGCGCGGCGTGGACCCCCTGCTGCCCGAACGCGCGGCGGCCCGCTTGGTGGGCCTGCTGGGCGACGCGGGCGGGCAGGTGCACCCCGGCGCGACCGTCGTGGGCGACCCCGAGATCCCCGGCCGGATCGAGGCGACGGGCGAGCAGATCCGCGCGCTGCTGGGCATGCCCGTGGACACCGACGAGATGCGCGGCATCCTCACCCGCCTGGGCTGCGTCGTGGAAGGGGAGGGGGATACCCTGAGCGCCCTGCCACCTTCGTGGCGGGTGGACATGGCCATCTGGCAGGACCTCGCCGAGGAGGTCGCGCGCCTGCACGGCTTCGTGCATCTCCCCGAGAGCCTCCCCACCCTGCGCGTGCATGAAAGCAACATCGGCGCGGAGAAGCCCGGCGTGGCCCGCGCGACCCTGCGCCGCACCCTGGCCGGACTGGGCGCGCAGGAGGTCGTCACGTACACCTTCACCAGCGACGAGGAAGCCGGGAAGGCCCGCACCGAGCGGCCCGGCGTGCGCCTGCGCAACCCCCTGACCGCCGACCGCACCGGGCTGCGCACCGCGCTGTACCCCAGCCTCGTGAAGGCCGCGCAGGCCCACGCGAAAGGCGACCGCGTGCTGATCTTCGAGATGGGCCGCATCTTCCCCGCCAGCGGCGAGACCGAACGCGTCGGCCTCCTGATGCGCGGACCGCTGGCACCCCGCACCGATCAGGCGGGCGTCGCCGGGGACTTCCGGGCGTTCAAGGGCCTCGTCGAATCGCTGGCGGGCACCCTGGGCGCCAGCTTCGAACTGCGCCAGATGGGTGGTACAAGCGTCGCGAATCAACTGGAAGTGTTGTCGGGGCACCGTAAGGACGCCCCACAAGCCCTGCACCCCGGCATCGCGGGCGAGGTCATCTGGAACGGGCAGAGCGTCGGCTGGCTCGGCGCGCTGCACCCCGAGATCGCCCAGGCGTTCGGCCTCAAGGGCGACACCTTCCTCATGGAAGCCGCGCTGCCCCTGCCGGGCCGCGAGTGGGCGTTCCGCGACCCCAGCCGCGCCCCCGCCGCGTGGCGTGACCTCGCCGTCATCACCCCCACCGGCGTCAGCTACGGCGAGATCGCCGCCCTGCTGCGCGAACACGGCGGCACCCTGCTCGAAAGCGTGGAACCCTTCGACGTGTTCACCGGCGAGCAGATCGGCGCGGGCAACCGTTCCGTCGCCGTGCGCCTCGTCTTCCGCGGGGATAGGACCCTCACCGACGCCGAGGTGGACCCCGTCATGGACGCCCTGATGACCGCCGTCCGCGCGCAGGGCTGGAATATCCGCGAGAAGTAACCCCTCTGCGGGGCAGCTCTTCGAGTCCGCCCCTCCGGGGCACCTCCCCTCAAAGGGGAGGCAGAAAGAGGCCAGGGTCATGTGCTCTGGCCTCCTTTCCGTGCAGGTGCAGCAGCGGCGCCGGGTGGGGGCGGGTAGGCTCGGGCATGACTTCCGAGACAGTGACGGCAGATGTGCGCGGCTTCCGGGGCGAGGCGCTGCCCTGCATGGTGAACCGACACCCGCCGGGCGAGGCGGTGGGGGCGGCGCTGCTGCTGCCGGGGCTGGGGTACGGGGCGCGGCAGCCGGGCCTGCTGTACCCGGCTCTTCTGCTGGATGAACTGGGGTTCGACACGCTGGCACTCGACACCCGCTGGAACGTCCCGGCGTTCATGGACGCCCCGCCGGAGGAGCAATTGGCCTGGCTGCGGGAGGACGTGCGGGCCGCCTGCCACGCGATCCTGCCGGAACCGGGGGGTGCTTGTGTGGTGGCGAAATCCATCGGGACGCTGGGCCTGACCCTGCTGCTGCAGGGGGGAGCGGTGCCGCCCGGTGCGCGGCTGGTGTGGCTCACGCCGCTGCTGGAACGCCCGGAGGTCCGCGCGGCCATCGCGGCGCACGCGGCGACCTCGCTGGTCGTGATCGGCACTCAGGACGGCCACTACCGCCCCGAGTGGATCACGGAACTGACCGGCGCGGGCGTGCGGGTGCTCGTACTGGACGGCGTGAATCACGGCCTTCAGGTCGAGGGGGACGTGGTCGGCACGCTGGGCGCGCTGCACGCCCTCATGCGGGAACTCCGCGCGTTCCTGACCGGGCAGGCTGAATAAGGGGCTGCCCGCTGAGTCGGGTCAGCCGTGCGTGCGCCACCAGCGGAGGTTCGCGCGGATCAGTTCGCCGCTCAGTTCCTCCTCGGGGGGAAGGTCATCCCGGCTGAACCAGCCGACCTCCAGCACCTCGCCGGGCTGGGGGGTGAGGGTGCCGGTGACGCCGTGGGCGCGGTACAGGACCGACACGAAGTCCACGACGTGTCCGTTGGGGTACGTGAAGCGGTACTCGGGTCCGGCGAACATGCGCAGCGGTTTCAGGTGGGCGGCGTGCAGGCCGGTCTCCTCGAACAGTTCCCGCGCGGCGGTCTGGGCGAAGGTCTCGCCGGGTTCCAGGCTGCCGCCGGGGAGCGTCCACAGGCGGGTGTGCCCGTGCCGCAGCAGCAGGAGGCGCCCCTGGTCGTCGGTGATGAGGACGTTCGAGCCGGGCGCGAACCAGGGGCGCGGGCCGATCACGCGCCGTAAGTCCATCAGGAAGTTCCCGACCGGCGGCGCGGGTGGCGTGGGGGCCAGGGGCATGGGCGGGAGGCCCGCGCGGGCACGCAGGACGTTCATGCTGGCGCGGTTGGCGTTGTTGCTGAGGTCCGGCAGGGCGTCCAGCGGGAACCACTGGAGTTCCAGCGTCTCGCCGCTGTCGTCCGGCGCGGCGTGCTTCAGCGCGGCGGCGTTCAGGGTGCCGTGCGCGCGCATCCCGATGATGTAGATCTCGTGCCCGTTCGGGTAGCGGTGGAACAGCTCCGGGCCGTCCTGAAGCCCCTCGGGCAGCGGCAGCAGCGTCAGGTTCGGGCAGTCCAGGCCGGTCTCCTCGAACAGTTCGCGTCGCGCGCCGGTCAGGAAGCTCTCGCCGGGTTCCAGCGCGCCGCCCGGTTCGCCCCACAGGCCGTCATCACCCCGGCGTTGCAGGAGCACCCGCCCGTGCTCGTCCTGAATCAACGCGCCCGCCGACGCCGCCATCAGGGGACGGTTGCCCCACACGGCCCGCAGTTGCATCAGGGTCACGCCCAGCCTCCCTGAAGCAGGGCGCGCGTCTCCGCGACGGCCTCCTGCCAGATGCGCTGCATCTCCCGGTCCGGGCGGCGGTGCAGCCCGCCGTAATTCCCGTCGCCCAGCCGCTCCCGCACCAGCGCGGGCGGCAGTTGCCGCAGGGCCGCCACGTCCACCATGGGTTTGCGCTCCTCGGGGGCCGCCACGCCCTCCAGGCGCGTCCAGGGGAAGTTCTCCATCCAGCTCGCGTGACTCGCCAGTTCGTCGGTCGCCTGCACGGCCGCCCAGGTGCGCGGCGCGTTCCACCAGTTATGCCACTGCACCCGCGCGTCCGGATGCCGCGCCAGCCACTCCCCCAGCCACCCCTGCCCCGGCGAGTTCCCCCCATGCCCGTTCACGATCAGAATCCGCCGGAACCCCTGGGCGTGCAGGCCGGACAGCAGGTCGTCCAGCAACGCCAGGTACGTGCCCACCCGCAGACTCACGGTGCCCGGGTACGCCGTGAACGACGGCGTCACCCCGTACGGCAGCGCCGGGAATACCGGCACGCCCAGCCCGTCAGCGGCCTCGGCCGCCACCCGCGCGGCGAGGCGCGTGTCGGTCGCCAGACTCAGGGTCGCGTGCTGCTCGGTGCAGCCCAGCGGCAGCACGCAACGGTCCTCGGTGCGCAGCGTCTCGGCCACCATGGCCCAGTTCATGTCCTCGATCCGCATGAACCACGCTACCTCACCGCCCACACCGGCGCGGCCGCAGACAGGGCAACCCGGAAAGGCGCAGGCCGGAGCACCCGCCCCGGCCTGATATCAGGAGATAGAAGTGACTGTTCCCTTTGGTGGCATCGGCACGTTGCGCCGGTACGCGCAGCAGCTTCTGACGACCGCCATTTTCTGGACTACAGGATGAAGGAATCCAGAGCGCGGCTGAGCATCAGCAGGCCAATGGGAAGCCCGATCACGCTGATACACAGCAGAAGCGCCACGCCCACCCAGATGAAACCAGCCCACCAACCGATGAAGAGGAAGTACAGGAGGCGGATAATTGTTGAAGGATGCTGACGAACATTGCTGACAGCCGCCACATTCGCCGTGGCAGTTGAGACACTACTGCTCGTGTTGGTGATGTTGACGATAACTGGCGCGGGCGTAGCGGGCGCCTGCTGCCCAGTCATACGCATACGAATCTCGGCGCGCATCTGCTCTTCCTGAAATTTGGCCAGTTCTTCAGCTTCGATGCGGGCGCGCAGAGCAGCCTGGGGATCTGTCTGGGCACGTTGAGGGGAGAATGACGACGGCACAGCACCGATTTCACTTCCTGCTGCCGGAGCAGTGCTGGAAGCTGGTGAGGTGATCTCAGTGCTGGGAGCAGAAATCAGTTCAGTAGACGGTACGGAAGTGATTTCTTCTGTGGAAACTTTACGTAGTGAAAAATTGTCGTCGTTCATTAAACCCCCTGTGATGCTCTGTCCCTGTAGATGCGGCGGTGCAGCGCGTCAACTGCCTCACTCTTCCGTGCAGGTGTCTCCAGTACCTCCTACGACTGAGTGGTGATCTGGCCGGTTCAGCGGCGCGGGTTGGCGAGTTCCTGCAGGTCCTTCTCGGCGGTGCGGAAGTCCGCTTCGACCAGTTTGCCGCTCTTCACGTAGCGGAACTTCACCTGATCGCCCGGCTGCAGGTCCATGTCGTTCCCGTCGGCCAGCGGGCCGAAGGCGGTCACGACGGCCTTGCCGTTGAAGGTCAGGGCGGCGTTCACGGTCCCGCCGATCCGGTCCAGGGCGTTGGGGGCGTTCATGGCCTGGGCGCTGAATTCCAGGTTGCTCAGGTCGCGCAGGTACACGTTCAGTTCGGTCTTGTGGCTGGGGATGTCCAGCGTGCCGGTCAGGTCGGCGCGGGTGGGCGTGAACGCGAACGCGTCGCCGCAGCGGTTGCGGGTGGTGCCGGTCACGTTCAGTTTCATGCTGGCCGCCACCTTCTCTTTGGTGGTCGCGTACTGCGCCGAGCCGCTGAGCAGCACGTCCTTCTCGGTCCAGGCGTATGCCAGGTCCAGTTTGACGGGGGCGTTCGCCTCGCGGCCCGCCCAGCCGCTCAGGGTCAGTGCGGTGGGGCCGACGGTGTTCAGGCAGTCGCCGGGCGTCATGTTGAACTTCAGGCCCGCCACGGTCTTGCCGGAGGCGGTGACGCTGCCGGTCGCATTGGTGGGCACTTCCTGCTGCACCATCACGCTCTGCCCGGTGCGGTAATCGTACCGGTAGCCGTTGTTCACCCAGACGGTCGCGGCGCCGCCGACCTTCCACTGGGCTTGAATGCGCAGGTCAGAGCGGGCGTCCACCAGCACGTACCCGTCGGTGGGCGTGGTGGTTTCCGAGATCGTCCCGTCACGGTTGATGGTGCGGGTGCCGGTGGGCAGGGCTTCCTGCACGGTCGTCAGGGCCTGCGTGGTGACGCGCCCCTTCCCGCCGATGCCCTGCACGAAGCTCTTGCCGAACGAGGCGGCGCCGCTCAGGTCCAGGCTGTTCGGGCGGACGGGCGCGCCGCCCACATTGAACAGACCCAGCAGTGTTTTCAGGTCGGGGTCCAGGTCCGGGTTGTTCGGGTCGGTCATGGCGGCCATCTGTTTGGCGGCGCTCTGGGCGGTGCCGGCCACGTCCTGTACTTCCAGGCTCTGGCCCACGACAGGGGCGGCGGGTTCCTTCTGGGCGGGATCGGTGGGGGTGGGAGTGGTGCGGTCGCAGGAGGCGAGCAGCAGGGCGCCGACAGTCAGCAGGGCAAGGGAACGTTTCACATGCTCAGCTTAGGGAGTGTTCAGAAAGCTGTCGTGCTGATATGACGCACCCCTCCCACCAGTCGCGTCTAGGCCGGGGGCTGGGGCAGTTCTGGCAGGCCCTGCTCGCGGCGCAGCAGGTTCAGGCTGGCGACATTGATCGCGCCGCTCAGGGGCGGCAGGTCGGTCAGCGGGAACCACGCGAGGGCCAGTGTTTCGCCGCTGTCGTCGGGCGCGGCGAGGTCCAGCGCGGCGGCGCTGAGGGTGCCGCGCGTGCGCAGGCCCACCTGATAGCGGTCGCCGCGCGGCGTGCTGATGCGGAAGGCGGGGCCGTCGATCAGGGCGTCCGGGAGGGGCAGCAGGTGCAGGTCCGGGCAGATCAGGCCGGTCT
The DNA here is from genome assembly GCF_002017875.1 of Deinococcus sp. LM3. Classification (NCBI taxonomy): domain Bacteria; kingdom Thermotogati; phylum Deinococcota; class Deinococci; order Deinococcales; family Deinococcaceae; genus Deinococcus; species Deinococcus sp. LM3. The sequence continues at coordinate 1,134,308 of NZ_MUFV01000001.1, read as the reverse complement.
CCTCGAACAGTTCGCGCTGCGCGGCCTGCAGGAAACTCTCGCCGGGGTTCAGGTGCCCGCCGGGCGTGCCCCACCGGCCGTCGTCGCCGCGCCGTTGCAGCAGCACGCGCCCGTGCTCGTCCTGCACGAGGACGCTGACGCCCACGGACAGCGTGGCGGCCGGGCGGGCCGGGAGGGTGGTGAAGGGGTCGGGTGGGCCGGACATGCCCGGCACCCTAGCGCGGCGCGCGGCGTAGCGTGAGGGCATGACCGACACGCCCCGCCCGGACGCCCACCCCGCCGAACCCTGGAGTTACGAGACGACTGCCGTGCAGAGCAGCATTCCGCGCGGGCTGGGGCAGACCATCGGCTTCCCGATCCATGCGGCCGCCGCGTTCCAGTTCGACACGCTGGAAGAAGCGCAGAGCGAATTTCAGTACAACACGGGCCTCAGTTACGCCCGCCTTCAGAACCCGACCGTGCGGGCGCTCGAAGACCGCCTGACCACCCTGGAGGGCGGCGCGGCCACCGTGGCCGTGGCGAGCGGGCAGGCGGCCACCCTGACCGCGATTCTCAGCGTGTGTCGCGCGGGCGATCACGTGGTGTCGGCGTCCAGTCTGTTCGGCGGGACGACCGGGATGCTGGGTAACATCTTGCCGCTGATGGGCATCACGGCCACGCTGGTCGAGAACACCCCGGACGCCGTGCGGGCCGCCATGCAACCCAACACCCGCCTCGTGTGGGCCGAGATGATCAGCAACCCCGCCGGGGACATCGCGGACATCCGTGCTTTCGCGGACATCGCGCACGCGCACGGGGCGCTGCTGGCCATCGACAACACCTGCGGCGGCGTGGGCTTCCTGGCCCGGCCGCTCGCGCACGGCGCGGACATCGTCAGTCAGTCCCTGACCAAGTGGGCGGGCGGGCACGGCAGCGTGCTGGGCGGGGCCGTCACGGTCGGCACCGGGCACGACCTGACCCGCAATCCCATCTACACGGACGGCGGCGAGCAGAGCATCCTGAACGTGCGCGGCGACGCGGCCCTCGCGTGGCGGCAACGCTGGTTCGGCGCGCACCAGCTGGGCATGACGCTGGCCCCGCACAGCGCGTTCCTGATCGCGCAGGGCCTCGAAACCCTCGCCCTGCGACTGGAACGCGAGAGCGCGACCGCGCTGGGCCTCGCGCAGTGGCTCGAGGCGCACCCGCGCGTCGGGAAGGTCAGTTACCCCGGCCTGCCCAGCCACCCGCACCACCACCTCGCCCAGACGTACCTGCGCGGCGGGCAGGGCGCGGTCCTGACCTTCGAGGTTCCGGACCCCAGCGCGTTCCTGTCACGTGTGCGGGTGCTGCGCATCGCCCCGAACCTGGGGGACGTGCGCACCCTGGTCGTGCACCCCTGGACGACCACGCACGCCCGCGTGCCCGAGGCGGCCCGCCACGCCGCCGGGGTCACGCCGCTCACCATCCGCATGAGCGTGGGCGTCGAGGCCCTGACCGACCTGAAAGCGGACATCGAGCAGGCGCTGTAACCCCGTTCGTCCGGCTTCCGTCCGGCTGGAATCCGGATCAGTCGAACAGGGTGGGGGCGTGCGGGACGGGCCGCTGCGCCTTACGGTCGCGTTTCACGCGGTACATGGCGTGATCCGCGCCGGACAGCAGGGCGCTGGTGGTCACGCCGGCCGTCAGGGCGCTGTGCATCTGCCCCAGCGATCCGGCGGTCGTGAGGGTCTGCCCGTCCGGCAGGGTGATGGGCCGCGCGATCAGCGCCGCGATCTGCCCGGCCAGCGCCTCGCCACGCTCGGGGGTGCCCAGGAACACCAGCGCGAACTCGTCGCCGCTCAGGCGGGCGGGCAGCAGGTCGGGTTCCTGCCCGGCCAGTTCCGTCAGGCGGTATCCGACCGTGCGCAGCACCTCGTCACCGGCGGCGTGCCCGTACCCGTCGTTCACGTTCTTGAACCCGTCCAGGTCCAGGAACAGCACGCCCACGTCGGTTCTGGCGGGATTCTGCGTCAGCCAGCTGTCCAGGCGGTCCAGGCACGCGCGGCGGTTGGGCAGGCCGGTCAGGTCGTCGGTGTGCAGTTGCCGCCACAGGTCCCGGCGGCTGCCCTGAAGGGCCTGCGCGGTGCTGCGCAGCCGGGTGGTCAGGCGGCGCTGGCGGACCCCCAGCAGTTCCTGCCGGGCCAGCAGCAGCGCCGTGAGGGCCATGATGCCGCCGAAGGTCACGTTCTCCACCGCTTCCCCATGCGAGATCAGCGCCCAGGTGAGGGTCGCGACTCCCAGCGCCACGTACGGTCCGGCCTGCACCAGTGCCGGTACCCAGGCGGGCCGGTTCCATTCCGGGTCGGTGGTGAGGGTCAGGGCCCGCAGGGCCGACAGGCCGAAGGCGCCCATGGCGGCCGTCCACAGCGCCGTGACGGGATGCAGGGGCGAGTACTGCCCGCGGGCGCTCAGGATCACGTACGCCATGTCGCCCACCACGATCAGCAGGACGCCCGTGACGAGTGGCAGGACGATCAGGGGCAGGCGGCGGCGGGTGAACAGCAGGGCCAGCAGCGTACTCAGGACCCAGGCGTCCAGCGCCGGGTACAGCGCGCCCGTCCACCACGCCAGCTGCCGCTGCTCCGGCGAGGCCTGCACCAGCACGACGTACAGCGGCAACACGATGGTCAGGGTGGTCGCCAGGATGTTCAGGCGTGACATCAGCGGCAGCGGACGCCCGCCCCGCAGGGACTGGAGTGCCCACAGGACCAGCGGGTAGAACGCCAGGTACAGCAGGTCCGGCAGCCCCGGCTCTCCTGTCGAGACGGCCATGGACGACGAGGTCAGCACGAAGGCGGCCTCGCCCGCCACGTACATCAGCGTGGCGGCCAGCAGGCGGCGGAACACGCCCCGCAGGTCCGGCGGGGCGCGGACGGCGGCCAGGGCCAGCAGCAGCAGCGCCGCCGCCCGCATCAGTCCCGAGAACAGCAGGACCGGGCCGGGCTGGTCCGTCAGCAGCAGCGTGAGAACCGTTCCGCACAGTCCGGCCGTCAGGCACACTCCTCCCCACCACCAGTAGGCTGGCAGGAAGGGGGAGGTGCGGACGTTCATGCCTCCAGTGTTTCACTCCCGCGTTGACATGAATCCCACAACCCCACCCCGAACCGCTTCATGAACCGGTCAGCTGGGGGGAGGGGTGGCCGCTTACAGCCAGGCTTTCTGGCCCACGATGTACTCGCGTTCGAAGTCCGCGTCACTCCTGGTCAGGTAGATGATGCCCTCGACCAGTCCCAGCAGGCCCACGGCGCTGCTGACCAGCGCGGCCAGCGGCAACGTGATGACCAGCCCGAAGCCCAGCGTCAGCAGGCCCAGCACGAACGCCACGATCCACACGCCCACGTTCACGCCCAGCATGATCGCGCCGGGCGTGGTGTTCCCCAGGTAGAACTTGTGCACGCCCAGGCTGCCCAGGAAGATGCCCAGCAGCCCCGCGATCAGTTTCTTCTGCGCGACGTCCGCGCGGCCCAGCGGTTGCGGGGCCTGTGGTCGCGCCGGTTCCCCGAAGCGGTCCAGGTTCGAGGCGGGCGGCGTGATGGGCCGCGCCCCCAGGTCCGGCTGGGGCGTCGCCGGTTTCGTCAGGGACGGCGAGACGGTCGGGGCCGGGGTGGCCGTGGGAATCCGCAGGTCCTGGGGGCGCCCGTCGTCCGGCCCGCTCGTGCCGGCGCGGCCCAGCACTTCATCCACCCACGACGGCGCGTTTCCCGGCGTGCCCTTGCCATCATCTTCCGGTCTGGTCATGCCCCACAGTACGCCCCGGAAGGCCAGCGGTTCATCCTCCGAAAGTCGCCGCGCCCCTGGGGGTCATTCGGGCCGCACGCCGCGTGCCACGATCACCGGCAGCGGCACGGTCAGCGGCCCCCGCAGGAACAGCGGCGCGAGGTCCAGCCCGCAGTGCTGCGCCGCGATCTGCGCCCGCACGGAAGGCGCGAAGCCCGCCAGCGGCTGCCCCTCCAGGCCCGCCGCGATCTCGTCCCAGCGGTCCCCCACGCACGCCAGGGTGTACGGCAGGTCCGTGCGGTCCACCTGCACGTCCCGCAGGCCCGCCCCCAGCAGCAGGTCCCGCGCGGCCTCCGGCGTGGGAATGCGGCCCAGCGGCGGGAACCCCGGCGTGACCCCGTGCGACTCCAGCCGCGCCCGCCACAACCCCGGCAGGTCGCCCAGCAGGCGCCGCCCGAACGACGAGAACACCACCGACCCGCCCGGCCGCACCACCCGCCGCCACTCGCGCAGCGCCGCGCCCATGTCCGGCACGAAGAACAGCCCCGACGCGCACACCACCACGTCGAACGATCCGTCCGGGAAGGGCAGGTGCGCCGCGTCCCCCACCACGAACTGCGCGCCCGGCACGCGCCGCCGCGCGACCTCCACCATGCCCGCCGACAGGTCCAGGCCCACCACAGACCCGCCCGCGCCCCCCTGACCGGCCCTCACCTGCCCAGCCCTCACCTGCCCGGTCAGGGCCAGCGCCACGCCGCCCGTCCCGGTCATCACGTCCAGCGCCACCTGCCCCGGCCGCGCGCCCACCCGGTCCGCCACGAACGCCGCCACCCGCGCCAGGAACCCCAGCCGGTCGTACCCGCCCGCCAGCGCGTCGAACTGCTGCCGGTTGCGGTCCTCCCACCCCTGTGGTGTCGTCATGCCCTACCTTATCCGGACTCCGATGGAATGGGTTGCAAAACCCGTTCCATCCGGGCGGCTGCGAACAGGGAACGGACTCCGTACTACGCCCCGTTCAGGGCGGCCTGCACCTGCGCCACACGCTCGGCCACCGTGCCGCGCAGCAGCGTGAACGGTACGCCGCGCGTGGCGAGGTCCTGCCGGATGAACGCCTGCTGCACGGCACGGACCTCGGTGTTCGCGCGCCAGCCGTCCTGTTCGTGCGGGAGGTCGGTGTCGCACAGGAACGTGTGCGCGTAGCGGGTGCGGCAGGCATCGGCCAGGGCGCTCAGTTCCGCCGGGGCCGCGCCGGTCAGCAGGTGCGACCACATCAGGGTCGTGGCGGCGTTCGTGTCGCTGAACACCCACTCGCGCACGCCGGGCGACCGCGCGGCCTCGTCCTCCAGCGCCCGGTGGCCGCGCGCGATCTCCAGGAAGTGCCCTGGGCTCAGCGCGCCGTTCTCGCGTTCGTACACGTCCCGGCCGTACTCGCGCACCCAGGTCGTGCCGAACGCCTCGCCCAGCGCCCGCGTCAGGGTGCTCTTGCCGGTGCTCTCCGCACCCAGGATCACCACGCGCTGCACGAAATGGGCGTACACCACGGGATCAAGGAAGTGGCGCAGGCTGTGCACGTCCGCCCGCAGAGCCGTTCCGCTGACCGGCACCGCCGCCCGCGCCCGGTCCACGCACACGTGCGCTGCGCCCAGCGACGCCGCGAACGCCTCGCCGTACCCCTCGGACGTGAACACCGCGTCCGGCCGCACCCCCCAGCCGTCCAGCACGCCGCGCACGTACTCGCGGTGCACGGCATCCGGCTCGTCGTTCAGGGGTGGGTTCGGCGCATCCGGCAGCAACTCCAGCCCCGGAAACAGCCGCGCCGGGTACAGCGCCCGGATCCAGCCGCGCCGCAGCGGACTGGGCATCTCCGGAAAGTCCGGCCGGGAGTACACCCACACGCTCACGCGCTCGCACTGCTCAAGCGCCGCGTCCAGCAGGAGCATGTGCCCCCGGTGCAGCGGCGCGAACTTCCCGACGATCAGGCCGTGCTGATAGGTTTTCACCAACCCACTTTCGCTGGTCACACGCCCCCTCACCCCAGCCCTCTCCCGCCAGGGGAGAGGGAGAACAACCATCAGGCAAACGCCACTTCCCGCCGCTCGTCCCGCCGCCACGCCTGCCAGCCGACCACGCTCATGGCCGCCAGCACGAACTGCAACGCGAACAGCACCCAGTACTCCGCGTGCCAGAAGTACACCGCCTGCACGGCATTCACCGCGATCCACACCGGCCAGGACCACGCCCAGCGGCGCGTCGTCCCGAAATTGGCAATCAGCGCCAGCGTCACCGCCGCGAACTGCACCCAGTTCCACGCCGCGCTGAAATCCGTCACGGCCACCGTGTACGCGAAGATCGCCAGACTTGCCGCCCACGTTACGCCGTACCAGAGCGGCTCGTTGAAACGGATCTCGCCCCGCGCTCGCCGCGCCTCCAGGTGCCACAGGTACAACCCGTGAATCCCGAACAGCAGGTACGTCACCTGCAAGCCCGCCAGCATCCACTGCCCGCCCGACGCGAACAGCAGGAAGTACGGCAGCAGCGACAGGTTGCTCCAGTGCCAGTACGTGCTGCTCTTCGCCCACAGGAAATACAGGCTGACCAGCACGCACAGGCCGCCCGTCAGGTCGAGAACCAGCGGCGGAATGCTCAGGCCGAGAATGTTCATGCGTGCCCCCCGTTCACGTCTCGATCCGCAGGGTCGCCACGCCCGCCCACGCACCCAGCGGCAGTCGCGCCAAGTCGATCAGCAGCAGCGCCACGCGACCCGCCGTGACCGTCACCAGCCGCCGCTCCGGATGGGCCAGGAACAACGCCTGCGCCGCCCGGATGGCCTGCACTTCCTCCGGCGCGTAGAAGTCCGCTGCGTTCCCGTCCGCCTCACGCCGCGCCAGCCGCTCCGCCACGCGGAAGTCCGATCCGGTCACCTCCACCTCGACCTCGCCGGTCGGGAGGGGCAGCAGGCCCAGCCAGTCCACGCGGCCCAGCTCCTCTGGCGTGAACGCGCGCGGCAGCACGAACGGCACGTACGGCGTGTCCGTGTCGCTCGATTCGGTCAGGGACGACATGGCCCCCGCCAGCGCCGCAGCAAACGCCACGCCCTCCTGCACGGCCCCGGCACTCGCCGCTTCTCCCAACTGCTCCGGCCAACCGAACACCCCGTCCGGCGACAGACGACCCGCCACCACCACCGGCGACACCGACCCATCCGCCCGGTACGCCACCAGACGCTCCAACTGTAAGGGCACGTTCAGATCACCGTTCATAAGTCTCCTTCCCACTCATTCCCGCCCAGTCGCGTCAGCACGGCCACCTGACGCGCCAGCGCCGTGAGCGTCCACGCGGCTTCCGGCTCGCTCCACTCGTCCCGGCGCACGTCCGCCCGGCTCAGGAATCCCTGTTGCGCCAGCCCCAGCAGCGCGGAGGCGAACTCCTGCCGGGACAGCCCAGCCACCGTCGCCGTGCCGTTCACGGGCAGGCTGTCCGCGAACGGGTCGATCGGGTCGAGCAGGTCGAACAGACCCACGAATACCCGCAACTCCCGGTCAGACAGACCCTCGATCACGCGCATGGTCTGGAACTTGTCCGGCGCGGGCGGCGGGAAGGCCAGCACGCACCCCGCCAGCGACCGCGCGATGAAGCGCAGCTTGTCCTCGGACTCCGCGACCTCCGCCGCCCGCACCGCCTGCACCACGTTCGCCTGGAAGGCACCGGAACGCAGGTAGGCGTGATCCACCGACCCCGCGAAGGCCCGCAGCAGCGCAGCGAACTCGGCCTGCACATGCACGGCCAGCCGCGCCGCCTGCCGCTCGTTTGCATAGGCGAACCACTCCGGCAGGGAAGAGGAGGGGAGGCCCAGCGGTTCCAGGGAGCGCAGGGCCGGGAGGAGGGGGGTCAGGGCGTTCAGAGGAACATCCCGGGATTCACCTGAAAGAACGCGCCCAGCTTCCGCGCGTGATCTGCCGTGAACGCCCGTCGCCGCCGCAGCAGGTCGCTGATGGTGCTCTGCGGAATGCCGGTGGCGGCGGCCAGTGCCTGCTGCGTCAGGGGCCGCTGCTGGAGCAGGAAGGCCAGCATGTCCGGTCCGTCTGCGTCTGGTACCGGGAATCGCCGGGCCTCGTACGCCGTGATGCGCTGCGTCAGCAGTTCCGCCAGGGGGTCCAGCGGGTGCGGCTCCTCGCCCTTGACCTCGAAGTCGAAGGTGTACAGGAACGCCGTGGCGCGCGCCAGATCATCGTCGGTGCGGATGTCCATGAAGAATTCGGGGGCCAGCCCGCTCAGCTCCTGGAAGGAACGCGTGATTTCCGGAAAGTTCGTCATGGTCACCTCAACTCCTTCGTCCAGGCGTCGTACTGCCGGTGGGTGTACACGCCCGCGATGTAGAAGCGTCTCCCGGCGAAGTTCGGGCGGACGATCAGACGGTACCGGTTGCCGCTGATGTCGAACACGAGGAATCCCTGCACCCAGTCGGCGCTGCCGAAGTCCGTTTTCACGTCGGCGAACGAGGTGTACTCGCGTGCGCGGACCAGCCGGTACCACTCGCGCAGGGGCTTCTCGGCGTCCGGGTGCTCGGTCCAGAACGCGATCAGCACGGCCAGTGTCAACGCGTTCATGCCCATGCCCATGATTATAGCATGGCGCTATATCAGGCCCGTCCCCGCACTGCCTCCAGCGTGTCCCGCACCAGCAGTTCGCCGTCGCGGTACACGGTGCGCAGCAGGCTGCCGGGGAAGTCCGTATCAAACGTTTTGTACGCTTTCGTGACCATGCGGCCGCCTTCCTGCACGAGGTCGAGGACGCCGTCCTTGCTGCGTTTGCCGGGGTCGGTGACGGGGTCTTTGTAGATGCCGCGGTACTCGCCGTCGATCAGGCCGGCGCTGGCCTTGTACGCGAAGCGCTGCGTGTCGCGGTCGACTTTCTGGAGGAGGGCTCCGCCCATGCCGAAGCTCACGTTCTCGGCGCTGTAGCCGTCCACGTCGAGGTTGTCGAGGATCTGGCGGATGGTGTGTTCGTCGATGCCGTCGCCCTGGATGACGCGGACGTGGTTCAGGACCTTGTAGCCTTTGCTGTTGGTGCTGGTGCCGTACTTGGCGGCCAGGGCGTTCACGGCGAGGCGGACCATGGCGGGGGGTTCGCCGCTGTCGGGCCGGACGACCAGGGTGCCGCCGGATTCGATGACCTGCTGTCTCAGGGTGTCGCCCCAGAGGTGGTTGATGGCGTTCTTGAGGTCGTAGGAGTCGCTGACGACGGCGTACACGCTGCCGGGGCGGCTGAAGCGGGTGATCATGTTGCGGTACGCGTCGACCTCGTGTTCCTTGCCCCAGCTGGTGATGGTGCTGTGTTCGGCGGCGGGGATGCTGAAACCTGCGAGGTCGCTGTCGTAGTGGTTGCGCCCCACGCGCAGGGCTTCGAGGGTGTCGCTGCCCTGGAAGTTGATCAGGTGCGCGAGGCCGCCGATGCCGGCGCTCTCGCGGCTGCTCACGCCCCTGGAACCGAAGTCGTGCAGTTTGAACGGGAGTTCCTCGGCGGCGTGGTCGCTGGTCTTCTCCAGCGCGGCGCGGATGATCTCGCGGATGAAGTAGCTCTGCGTGGCGACGGTGGTGGGGTACCAGACGCGCATCAGCATGGTCTCGAACCAGCCGGGCAGCCAGGGCAGTTCGGGGTCGGTATTCGTGCAGGTCATCAGGACGTTGTGGATGGGCACCAGCGTGCCTTCCGGAACGGCGCGGATGTGCAGGGGCAGGCGGCCGCCGTGCACGTTCACGATGCGCATCCAGCCGTCATAGGGGAAGGGTTCGCCGTGCGCTTCGATCAGCGTGCGGGCTTCCTCGACCATCTCGGCAGTGATCCGGCGGGTCAGGTAGCGGTCGAGGATGTACTGCAGTCCGAAGAAGCGGGTCTGCGGGTACCGGCCGCCGCGCGATTCCAGGTAGGAGAACAGGCGGGTGGTTCCTGTGGGGTACTGGAGGAAGTGGCTGCTCTTGTAGGAGTCGGTGTCGAGGATCAGGTTGTCGTCGCTGAGGGGGGTGCGGGTGGTCATGGGGTGCCTCCTATGGTGACGCCTTGTCTTGACTCATAATCCAGAAATCAATTATGAAAACTATGAGCAGGTCGGGCTGACTCCGGCATCATGTTGCTTCCCATCGGGGCGACCCGACCACCCACACGCACTTTTCCCGACCCACTGACCAGAACGATCACCTGACCGGACAGGCATTGAACGTTCCTTCATCCACCCCGCGCACAGATCGGCCACCGCCGCAGCCCAGGTTCACGACCCCTACAGGTACACCTGACAGCCCCGCGCGATCAGCGCGTCGAAAGCGTCCGGCAGGCGTTCGATGCGGTTCCAGCGCAGGTCGAGTTTCCGCAGCCCCGGCAGGTGCGCCAGCCCCTCAGGGAGGGTGGTCAGCCCGTTGGCACGCAGGTCGAGGGTGTGCAGCGTGCCCAGGTCGCCCAGCGTGTCCGGAAGGTGTGTCAGCGCGTTGAAGCGCAGGTTCAGGGTCGTCAGGCGCGCCAGTTGCCCCAGCGAGTCCGGCAGTGCCGTCAGCGCGTTGCCCTGAAGGTCGAGTACCTCCAGCGCCCCGCACCCGCCCAGGCTGGCGGGCACCCCTGTCAGGCGGGTGTTCATGACGTGCAGTTCCCGCAGATTGCCCAGCGCCCCGAGGCTCTCCGGCAGGGCCTCCAGCGGGTTGCCATACAGCCTCAGTTCCGTCAGGGCGCGCAGCTCGCCCAGCCAGTCCGGCAGGCGCGTCAGGGCATTATCCGTGACGTTCAGGTACGTCAGCGACCCCAGGTGCCGCATGGACTCCGGCAGGGCCGTCAGCCCGTTGTGGCTCAGGTACAGGAACGCCAGCCGACCCAGCCCGCCGAACACGTCCGGCAGGGCGTCCAGCGCGTTGTGCCCCAGGTCCAGCATCCGCAGCTCGCGCAGGTCACCCAGCGCGTCCGGCAGCCTCTGGAACCGGTTGGCGGACAGGTTCAGCGTCCGCAACCCGGTGCGCGTCCACACCCAGTCCGGCACGACCGTCAGCGCGTTGTCGTACACGCTGAATGCAGTCATGTCCGGCGCGGCCTTCCGCTCCGGCAGCCCGCTCAGGCCCAGCCCATCCAGATTCACGCGCCGCACCCCCGACCAGTCCGGCGCGGCCAGCAGCGCTGCCCCCCGGACCTCGGAAAGATGCTGGTGAGTGGGCATCAGGGCAGCAGACATGCCCGCAGCGTACCGGCCGCGGGCATGGTCAGGAGGCTCAGGTGAGGTGGCTCAGTCTTTCTTGGGCAGGGCGAGGCCCATCTGCTGGTACATCTGGTACTGGGGGGCGCCGCCGAGCATGTTCTGGCCGCCGTCGACGGGCAGGATGACGCCCGTGACGTAGCTGGCGGCGTCACTGACGAGGAACAGGGCGGCGTTGGCGATGTCCTGGGGGATGCCGAAGCGGCCCAGCGGGACGGTGCTCATGAACTGGTGGCGGGTCTTCTCGTCGGGGGCGAGGCGGGCCATGCCTTCGGTGCCGTCGATGGGACCGGGGATGATGGCGTTCACGCGGATGCCGCGCAGGCCCCATTCGATGGCGAGGGTGCGGGTCAGGGCGTCCACGCCGGCCTTGGCGGCGACGACGTGCGCCTGCATGGGGACGGGGATGCCGTAGGCGCTGATGCTCAGGATGTTCCCGCCGGGGGTGGTCAGGTGGGGCGCGCAGGCTTTGATGGTGTGGTACGTGCCGAGCAGGTCGATCTCGACGACGGTCTTGAAGCCGTTGGGGCTGATGCCGTCGACCGGTGCGGGGAAGTTCCCGGCGGCTCCGGCGAGGACGATGTCGAACGGGCCGAAGGCTTCCACGGCCTGCGCGGCGGCGGCCTGCATGGCGGCGATGTCGCGCACGTCGGCGCTGACGCCGAGGGCCTGCCCGCCCGCGTCGATGATGCCCTGAGCGGCCTTCTGGGCTTTTTCGAGGTTGCGGCCCAGGATGGTCACCTTGCAGCCGTGTGCGGCGAAGCTCTGCGCGATGCCGAGGTTGATGCCGCTGCCGCCGCCGGTGATCAGGGCGTGCTTGCTGGCCAGCAGGTCGGGGCGGAAGGTGCTGTCGGCGGTGCCGGGTTGCAGGGTGCCGAGGGTGGGGGTCTGGGTCATGTGGGGTCTCCTTGGGATGGGGAATGGGGAATGGGGAATGGGGAATGGGGCGTGGTTCGGGGGTCGGGGGTCGGGGGAGCCGGCCTTACTTCAGGGCCTGTGCGAGGCCGCCGGCGGTCATGTGCTGGGCGTTCCAGCGCACGGCCGCCTCCAGACTCTGAGCGTGAGGCAGGTGCTCTTGCAGGGTGCGTTTGGTGCCCTCGACCGCGCGGGGCGGCAGGGCGGCCAGCCCCGCGGCGAGGGTGTCTGCCCGCTCGAACAGGGCGTCCGGGGTGGGCAGGATTTCGGTGATCAGGCCCCAGCGTTCGGCGGTGGGCGCGTCGATGGGGTCGCCGGTCAGGGCCAGGTGCGCGGTGCGGCCCGTGCCGATCAGGTGTGGCAGGCGTTGCAGGCCGCCCAGGTCGGCGGTGATGCCGAGCCGCACCTCGGGGAGGCTGAAGCGGGCGTCCGCGCTGGCGACGCGCAGGTCGCAGGCGCTGATCAGTTCCAGGCCCGCGCCGATGCACCAGCCGTGCACGGCGGCGATCACCGGGATGGGCAGCGCGGCGAACGCGTCGATGGCGGCGTGCATCTCGGCCACCACGGCGGCGAACGCGTCGGGATTCCCGAGGGTGGGGGCGATGACCGGGGCGCTGGCCCGGACATCCAGACCGGCGCTGAACAGGTCCTGGCCGCGCAGGATCAGCGCGCGGGCGCTGCCCAGCTCCGCCAGGACGCGCGGGATCTCGGGCCAGAAGGTCGGTCCCATGCTGCCCTTCTTGCTTGTCAGGGTCAGTGTGGCGACCTCACCCGCGTGGGTGAGACTCACGTTCTGAAATGTCATGCGTTTACTCTACCGCGCCGCAGTGAACCGGGTACAAAATAACCGGGTGTCACGTCCGGTCGGCTGGCCCGGCCCGCCGCTGCGAACCGGGCAGCGGGAGCGGGGGCCCTACAATGCGGGCCGACATGGCCGCCCCCGCCTCCCGCCCGCCCGACCTTGCACCTGCCACCGCGCCGCGCCGCCGCGCCGGACGCCCCAGCCTGCGGAGCTTCCTGCTGCGGCCGTTCCTGCTGCCGTTCACGCTGCTGCTGGGAGTGGGGGTGGCCGTCACGGTCGGCGTGCACCGCAACGAGGACCAGCTGCGTCTCGTATCGGACGCGCAGACGCGGATGCTGCTGCTGAACGACCTGAACACCCAGCTTTCCGTCATGGAGAACGGCGAACGCGGGTACGTCATCACCGGCGACCCCGACTTTCTCGCTCCGTACCGGGAGGGTGACGCGGCCTTCCGGGCGGCGGTGTTCGCCCTGCACGACCTGAGCGTCACGGACCTGCAACGCACGAACCTCGCCCGCGTGCAGAGCCTCGTGCTGCGCTGGCAGGAGGACGCCGCCCGGCCCGAGATCGCGGCGCGCAGCGACTCGCTGGCGCAGGCCGCGAGTCTGGTCCAGCAGGGCAAGGGCCGCGACCTGCTGAACGACGCGCGCGACATCATGTCCGTCATGCGCACCAACGAGAGCGGCCGCCTGAGCGCCGCCACGACCGCCAGCCAGTCCACCCTGGCCACCGTGCGGACCCTGACGGTGGGCGGCCTGCTGCTCTCGCTGGCGCTGCTGCTGCTGACCGCGTACCGCGTGACCCGCACCGTCACCCACAGCCTGAACGACCTGAACGCCGGGGCCACCGACATCGCCGCCGGGCAGTACCAGCGCCGCATGCCGGTCATGCCCGTGCGGGAACTCGCGCAACTGGGCGAGCAGTTCGACGTCATGGCGGCCGCCGTGCAGGAGCGCGAACAGGCCCTGCGTGAGAGCGCCGAGGCCCTGCGCGCCAGCAACACCCACCTGGAACGAAGCAACCGCGAACTCGAACAGTTCGCGTACGTCGCCAGCCACGACCTGCAAGAACCCCTGCGCACCATCGGCAGTTACACCGAACTGCTCGCCCGCCGTTACCAGGGGCAACTGGACGAACGCGCCGACCAGTACATCGCGTTCACGACCTCGGCCACGCAACGTATGAAGACCCTGATCCAGGACCTGCTGGCGTACTCCCGCGTGCGCAACGCCCCGCGCGCCACGCAGCCGGTCGACACGGCCGCGCTGGTCCGCGACATCACCGCCGACCTGGAACAGCAGATTCTGAGCGCGCAGGCGCAGGTGACGGCCCACGGGCTGCCGGTCATCCTCTCCAACCCGGAACTGATGCGGCACATCCTGCAGAACCTGATCGGGAACGCCCTGAAATTCCGCGACCCCACCCGCCCGGCGCTCGTGCAGGTCAGCGCCGAACGCACCCGGCACGCCGGGCAGGACCGCTGGGTCTTTCACGTGCAGGACAACGGCATCGGCATCGCGCCCGAGTACCATGAACGCATCTTCGGGGTCTTCCAGCGGCTGCACGGCATGGACGAGTACCCGGGCAGCGGCATCGGGCTGGCCGTCACGCGCAGCGCCGCCGAACAGCTCGGCGGGCAACTGTGGCTGGACAGCGAACCCGGCCAGGGCAGCACCTTCCACCTCGCGCTGCCTGTCGTGACCACCCCGGACCTGCCAGAACCCACCCCGCCCCAGGAGAAGCACGCATGACCGAACCCGTCGAAATTCTGCTTGTCGAGGACAACCCGGCCGACGTGATGCTCACGCGGGAAGCCTTCGAGGACGCCCAGTTCCCACACCGCCTGCACCACGCCCGCGACGGCCTGGACGCCCTGAACTTCCTGCGCCGCGCCGGCCCGCACCCCCAGGCCCCGCGCCCGGACGTGATCCTGATGGACCTGAACATGCCCCGCATGACCGGCCTGGAACTGCTGGACATCCTGAAAGAGGACGCCAGTCTGCGCAGCATCCCCGTGATCGTCCTGACCACCAGCCGCGCCGAGAGCGACATCTGGCGCAGCTACAACCTGCACGCCAACGCCTACATTCCCAAACCCGTCAGCCTGCTGGAATTCGAGGACGTGATCCGCACCCTGGGGAACTTCTGGTTCCGCAAGGTCGCCCTGCCCCACCCGCCCGAAGCCGACTGATCCACGGTCGCCCGGCGCCGTCAGAACAGACAGCAGGAGAAGGGACCCCGGATCGCTCTGGGGTCCCTTCTCACCTGGGGTTCAGTTCAGAGGTGCTTACATCGTGCGGCGGCTGAGCTGCCCGCCGCTCACGTACTCGCCGCCGTGACGGATGGCGGCGGCCTCGACCACGTCGGCCGGCACGCTGTCATCCACGGCGACCGTGCGCCCACCGTTGGTGTGGGTGGTGTTCAGGCGGTCGTAGTAGTCGGCGTCGGCGTCATAGTAGTCGCCCGTCTCATCGACGCCCATCGCGCCGCCGGTCGCGCCGACCGCCGCGCCCACCCCGGAACCCAGCGCCGCCATGCCCAGGATGACCGGGAGGGCCAGACCGCCGGTCGCGACGGTCGCGCCGGTCGCGATGATCCCGGCGACAGCGCCCACGGCCGCGCCGACCCCGGTGCCCTTCACGGCGCCGGCCCCGGCGTCCTCGGCGGTGCCGCCGCCATCGGTGACGACGGTGTCCGTGGTGGCGGGGGCGGTCATGTCACCGCGGCGGGTGACGGTCGCGCGGCCCATGGTGGGGGCGATCACTCCCTGCGCCTGCAGGTCAGCGGTGAAGGCGTCGGCGGCGGCGGCGGTCGGGAAGATGATGTGTTTCATGCCCACAGTCTTTCCCGGCTCAGCGGCCCGACCGTGAGAGGGCGTACAAGCGGACTTGGCCGGACCCTGACGGGACCCTGAGACGCGCCTCATCTGACCGGCCCCGAACGGGCTATCCGACCTGCTGGGCCTCGAACAGCCGCGCGGGCTTCACGAACTCGTCCTGCGCGGCCACCAGCTGAATCTCGCGGGTGCCGGCGGCGTGCGTGCGGCTCAGCAGGCCGAACAGGGCGCTCATGGACAGACTCAGCGCCTGCGCGGCCTGACCGGACTTCAGGTAATGCCCCAGGAACAGCGCGGCGATGGCGTCCCCGGTGCCGTTGCGGGGCGGGTCCAGCGGCAGCAGCGGCGTGCGGCACAGCCATGCCCCGTCGTCCGTGACGGCCAGCGTCTCGATGCTGTTCTCGGGCGCCCCGCTGCGGACCAGACTGGTCAGCAGCACCACGCGCGGCCCACCCGCCCGCATCCGCTCCCGCAGCGCGCGCGCCGCGTCCAGCGCGTGCTCCAGCGTGTCCACCGTCACGCCGGTCAGGAGTTCCAGCTCGAACTGGTTGGGCGTCACGATGTCCGCCTCCGGAATGGCCTGCGCCGCGATCAGGTCTGGCAGTTCCGGCCGCACGAACACCCCGCGCCCCACGTCGCCCATCACGGGATCGCAGGCGTACAGCGCCTCCGGGTTCGCAGTGCGCACGCGCCGCACGGCGTCCACGACTGCCGCGACCGTCCCCTCGCTGCCCATGTAGCCGCTCAGGACCGCGCCGCACTCCGGCAGCACCCCGCGCGCCTCGATGCCGTCGATCAGGTCCGCGACCGCCTCGGGCGGGAAGACCGCGCCCGTCCACGCGCCGTACCCGGTGTGATTACTGAACTGCACCGTGTGAATCGCCCAGACCTCGAAGCCCAGGCGTTGCAGGGGAAACACGGCGGCCGCGTTCCCCACGTGCCCGAAACTGACCCACGACTGAATGCTCAGGATGTTCTGCGGCGTGCCCGTCATGCCCGCAGGATACCCGCCCGCGCGCCGGCCGCCCCGTCAGGGAGCGCGCAGCGTGAGCGGCCCGAATACCCGCGCCCACAGGTCCGCCTTGTCCCGCGCGCCCGCCAGGTCCAGCGGCGTGGCCCCCGACACCCTCAGTTCCCAGCTGCCGTCCGCCGCGCGGCGCAGTCCCTCCAGTCGCGATCCGCCCGCGTGCGAGCGGTCCAGGCCGTCCGCGACGCGCAGCACCGCCGCCAGCCGCGTCACCCGCGCCCGGTCCTCCGAACCGAGCGCCATGAACTCCGCGTGCGACGGCTTCGGCGGACTCTTGCGGTGGTAGCGGGCCAGTTGCGCGATCAGCTCGATCTCACGCGGACTGAAGCCGCGTAGTTCCGCGTGCCGGATCAGGTACGCCGAGTGCTTGTGGTGCGCACTCTGCGCCACGATCTGCCCCACCTCGTGCAGCGCGCCCGCCGCCGTCAGCAGGCTGCGGTCCTCGTGATCGACCGGCTCGCCCGCCGCGTGCAGCGCGTCCAGCAGCGCCCGCGACAGCGCCGCCACCTGCCGCGAATGAGACAGGTTCGCGCCGAAACGCTCGGCGGTGCCCAGCACGCTCCGCTGCCGCGCACTCAGCGCCGACCGGTACGCCTGGAACCGCGACAGTTCCTCGATCAGCATCCCCTCGCGCAGCGCCCCCTCGCTGACCGTCACCTCGGACGCCCCCAGCACCGTCAGCGCCGCGTGCAGCGTCGCCAGACCCGCCACGACCGTCTCCGCGCGCCGCTCCAGGCCCGGTATGCGCGCCCGTGCCGCCACCTTCAGGCCCCGCACGTGCTCCAGCAGCGCGCCCAGCTCGGCCACCGTGAAACTCACGCCGTTCACGCCCTCCGGCCCGTCCCCGCCGCTGCCCGCACCGCCCCCCGCGCCGCGCCGCGCCACGATGGCGGCCGCCGCCCCCTCGGCCGTACCGCTCGACAGCACCACCCGCGTGCCGGGCCGCACCCGGAACCGCTCCGCGTACGGCGAGAGCGCCGCGCGCACCGCGTCGGCCAGCGCCTGCACCTCCCGCCGCGCCGCCGGTTCGGACCGGATGAACGCCCCCGTCATGCGGATCCCGCCCAGCGGCAGGCTCAGCACGTCACGCGGCCCCTGCCCGTCCCCGCGCACGAACTCCAGGCTGCCGCCCCCCAGGTCCAGCAGCACGTTGTCCTCACCCAGCTCCACCGCGTGCGCCGCGCCCAGGTACGTCAGTTCCCCCTCACGCTCCCCCGAGATGATCGCCGGGTACACCCCCGTCCGGGCCAGCATCCGCCCCGCCACCTCCGCCCCGTTCGGCGCCTCACGCAGCGCACTCGTGGCGTACACGTGCACCTCGGCCACGCCCGCCGCCGACGCCAGCTCCCGGAACCGCGTCAGGGCCGACGCCAGCCGGTCCTCACCCTCCGGCGACAGGTTCCCCGCCCCGTCCAGGCACTCGCCCAGCCGCGTGCGGTCCTTCAGGGCGTCCAGCACCCGGAAGCCCCCCGCGTCCCCCTGCGCCGCCTCGGCAATCAACAGGTGACTGGAATTCGTGCCCACATCCGCAACGGCGACTCTCATGACAGGCAGCCTAACGGCTTTTGCCGGAGGGAACGGATCACGCTCCCTTCAGCCTTCCGCCGGGGGTAACCACAGGCGTTTGAAGTCGATGCGGCCGTACGCGTCCGGGTGCACGTCGCGGATCAGGGGGTGCAGGGAGCGGCGTTTCACGCGGTGGTGCGTCAGGTGCAGGTGGTGCCCGCCCAGCAGCAGCGCCTCGGCGCGGTCCAGGATGGCCTCCAGCGCCGCGTGGTCCGGCGCGCTGCGGTAGCCGTCCAGCAGGGCGTCCACGCTGCGCAGCGTGGCGGGGGGCAGCAGGCGGCGGAACAGCAGTTCCGGCTGCTTCAGCGCCGACCAGAACGAGAGGTGCTCGTCCGACCCGGCGATCTCGCCCAGAAAGGCGAGGTCCACATCGTCCCCGGCGTCCGGCAGGGCGTCCAGCGGCGCGGGAACGACCTGCATGGGCAGGCCGAGACGGGCGGCGCGCGCGGCCAGCCAGTCGGCCTCCTGCCGCGCGCCGGGCAGGTCCAGCACCCAGAGGCGCAGCGGCGGCCCGGCGTACGCGGCCTGAGCCAGTAGCGCCTGCGCCCGCGCCAGCGAGTGCCCGCGGGGCGGGCGGCCCAGACTGCGCCGGGGCAGGAACGACGTGGCGGGCAGCAACCGCTCGGGACGGCCCGTTTCCTGCCAGAACGCGCGGATGTCGTGCAACTCGATCACCGCCTCGCGCAGCGCGGCCGACCGGGCGGCGGGGCGGGCATGGGGGTGGCGCTACTCGCGCTGGGGGCCCTGGGCAGCCTGCTGACTGCGCTGGCACTCCGTCGGACGGCTGGGGCGGAGCTGGCCCGCGCCTGAACTGGTTCGGTTGAGGGGGGAAGGGGGGCGCCTGTGGCAGGCTTTCCGGGTGCTGCCCCACCCCCCAGCCCCCATCCCCAGGGGGGACGGGGGAGCAGTCGTTGCACTGGGCAAGAGTTTTTACTCCTGCGGCGGAGGTGTGGTGGGCGGTGACGGGTCCGGCTTCGACGCCATCCTGCCGCCCCCCTCGCAGGCCCGCGCGCTGCGCGCACGACGGCCGGTGGTGGTCTGCTGTCAGGGGCAGGGCAACCGGATAAACGCCGCTGATCGACTTTGAAAAGAGAGCTGTTGCAGTAGCTGGAAAAAGTAGAACCTTCCAGCACGCACCAAGAATTGTGGCCACACAGGCGTCGTGGCAACGCGGCCCGTCGTGCGCGCAGCGCGCGGGGCGAACGCCGCGAAGCCGGAGGCGTGCAGCCCCATACGTGGCCGTCCCCGCACCATGCCCGCCGACCACCTCGGCGAAATACCTGCCCAGTGCCAACGCTGGCTCCCCCTGCCCCCCTGGGGTAGGGGGCTGGGGGTGGGGAAGCACACGGGAGGCCTGCCGCCAGGCGCAACCAGACGACATCAAACTCAATCTGCAATCCGCGTTACCCGAGTTTCAGTTGCCACTCGGTGAAGGTGCTGTACGGCGCGAAGCCCAGTGCCACGTTGATGCCCAGCATGGGGGCGTTTTCGTTGGCGTTGTGGGTCTGCACGGCGCGCGCGCCGGGGCAGTGCGCCTGCACGTGCCGCAGCATGGCGGCCTTCAGCCACTTGCCCAGGCCCCGGCCGCGTGCTTCGGGGCGCACGGCGGTGGCGCCCTGGTAGACCAGTGCGGCGCGGTCCGGGTGCCAGAAGACCTCGCTGTACCCGTCGAGCTGGCCGCTGCGGGTGTCCTCGGTGGCCATCAGGAAGCGGGTGTCGCCGGCTTCGTCGATCATGGCGTCCCAGGCGCGGATCATCTCGGGCGTGATGGTCCAGTCGTCCTGTTCCAGGTCGCCTCTGGGGGCGGTGTTCATGACCATCATCATGTCGGCCAGGCGGGTCAGGTAGGCGTCTGGGACGGTCGTCCAGATGTGCAGGCGGTACGGGTCGCCGTCCGGGCGGGCCTGCCAGCGGGTCAGCAGGTCGGGGTCGAGGTCCGCGAGGGTCGCGCGGCTCTGGCGCATGGGCAGGGCGGGCGTGGCCCCCAGGCGGCGCGCGAAGGCCTCGGCGGCGGGAACGCGGCTGCCGGTGCCGAAGGTGAGCGTCGTGAGTCCCTGGGCGCGGGCGGCGGCCTCCGCCTGCGTCCACAGGGCGCGGCCCAGCCCGGCGCGGCGGCGCTGCGGGTGGACGTTCAGGCGCACGTGGCCCAGGTGGGTGTTCTGCACGGTATCGAAGCTCAGCTGCGCGTACCCGATGGCGGCGGTGCCGTCCCACACGGCGAACGCGACGAGGCGTTCGGTGGGCAGCAGGTGCGAGAGTCCCTGCGCTTCCTGCGCCGGGATCAGGGGTGGATCTTCCGGGTAGGCGGCGGCGAAACTGACGGCCAGCAGTTCCCCGACCGCGAGGCGCTGCGCGGGCGTGGCGGTCGCCGGATCGAAGGGCTGCACGCCGGGCGGCGTGACCGGCGGGGCGGGGGAGGGTTGGTCCGTCGTGTGGGCGGTGGTCGGGGTCGGGGTCATATCTCCAGTGTCCTCCTGGCCGGTCAGGGGTGAATGCGCCAGATGGCTCATCGGACTCCGATTGAAGGGGCTGCAAAGACCCTTCAATCCGAGCGGGGCGAGCAGGAGAGAAACGGGTTCCGGACGTGGAGTTGGCAACCCGGTGATGTTCCGGGTTGTTAACGAAACAGACGGAATCCGTATCAGCGCGCCGTAGGCCGGGTGCGGCTGGCAGGCGCGTTACCCTGGGGGGTGTGTTCGCTCACGCCATCGGTTTCGACGACGCTCCGTTCGCGCACGGCTGGCGGGGAGACGTGCCGGTCATCGGGACGGTGTACGCGCGCACGACCCTGCACGGCGTGGTCAGTGGGCGCGTGCGGCGCGATGGGCGCAACAGCACCGCCGAACTGGCCCGACTGGTGAACCGTTCGCCCGATCACCTGCAACTGATCCTGCTTCAGGGGATCGCGCTGGCGGGCTTCAACGTGGTCGACCTTCACGCGCTGCACGCGCAGACGGGAAGGCCGGTGCTGGTCGTGGCCCGGCGAGATCCGGACCTGCCGCGCCTCCGCGAGGCGCTACTGACCAGGGTGCCGGGCGGGCGGCGCAAGTGGTCGCTGATCGAGGCGGCCGGCCCGATGGAGCCGTGCGGGCCGGTGTTCGTGCAGCGCGCGGGCCTCACGCACGCCCAGGCGCAGGAGGCCCTGCGGACCTTCACGGTCACCGGGAACGTGCCCGAACCGCTGCGGGCCGCGCACCTGATCGCGGGCGGCGTCACGCGCGGGCACAGCGCCGGCCAGCGCGCCTGATACGGACTCCGATTGAATGGGCTGCAAAGCCCGTTCAATCCGAGCGAAGCGAGTGGGAGCAAAACGGGTTCCGGACGTGGAGCCGGCAATCCGGTGAAGTTCCGGATTGTTGGCGAAACAAACGGAATCCGCTGGGAGCCTGACATAAATCATGAGAAACCCTGAACGACGTTCCAGCCGAATGGCGATCGTCGACGACGTGACGGTTCAGGATCACAGGCCTGGGAGAGGCGCAGCCTCTCCAGGACTGGCGTTCGACGTGTCAATGCCTGGCGAATGGCACGCAACCCTATCTGCGCATAACTCAAGCCCCGTGTCCAGTGTGGATCGACCTCCCGTCGTTTCCCCTCCTCCGTGACGGCAGTTCCCTCGCTCAAGACCATCAGGTACGCCATTCCCAGCACGCACCAGAGTTTCTCCAGTTGGTGCGCCTGATCCAGGCGTGTATCCTCCAGGTTGAATGCCCCGCTCTTCAGGTCGAGGAAGGATTCCTCGACCTGAGTACGTTGGTGATACTCCGCAAATGTTCGCCTGTTGCAGGGCTGATTACTCACGATGAACCACGGATCACGCTGCCCAAAGGGCCGCACTGCCGCGATGTTCACGGGCCCGTACTTCTGCCCCGTGACGTACACCCCATGCCGCACGACCAACTGACCGTGTTGGCTGAGCTGTGACTGAAATTGCCCCAAGGACGCTCCGTTCTGATCAAAGAGGTGGATGGGACCCTTGCCGCGCATCATCCACCGCCATCTGAAGGTGGTGAAGTCGTCCATCAACGTGTGATCCAGGAAGCCCCGGTCTGCATAGATGCAGACCTCTTCGACCTGTGGCAGGTGAACGAGCAGACACTGGACACTGGCCAGCACAGGGTAAATCTCCTGATTCCCCACCGTAGAACTGCCATGACGGATGACACGCCAGGACAGCGGCACGGCACGCCCCCGGTAGAGGAGGGAGACGCAGATCACGCACCAGCGTTTGAACAGGAGAGTGGTGTCCAGGGCGAGGGTGATGCGGGCATCACCCCAGTCACGCAGTGCGACCTGCATGAGGTGCTGGTAGACCGCGCGCCAGGGGACGGTGGAAGACGTCAGTGCGCGGAGGAATCGTCGTTCATGACTCTGGGCGTATCGGGCTCGGGAGACCACGAAAGGAGCACCACGCGGCTGGGTGAGGAATGCAGGTCAGGAGGAGGCCGGCAACCATCCAGGCGAACGTTCGGGCATGTCGCTGATCCGACCATGGGGCAGTTCGCAGGAGGTCGAAGATGCGGTGGAATAGGATGGAGGCGTCCCCGTCAGTGTGCTGTTCTTGTTTCATGGCCATTCAAGAATGCCCCGTCGGGGGCATTCTCATCATTTGTGTCAGGCTCCCAGCGGAATCCGTATGAGCGGATGCCCATCTTTACACTCCCCTGAATTCTGAACGCTTCCGTCAGGTGCCATCAGCCGCCCGTCACGCGGGCGCGGCACACTGCCCGTATGAAAAGCACCCTGACCGCCCTGCTCGCCCTCGGTACCGTCGCCCAGATCAGCACCGCCTCCGCCGCGCCGAAGATCAGCGCGCAGAGCATCATCGTGAACCCCACCACGCCCGACCTGAATGTCAGCGTCCGCGTGAACAAGGACACCACCGGCGCGCAGAACCCCGCGTACCGCATCGACGAGAAGATCAGCATCAGCACCACCGTCAACCGGGATGCGTACGTGTACCTGTTCAACGTCAACCCCGACGGCAGCGTCGATCAGGTCCTCCCCAACCGCCTGAGCGGCGCGAACTTCGTGAAGGCGAACACCACCACCACCTTCCCGGCCGCCGACGCGAACTTCACGTACACCGTGGGCGGCCCCATCGGGCAGAACAAGGTGCTGGCCCTCGCCAGTCTCACGCCGCTGAACCTCGACCAGATCAGCTCCTTCAAGACCGCGCAGGACCAGTTCGCCACCGTGACCGCCAAGGGCCAGGACGGGCTGGCGCAGGCCCTGAGCATCGTCGTCACCCCGCTCCCGCAGAACAGCTGGGTCAGCGACACGGCCTTCTACACGGTCGCCGCGCAGAACCCCGTCACGACCGGCAGCCTGTTCGTCGGCACGAACGTCTCGGGCGCCACCGTCACCCTGAACGGCCAGCGGCTGGGCGGCGCGAACGTGACCTACAGCAACCTGCGCGCCGGCACGTACCCCGTCCGTGTCCAGGCCCCCGGGTACAGTGACTACACCACCACCGTCACCATCCGTGCGGGCGGCACCACCAACGTGAACGTGGAATTCGCCCAGGCCTTCACGCCCGCCCCGGCCCCCGTCAGCACGGGCAACAACGTGCTGGACTTCATCGGCACGCTGCTGGGCGCCATCACCAACAACCAGATGCAGGACCCCGCCCGCAGCGCCTACGACCGCAAGGTCAGCGACCTGCAGGGCCAGGGCTACGCGCTCCAGCAGACCCGCCAGACGAACACCGGCTTCGTGGGCACGCTCGTCAAGGGCGGCAGCACCGTCACCCTGACCGTGGACCGTGGCGCGAACCGCACAGTGCGCGTGAACGTCAGCGAGACCACCACCTACCGCTACTGATCAGGACTCAGGTTGGACGGCCTTGCGGGGCCTTCCAACCCGAGCAGACAACGCCCCGGACCCTGTGAAGGTCCGGGGCGCTGTCCTGCCGCTTCAGCCGGGCAGTTGCGTTTTGATGAAGGCCATCAGGCCCCGGATGTGTTCGCGGTCGAAGCGGAACTCCACCCCGGCCGCGCGGTACAGGTCCGGCACGCTGACGGTGCTGCCCAGGCGCAGGCTGGCCCTGTAGCGGGCGAGCGCTCCGGCCGGGTCTGCCTGCGCGCCGCGCCACACGCCGACCGCCGCGAGGTAACACATGGCGTACTCGATGTAGTAGAAAGGCACCTGGAACACGTGGTAGTACTGCCAGCCCTTGGCGCGCACGCGCTCGTCCAGCCCTTCCCAGTTCACGAACGGGTGGAAGGTCCGGTCCAGTTCCAGCCACCGGGCGTCCAGGTCGGCGATGGTCACGTTCTCGGGCGCCTCGGCGTACAGCCAGTGCTGGAAGGCGTCCATCTGCGCCGCCCACGGCAGGAACGCCACGACACCCTGCAGCTGCTTCTCGCGGTAGCGGCCCAGTTCTTCCGGCGTGAACACGTGCCCCAGGTGGTCCAGGGTCAGGAATTCCATGGCCATGCTGGGAATCTCCACGAACTCGATGGGACTCCAGCGGTTCCACACGAGAGGTTGCGCGTCGCCGCTGTAGAAACCGTGGAAGGCGTGCCCGACCTCGTGGAACAGCACGCGCACGTCCTCGGCGGTGCCGACCACGTTCATCAGCACGAACGGTTCGTTGCGGGTCGGGAAGTACTGGCAGTACGCGTGCGTCATCTTGCCGGGCCGGGATTCCAGGTCCAGCAGGCCGCCGCGCATCTGCCGGAAGCGCGCGGCGAGGTCGGCGTCCAGGCTCTCGAAGGCCGCCTCGGCCAGCGTCTCCAGTTCCTGCCCGGTGCGGAAGGGTTTCAGGGACTCGCGGCCCTGCGGGTCGAGGAGGTTGTTGCGGTTGTAATCCCAGGGGCGCACGCTCTCCAGGCCCAGCCCGTCGGCAATGCCGCGCACGATCCTCGCGGCCAGCGGCACGACCTCGTCCCGCACCGCCTCGTGGAAGGCGGCGCAGTCGGCGGGCGTGTAGTCCACGCGGTCCAGCGCCCGCCACTGGTAGTCACGGAAGGTGGGCAGGTCGGCGTTACGGGCCAGCTGCCAGCGCGTGCCGATCAGGTCCAGCATCACGCCGTCCAGTTCGTCGGCCACGCCCAGGTTGCTGTCGCTCAGGGCGCGCCACGCCGCCTCGCGCGCCGCGCGGTCCGGGCTGTCCAGGCGCTGCTTGGCCTGCGGGATGGTCAGCGTCTCGCCGTTCAGGGTGACCGTCTGGTTGCCGGTCGCGACCGAGTAGCGGTTCTTCTGCGCCTCGTGCGTGACGCCCAGGGTCACGTTCGCCTCGCGGTACAGCGCCGCGCCGTCACGCATCCGCCGGAAGTTCAGCGCGAAGTCCGGGGCGGGCACGAAGTCCGGCACGGCCAGCAGTTTCTCCTTCAGGGCCTGCTCGGCCCGCTCGACCTGCGGCAGCACCTGCGCCACGAACGTCTGGTAGCGTTCCTGGATGTCCGGGCGGTCCGTGTGCAGGTCGGCGTGCGTGGACAGCCGCGCGGCGACGTCCGTGACCGCGCTGCCGACCGCGTTCCACCCGGTCAGCCAGTCGGGCACCCCGGCGGCGTCCAGCGGGGCGTCCAGCAGCGCCCGGTACCGTCCGGCGAACGCTTCCCACTGGGAATCGTCGGCCGGGACGAATAGCTTGGCCTCGACGGCACTCAGGGCGGATGGACTGTCGGTGGTGGTCATTCCCGCGAGTGTACGCGAGCCGCGGGCCGCGCGGCCGCCGACTTACCGGTCGCGGGCCGGTTTACCCGGACGCCCGCCGCGCCCGCCGTCCGGCAGGGCCTTGATCTCGGCCTCGGTCAGGCGGCGCAGCTCGGTGGCGGGCACGTCCGTCAGGACGCCCTGATCGGTGAACACGTCCACCGTGCCGGCCAGCGGGTGCAGTTTCGTGACCTTCCCGCACGCGCCGCTCGCCTCGTGGCACACGCGGGCGTTCTTGCGCGGCAGGTCCTTGAGCAGGTCCAGGTACTGGGTGTGCTCGAACTGCAGGCAGCACAGCAGCCGCCCGCACGGCCCCGAGAGTTTCTCCGGGTTCAGCGGGAGCTGCTGGTCGCGGGCCATGCGGATACTGACCGGCGCGAAGTCCTGCAGGTGCGTCGAGGAGCAGTTCTCGCGCCCGCAGGCGCCCAGCGTGCCGATCATCTGCGCCTGCTCGCGCGGCCCGACCGCTGCGAAGTTCACGCGGGCGCGGGTGTGGGCGCGCACCTCGCCGATCAGGCCGGACAGTTCGATGCGTTCGTCGGCGCTGTAACTGACCGTCACGAGGCTCTCGTCGAGCGTGAACTCGACCGCCACGACCTTCACCGGCAGGTTCTTCTGGCGGGCGCGGGCGCGCAGCAGCCACTTGAGGTCCTCACCGGACGCGTGCAGCGCCTCCCAGCGGCCCAGATCGTCGGGTGTGGCGGCCCGCAGCACCGCCCCGTACCGCCCCTGCGGTTCAGGCGGGGCCGCCTCGCCGCGCACGGTGGCGACCTCCGGGCCGCGTTTGCCCTGCACCACGACCCGCGTACCGACCGCGTGAGCCTCTTCACTCAGCATGGCGTGAAGGCGTGGACTGCGCTCGAAGCGGACCGGCAGGACAAACATTACGCGCAGAATGTCACGCCGCGCCCCGCAGCGTCGAGACCCGGTGCACAAACCCCGCCGGGAGAGCGTTCCGGCGGGGCGCGCGGCGGGCCGGTACGGTCAGTGCCGCTCGGCGATCACCTCGATCTCCACGCGCACGTCGCGCGGCAGGCGGGCCACCTGCACGGTGCTGCGCGCCGGGTAGGGCGCGCGGAAGTGCGATTCGTACACGGCGTTCATGGCGGCGAATTCGTTCATGTCGGCCAGGAACACCGTCGTCTTGACCACGCGGTCGAGGTCGGTGCCGGCGGCCTCCAGCACGGCCCTGAGGTTCGCGATGACCTGCTCGGTCTGCTCGGTCACGCCGCCACTCACGAGTTCCCCGGCGGGCGTCAGGGGAATCTGCCCGCTGGTGATGACCAGGTTTCCGAAGGAGACGGCCTGGCTGTACGGGCCGATGGCGGCGGGAGCGTCCGGCGTCTGGATGATGTCTTTCATGCCTCCGAGCATACCGGGCCGCGTTCAGTGCCGCGAGCTGCTGAGGGGGCTGTCCGGGGCGGGCGGCGCGGGGTCCAGGGCGGCGCTGGGACTTTTCAGGACGTTCAGGGTGCGCCGCGTGACCTGGGTGCGCTGCCACACCAGCAGGCCGAGCAGGGTGGCGGTGCCCAGCAGCCCGATCAGCATCCGGCGTTCCGGGACCAGCATGATGCCCAGCAGCGTGAAGTACGCGACCATCAGCAGCAGGTACGTGAGCAGGCTGCTGCCCCGCTGTGTGCTGAGCAGCACGTCCACGTAGGTGGGGCCGTCCTCGCGCCGGACGGGCAGGGGGTAGCGGGGCGCGGGACTGTCGCGGTGCACGTCGATGATCAGCGCCGTGATGTTGTCGGGGCCGCCCCCGTCGTTCGCGGCGTTCACCAGGATGCGGGCCGTCGCCTCGGGCTCCATGGGCCGCGACAGCAGCAGCAGCAGCTCCTGATCGGTCACCACGCTGCTCAGACCGTCACTGCACAGCAGCAGGCGGTCCCCGGCGCGCAGCGGCAGCCCGAACAGCTCCAGCCGCACACGTTCCTCGCCGCCCAGCGCGTTGCTGACCACGCTGCGCCACTGATGGTCGCGCGCCTCGGCCTCGGTCATGTGCCCCAGCCGGACCTGCTCGGCCACCCAGGAGTGATCCTCGGTCAGGCGGTGCAGTTCGCCGCCGCGCAGCAGGTACGCCCGCGAATCCCCGACGTGCGCGATCAGCGCCGCGCCCCGGTCGATCAGCGCGGCCAGCAGCGTGGTGCCCATTCCGACGTACTCGCCGACCGCGTGGCGCAGCACGGCCACGTTCGCACACTGCACCGCCTCGGCCAGTCGCGCCGGGGGGGTGCCGCGCCCGTCGAGGTACTGCTGGCTCAGGGCGTCAAGCGCGAGGTTCGCCGCGAGTTCCCCGGCCGCGTGGCCGCCCATGCCGTCCGCGACCGCGTACAGCCCGCCGGTCGGGAGGTCCAGCGCCAGCGCCGCGTCCTGGTTCACACCGCCCTGACGCTGACGACCCACGTCCGTCAGCAGACCGGCAGTGAGAGAGGGCGTCGCATTGGCGCGCATGAGTTCAATATAAGCCACCGGGTCAGATTCGCCCGCTCGGAATTCCACACACCCAACCGGGCCGACCGTTCAGTCTTCTCATTCAGTGGCGTTCAGGCAGGCGGCCGCTCTCATGCAGGGCCAGGAAGACCCTCACGATTTCGGGGTCGAACAGCGTCCCAGCGTGGCTTTCCAGGTAGGCCAGCGCCTGGGCCGGTGTCCAGCCGGGTTTGTAGGGACGCTCGCTGATCAGCGCGTCGAAGGTATCGACCACCCTCACCACCCGGCCCCCCAGTGGAATCGCCGGTCCCGCCACCCCGGACGGATAGCCGCTGCCGTCCCAGCATTCGTGGTGCGTCAGGGCGATCTGCGCGGCCAGTTCCAGCAGCGGCCCGCCGTCCGCCGCGCCCGGCTGCGACAGCAGTTGCGCGCCCAGCGTGGTGTGGGCCGCCATGCGCGCCCACTCGTCGGAGATCAGCGGCCCCTGCTTGAGCAGGATGGCGTCCGGAATGCCGATCTTGCCCACGTCGTGCAGGCGCGCCGCCAGTCCCAGCTGCGCGGCGTCGGCGGGCGCGCGGCCCAGCGCCAGCGCCACCGCCTGCGTGGCGTCCCCGACCCAGCGGGTGTGCGGCCCCAGCGGCGCGTCCCGGAATTCGGCGCAGCTGGCGAGCAGGTCGATCACGGCCCGCTGGCTGCGCGCCAGCTGCGCCGTGCGTTCCTGGACCAGCAGATCGAGTTCCTCGCTGCGCTGCCGGTGCAGCCGCGCCTCCTCACGCGTGGCGTGCAGGCCCACGCGCGCCTGGGCCGCTTGCGTCCGCTCGCGCGCCAGCCGGTCGCGGCGGCGGGCGTCCAGCGCGTGGTACGCGCGGTGGTGAGCCAGCGCCCCGGCGTGATCGCCCAGCGCCTCGCAGGCGTCGCAGGCGGCCAGGTGCAGCGCGGCGTGCTCGTCCGGCAGGTGCGTGTCGGGATTCAGGGTCAGGGCTGCCCGGACCTCCGTGAGCGCCTGGGAGGCCAGACCCAGCGCCAGCTGCGCGCGCGCCAGGTCGGGCAGCACCTGCAGGGCGCCGCGCGTGTCGCCGCCCTGCCGCATCAGGGCCAGCGCCCGCCACGCCGCGTCATGCGCCGCTTCCGGGTCGCGGCGGTGCAGCAGCAGCCGCGCCAGCGCCGCGTGCCCCTCCCCGGCCAGCCGGTCGCCCCGGCCGGGCCGCCGCTGCGCCAGCGCCTCCTGCAGGTGCGTCTCGGCGTCCGTGAGAGCCCCGGCGTAGCGTTGCGGGTCGGCCTCGAAGGCCCGCAGGGTCACCTGCGCCAGCCGCACCACCGTGTGCAGCGCCAGACCGGGCCGGTGCCGCGAGGCCAGACTGCCGCGCAGGGCCTGCAGGGCCGCCGCGTGATCCCCCTGCTCCGAGTGCGCCTGCGCCAGATCCTCGATCACCTGCACTTCCAGGCCCGCCTCGCCCGCCTCACGCGCCAGATTCAGGGCCAGCGCCAGGAATTCCTGCGCCTCGCTGTCGCAGGCGAGATTCCGCTGCGCGCAGGCCGCCTCCTGCCACGCGTGCGCCTGCGCGGCCCGGTCCTCCGCCGGCAGGAACGCGACCGCCTCGAGCAGCGCGGCCAGCGCCTCCTGCGAGCGGCCCAGGCGGTTCAGGGCCACGCCGCTGCGGTACAGCGCCGCCCCGAGCGCCGCGTCGTCCCCGGAAGCACGCGCCTGTGCCTCGGCCCGCAGCGCCTCCTCGAACGCAGCCTGCCACTCCGGGCCCGGCTGGAACGTCAGGCCGTCCAGCCCGAAACACGCCTGCCCGAACCACGCCGTCACGCCTGCCCCCGCCCGGACGAACGGAGGCGCCCAGCCGCAAGGACACGCCCCGCCGGTCCGGACCGGCAGGCGAGCGTCAGGAAGGCCGACCCGCACATGCCCCACCATGAAACTCCAGCCGGGCGCCGCTGACCAGCGCCCACCGGGAACCGCCACCGGGGGTCCCCACTGTATGAAGGTCGGGTGGAGGCCCTGCCCCGCACCCTGACTTGACACCCTGGCCCGGCCGCCGCGTGGTGGGCGCCGCGGGACGGCCTTTACAGACCGCCCGGCCGATCCGGGCCGACGCCGGTCAGCCCTGGATCTGCTCGCGCAGCCACAGCATCAGCGCCTCGGCGCTCGCCGGGTTGGTCGCCAGCGGGATGTCGTGCACGTCGCACAGGCGCACCAGGGCCGACACGTCCGGTTCGTGCGGCTGCGCCGTCAGCGGGTCGCGGAAGAAGAACACCGCCAGCACGCGTTCCTCGGCCAGTCGCGCCCCGATCTGCTGGTCGCCGCCCAGCGGCCCGGACAGCACCCGCTCGACCTGAAGGCCCGTCTGCTTGGCCAGGATGCCGCCGGTCGTGCCGGTCGCCACCAGATGAAAGTTCGCCAGGGTGTCGCGGTGACTCAGGGCGAACAGGGCCAGTTCCAGCTTTTTCTTGTCGTGCGCGATCAGGGCCACCTGCCGCCGCTCATCGGGCCGCCGGTCGTCGGGCTGTCGGTTGTCGGGTCGCCGTTCACCGGACTGCCCGGATGCAGAGGAATCGGGTACGGTCATGCCCGGCATTCTTTCACGCTTTCACGCGTCGCTTCCCGCCCTCACGCGGCGTCCTGAATGCGGATGCGGCGGTAACGGGCCTGCACGGCGCACCACACCCCGTAACACAGGGTCCCGGCCGCCACCACGCCCAGCAGCAGATTCCCGGATGGCTGCGAGCGCAGCCACGTCAGCGCCTCGGAGATACCCACCGTCCGGCTGGCCTGCCCGCTCCAGGCGGCCAGCAGGGCGAACACCCCGATGATCAGCATCAGCACCCCGCGCGACGCGATGCCCACCTGCCCGGTCCGGATCAGCAGGTCGCGCACGCGGCCCTGCACGTCCGTGAAGCGCATCCGCTTCATGAACTTCGCGCCGTACGCCGTGTACAGCTGACTGCCCGCCAGTCCCAGCAGGCCCACGCCCACCAGCCCCAGCAGCAGCTGCCCGCCCGGCAGGTTCAGGACCGTCCCGGCCGCCTGCGTCTCGCTGCCGTTCCCCTGCGGCGCGCGGCCCGAAGCGGCCAGTCCCGCCGTGAACACCGCCAGCGTCAGATTCACGCCCGCGCTCAGCAGGTACCCGGCCCGCTTGACCAGCCCCTTGGCGGCCGTGCCCTGCCGTTCGGGATCCAGCGCGGCGCGGATCAGCTGCCACAGCGCGTACCCGACCAGCCCGACCGCCAGCACGAACAGCAGCGCCGACCCGCCCGGCAGGTCCTGCAACTGCGACAGCGCGCCGCGCGTGTCGGTGGTCCGGCCGCCCCGTCCGAGCGCGACCCCCAGCGCCAGGAATCCCACCGTGAAGTACACGATGCCCTTGCTGGCGTACCCGACGCGCGCCAGGGTCTCCAGGCCCGGAGCGGCGTGCTGCGCGGCGTGTCCGGCCGCGTCACGGGTGTCCCTCAACCCGGCCTTCACCTGCTGGGCGCCGCGACTGACGCGGCTGTTCACGTTCTTCAGGTCTGCCATCAGACCCGCAGTCTGACCCGTCCCCCCGCCCGGACGGACCTGAACGGCCCC
This sequence comes from Deinococcus sp. LM3, assembly GCF_002017875.1. Taxonomy (NCBI): domain Bacteria; kingdom Thermotogati; phylum Deinococcota; class Deinococci; order Deinococcales; family Deinococcaceae; genus Deinococcus; species Deinococcus sp. LM3. The sequence continues at coordinate 1,102,539 of NZ_MUFV01000001.1, read as the reverse complement.
TGGAGGTCTTGAGCTGACATCCGGTGTTTCTTCATGCAGGGCGCGGCCACAGCAGAGGAGGCGGCGCCGTGACCACACGCGCCGCCCCCTCTGCTGTCCGGGTCGGATCAGGGCAGTTCGAGTTCGAAGTCCTTCACGTCACCCAGGTAATCGGTCATCCAGGCTTTCAGGGTGGCGCGGGTGTACCCGCCGCCGATCGGCATGCTGGAATCCAGGTAGTACGCGCCCTCGTAGGCGTAGGCCTGCGTGTAGTAGTTGCTGTTCCAGTCGTTGACCAGCGCGGTATCCAGTTCTTCCTCGCTGTCGCTGTAATCCCAGGAGGTGCTGGCCGTCACGCGGCCACAGCTGCCCGCCTTGCAGTTGCTGAGCCACACGCTGACCTCGTAGTCGCCGGCCATGACGGTCATGCTGGGGTCGCTGTCGGGGGTGGCGGGGTCCATGGTGACGCGGTACCCGGCTTCCTTCAGGGCGGCCATCAGCGCGGCGGGCGTCGAGGCGACCACCTGCGCGCTCGCCCCGGTCATCGGAGCGGCCGCGCCGCCCGCCAGGGCAGGAGCAGACAGGGTGAGGACGAGCAGCGCAGCGGACACCAGATTTTTCTTCATGCTTCACAGTACGCCGCCGCCGCAAGCCGCGCACACCGACCTGACTCACCTGAACCCGGTTCAGACTTACGGGGATTGCCCCGGCCCGCGCCGCCACTGCGCCTCCCCATCACTGCGCCTCCCCACCGAGTCCTCATCAAATTCATAGACCGCTGGTGACATCGTGAGGATCATGGCCGTTCCCACCCCCACCCCACCCCGCCGCAAACGCACCTTCGGCGTGTACATCGGCCGCTTCGAACCCCCCCACGCCGCCCACCTGCAGGTCATGCTCGAAGCCCTGCGCAGCGTCCAGAAACTCATCGTCGTCATCGGCAGCGCCCGCGCCGCGCGCAACACCAAGAACCCCTTCACCGCCGACGAACGCCAGGAACTCATCACCGCCATGCTCCAGCAGGCCGGCGTCCCCCGCACCCGCCTGCTGTTCGTCCATGTGCGCGACTACTACTACAACGAAACCCTCTGGCTCAGCGAAGTCCAGGCCGGCGTCCACGCCCACACGCGCGGCAGCACCGACATCGCCCTCATCGGCCACATCAAGGACGAAAGCAGCTACTACCTGCGCTCCTTCCCCGCCTGGGAATTCATCCCCACCCACGTCGTCAGCCCCCTCAGCGCCACGGATGTGCGCCGCGCCTACTTCGAAGGCCGCCTGAACGACGTGCAACCCATGGTCCCACCCGCCGTCCACGCCTTCCTCGACACCTTCAGCCGCACCCCCGACTACACCGAACTGAAAGCCGAGTACGACCACCTCCTCGCCTACCGCGCCGCCTGGAAAGACGCCCCCTTCGCGCCCATCTTCGTCACCACCGACGCCGTCATCACCCGCAGCGGCCACGTCCTCCTCGTCCGCCGCGCCGGCCGCCCCGGACGCGGCCGCCTCGCCATGCCCGGCGGGTTCCTCGAACCGCACGAAACCCTCCTCGCCTGCGCCATCCGCGAAACCCACGAGGAAACCGGCCTGAGCCCCAGCATCGACCTCGCCGCCGCCCTGCGCGCCCAGGCCGTCTTCGACTACCCCGACCGCAGCCTGCGCGGCCGCACCGTCACGCACGCCTACCACTTCGACCTCGGCATCGGGCAACTGCCCCGCCTCAGCGGCGGCAGCGACGCCAGCGAAGCCCTCTGGATGCCCATCAGCGACGTCCTCGCCCGCCCCGAACTGTTCTTCGAGGACCACCACGCCATCATCGAACACTTCGTCATGCGCGGCTAAGGGGGCCGGGGGGAGGTTGCGGGCCGTGAGGGAGAGGCGGGCCGCAGCTCAGCGAACGCGCGCGACGTGCTGATGGCCGGGCTTGCGGCGCTCGATCTTTCCCTCACGCATCAGCAGGCCCAGCACCGAGTACGACAGGTAATCCTTGGCGCCGCCGCCGTAGTCGCTGCGCAGCCCCAGCAGGCTGGCCGTGTCCGAGTTGGTCACGCCGCCGGGGTTGGCCTGCGCGAATTCCAGCACGGCGTCCTTGAGCAGTTGCAGGCCCACCTGCGCTTTCTCCGGCACGCCCGCCGGCACGACCTTCCCGGCACGCGCCTTGCCTCCCAGACCGCTGGGCAGCACGGTGTTCGTCAGCAGGCCCCCGCTGGCCTGCGTGCCAAAGGCAGCGATCAGTTCCGCCTCGATCTTCAGCGCCTGCGCCTCGGTCAGGCCCTCGACCAGCCGCACGACCAGTATCTCGGCGCCGCCCGCCAGAATCTCGCGGATGCGCTGGCCCTTGGGCGTGCTGTCGGGTCGCCGCAGGTGATCGTGAGCGCGGGTACCGATGCCCTTGCCGATGTAGAACGGCGCGGCGGGCGACGTGCGCGGGTCCTTCAGTGCGTACACGTAGTACGAGAGGTCGGTGGTCACGCGCGGCGTCCGGTCATGCTGCGCCCATCATGCCAGGTCGCTCCCGGACACGTTTCCTCATACCCCGCACCCGGCCTGACCGTGACGCAACTCCCCTGCACCTGCGCGCGCCGCGCCTAGACTGTGCGGGTGTTGCCTGCCCGTTCTCCCTACGCCCGCCTGGAGGGGTTCCTGCGGGACACGCTGGGCGGCGGGGCGACGCGCCTGCACGAGGAGGAACCCGCTCCGGCGCGGACGGTGGGCGTGCCGGAGCTGGGCTGGAGTGACGCGGTGGCGCGCGGCTTCGGGTTTCCGGCGGTGTTCGCGCATCAGGCGCGCACGTTCGAGCTGATGCGCGCGGGCGAGAACGTGATCATCACGACACCCACGGCGAGCGGGAAGACCGGGGCGTTCTTTCCGGGGGTGTTCGACCGCCTGGAGCGGGACCCGGCGGCGACGGCGCTGTTCGTGTATCCGCTGGTGGCGCTGGGGCAGGATCAGCGGGACAAGCTGCTGGAGTTCCGCGAGCGGGGCGGCTTTGGGTGGGAGGTGGCGGCGTTTCAGGGGTCGGCGCAGGGGTCGGCCGTGTTCCGGCCGGGCGTGCGGATGGTGACGGCCACGCCGGACAAGCTGCACTGGTCGCTGGTGCAGCCGGGCGTGCGGGACTTCCTGCGCAACCTGTCGTTTCTGGTGCTGGATGAGGCGCACACGTACCGGGGCGGCTTCGGGAGCGAGGTGGCGGGGATGCTGCGGCGCCTGCTGGGGCTGGCGCGGGCGCTGGGCGCCAACCCGCAGGTGGTGCTGAGTACGGCGACCATCGGGAACCCGGCGGAGTTCGCGCGGGAACTGACGGGCGTGGACGCCACCGAGGTCAGCGAGTCCGGCGCGCAGCGTCACGGGAAACGCTACTACCTCGCGGACCACAGAGGGCAGCCCCGCCGTTTCTGGAACGCCGTGATGGACGCCAGCGCCCGTTACGACCTGAAGGTGCTGGCGTTCTTCCGGGGGCGGTCGCGGGCGGCGCGGCTGTACTCCACGTACCGGGCGCAGCCGGGGTACGCGGGGCGCGCGCACCTGTACATGGCGGGCACCAGCGACCGCGAGGGCCGCCTGTCCGAGTTCCGCCGCACGCGCAGCGGCGTGATGTTCGCCACGAACGCCCTGGAAGCCGGGGTGGACATCGGGGACCTGGAGGTCGTGATCATCGACGGGTATCCGGGCTCGCGCATGGCGTTCCGGCAGATGGCGGGCCGCGCCGGGCGGATCGCGCCGGGACTGGTGCTGTACCTGCCGTCCCTGAACGAGCAGGGCGTCCCGCAGCCCGCCGACGCTTTTTACAGCAACGCCGGGAATTTCCTTGACCTGCTGACCGGCCCGATCGAGAAGGCGGTCGTGGAGGCGAACAACCCGTACCTGTCGCCCCGGCATCAGGCGCGCGCGAACGAGGAATTCCACGCGGCGGGCCTGCCGGAACCGCACGCGGCCGCCCTCACGGCGCCCCGCTACTGGAACCTGCGCGGCGAGGGCAGCCTCAAGTACGTGGTGGTCGAGGCGGCCGACTGGGAGCGGCTGGGCGCGCGGGCGCTGGATAACCCGCTGGAAAGCCCCAGCCAGCACTACGCCCTGACCGAGAAGCACGAGGGCGCCGTGTTCACCCTGGACGGCCAGGGGTACCGGGTGCTGCGCTGGGAGAAACACGAGGGCGGCACCGTCATCCTGGTCGAGCGGCATGACACCGCCAACCTGTTCACGCGCGGCCTGTACACCATCGAGGTCACGCCCCGCGAGATGGGCAAGTGGGTGCAGCGCGGTCCGCTGGCGTACCGGCACGGCGAGGTCGTCATCCGCCGCCGCTACACCGGCTACCAGATGCTCCGGCAGGTGTTCGAGCGCGTCTGCGTGGGCTGCGACCGCGAACCCGGCCCCGCCGAACGCAGCTGCGTGAAATGCGGCGGCCGCATCCAGGACCGTATGCAGGACCACAAGCTCTCCGAGCACCTGTACGACACGCCCACCGAACTCCCCCCGTTCCGCACCAGTGCCCTGGAAGTCGGCGTGGACGCCCGCGCCACCGACTACCCCACGGCAGTCGCGCACACCCTCAAGCACCTGCTCCAGAAGGTCACGCCCGAGCGGGTCGCCTGCGACGAGAACGACCTGTCCGGCGCGTTCCGCGAGGGCCGCGACACGTACTTCTTCCTGTACGACGACTGGCTGGGCGGCCTGGGCGTGTCCCGCCGCGCCTCGCTGCACATGGACGACCTGCTGCGCCGCGCACTGGACCTGACCGCCAAGACCTGCTGCCAGAACCCGCACGGCTGCTTCGAGTGCATCGCCGTGAGCCGCTGCTACTCGCCCACCCTGCCCAGCGGGGAACGCCGCCCGACCGACAAGCACGCCACCCGCGCGTTCCTTCAGGCCGTGCTGGGCGTCACCGACGAGGAGCTGCACCAGCCCATCCCCGCGCACCTGCGGCCCGACCACTCCCCCGGCGCCTCCGTCCCGCACGCGCCGCTGCCCGACCAGCCCACCCCGCCCACCGACTGGCCCCTCCAGGCCCGCGAACTGCTGGATCTGCACGGCCTGAGCCTCCCGGAAGTCAGCGCCCGCCTCGGCATTCCCAGCCGCGAACTGCAACGCGCGGTCAGCACCACCCAGCCGCTGCGCCTGCGCCACGCGAAATTCGGGGACGGTGTGTTCATGCAGGGCTTCCATCAGGGCGAACGCCGCGAGGTTCTCGTGTACTTCCCCGGCGTGGGCCAGAAACGCCTGCTGCTTAAATTCGCCGGGCTGACCGTCATCGAGGCCGCCCCCACGCCCGCCCGCTGAGCGCGCCCCCACCCGCGCCGTCTTGACCCTGCCCGGCTGCCCCCGGTATACTCATGCCCGCCTGAAAAGGCACTGCGGGCGCACCCTAGGGATATGGTGTAATGGCAGCACAGCAGATTTTGGATCTGCTTGTCTAGGTTCGAATCCTAGTATCCCTGCCAGAACCCAGCGGCTTTCCGACCACCATCGGGGAGCCGCTTCTGCATGCCCCCGGCCCCAGCCGCGCCCCTTTTCTGACTGGATCATCATGAGCCGAAACGTGACGCAGCTCATGTTCAGTCAGCCTCCCTTCACCGCCCGTCAGGTGCCGGCGCCTACGCTTGAGGAGAACAGAAGCCGCTCCCAGACCCCACCAGCGCAGGCCACCCCGGCCGCGCCCAGGACAGAGCGGCCCCGGAGCCCCCCATGAAGAAAGCTGCCCTGATCCTCGCCGCCCTCGCCACCGTCACCCTGGGCACGCCCGCCACCGCCGCGCCCAAACTCAGCGCGCAGAGCATCATCGTCAACCCCGTCCCCACCGACCTCAGCGTCCGCGTGTGGGTGGACCGCGACCCCGGCGGCAACGGCACGCCCACCTACCGCGTCGGCGACGAGATCCGCATCGCCACCACCGTCAACGAAGACGCGTACGTGTACCTGTTCAACGTCAACCCGGACGGCACCACCGACCAGATCCTCCCCAACCACCTCAGCGGCACCCACTACGTCCGCGCCGGACAGACCCGCACCTTCCCCGCGCCCGGCGACAACTTCGTGTTCAACGTCAGCGGCCCGCGCGGCCTGAACAAGGTCCTGGTCATCGCCAGCCGCACCGAACTGAACCTCAGCCAGCTCAGCTCCTACCGCAGCGGCGAAGCGTTCGCCACCGTGAAACCCACCACCACCCCCGGCTTCGCGCAGGCCCTGAGCATCGTCGTGAACCCCATCGCGCAGCCCATCCCGCAGCAGAACTGGACCAGCGACACCGTCCGCTACACCGTCGGCCGCTAACCCCGCACCAATAACCCCGCACCAACCGCGCCGCCCCCGAGTGATCCGGGGGCGGCGCTGTCTGGGAGATCAGCCGTTGGGCAGGTAAGGCCACGCGACCTCGGCGGCGGGCGCTTCCGGGTCGGCCTGATCCCAGCCGTAGGGGTAGACCTCCCGGCAGATCAGGTCGCTGCAGGTGCCGTGCGCGCCGGCGTACGCGGCGGTCACGTCGAAGGCTTCCAGAATGGCGGGGAACTCGAACTGACGTTTCGTGACCGTCACGTACGCCTCGTGATGCGCCTCCTCCTCCCGCAGCGTGATCCCGGCCGTGGGCGTCAGGGTGCCGGTGTAGGGCACGCAGACCTCGACGGGACCGTCGCTGTCGGCGGTGACCGCGCCGTGGTAGATCACGAAGGGCGGTCCGGCAATCGCGGCGCCCTGCGCGGGAATGAACTCCAGCAGACGCTCGATGCTGGGCGGCAGGAATCCGTCCAGGTCCGGCTGGTAGACGCGCCGCTGGATGGTGGCGATCAGTCGGGCGGGCAGGTCGCGGGTGTGCACGGTGAACGTCTGGGTCATGGTGTCTCCTTCGAGGGTGTTCAGGACGTAGTCGGCGAGGGCGCGGTGGGCAGTGTGCCGCTGCTCGGCGCTGGCCCAGTACCTTCGGATCAGGGCCGGTCGTTCGCCGGGCGCTGCCTGCAACGTGGCGCGGATGGCGTTCAGGGGCATGTTCAGTTGCCGCAGCAGGCCGATCAGCCGGGCCGCGTCCAGTTGCGCGGGCGCGTAGTAGCGGTACCCGGTGTGAGCGTCCACGTGAGTGGGCGGCAGGAGGCCCAGGTCGTCGTACAGACGCAGCGCCTTTGAACTCAGGCGGGTCGCCTGCGCGAACGTACCGATGGTCATGAGGGACGTGGCGGGTGAGGGCAGTTCGGTCATGGGCGGGCCTCCGGAGGTGAGTCCAGCTTGAGCCCTGCCCCTGGGGAAAGGTCAAGGGCAGAGGCGCCCCTGACACCCAACGCTGACGTCGGGCGGGTAGCCTGCGGGGTATGAAGCCGCTTCTGCTGGGTCACCGTGGCACGCCCCGACTGCATACCGAGAACACCCTGGCCGGATTTCAGGCGGCGATGGACGCCGGTCTGGACGGCGTGGAGCTGGATGTGCGCCGCCTGATGGACGGCACGCTGGTCATTCATCACGATCCGGCGCTGAAGGAGGGCGGGTCGCTGCCCGCGATGAACGCTGCCGACCTGCCCGCGCACGTGCCGACGCTGGACGCCACGCTGGCCTGGGCGGCGTATGCGGGGGCGTTCGTGAACGTGGAAATCAAGTTCGAGGGGCCCCGCCCCGATGACCGCGTTCACCGCACGCTGGACGCCATTCGCGCGCATGGGCTGTCACGCCGCGTGATCGTCAGCTCGTTCAGTCCGCTGGTGCTGTACGCCGCGCGGCACCACGCGCCGGAGATCGAGCGGGGATTCCTGTTCCACCGCGCTTACCGTCTGGGTGCGCTGGACCTCGTGCCGCTGGTGATGCGGCGCGTGAAGGCGGCCGCACTTCACCCCATGCACCCCCTGATCAACGACACCCTGATGGCCCAGGCCCGCACGCACGGCTGGCGCGTAAACACCTGGACGGTGAACGACGCCGCGCAGGTTGCCCGCCTGAAAGCACTGGGCGTGGACGCCCTGATCGGCGACCTGCCGGACGTGCTGCTGACTGCCCGCTGAAGAAGGAAGCAACGTGTAGGCAGTGGGTGAGTCTTGACATGGCCGGGGGCGCCGCGCACACGCTGTTGACCATCAACCATCAACCATCAACCATCAACCATCAACCATCAACCATCAACCATCAACCATCAACCATCAACCATCAACCATCAACCATCAACCATCAACCAGTCCTGCCGGTAGTGCTGCGCGAAGTCCTCGATGGTGTGGCCGGTGCTGCCGGTCAGGGTGTGCAGGTCGGGGGTGATGGGGGCGGTGTCGCCGGCGCGGATGGGCGGGTAGATGGAGGCGATGCCGCGCGCTTCTTCCTCGTCGCTCTCGCCGGTGGAGATCAGGAAGTCCACGAAGCCGTCGTCGTCGACGGGGCGGTACGTGATGGTGTGGCCCAGGGCGCTGCTGAGGGCGGCGGCGACGGCGTGCCGGTCGGTGGAGTGTGGGCCGGTCAGGTCGTACTCGTGGCCCTCGTGACCGGGCTGGGTGAGGACGGCCACGGCGGCGGCGGCCACGTCGCGCGTGTCGATGAAGCTGGTGCGCTGCTCTCCGGCGGGTTCCGCGAACTCGTGGCGGTCGCGGATGCCGCGTCGGAACATCTGGTTGTAGTTCTGCATGAACCAGTTGGGCCGCAGGACCGTCCAGTTCAGGCCGCTGGCGCGCACGCTGTCCTCGGCCTCGCCCAGCGGGTTGTTGCCCTGCCCGGCCCCGAACCCGGATTGCAGGACGACGCGCTCCACGCTCGCCTCCTTCATGACACTCAGGGCGCGGGTCAGGGTCTCTGTGTCCACGGTTTCCGGGACGATCAGGTACACGCTCTGCACGCCGGTGGCGGCCTCGCGGACGCTGGCCTCGTCGCCGAAATCGAAGTGCGTGGCGTGCGCGCCGGGCGGGAACGCCGCTTCCTGCGGATGGCGGGTGCCCGCGCGGACCTGCTGTCCGGCGTTCAGAAGCTGGGGCACGAGTTCGCGCCCGACGTTCCCGGTAGCGGCAGTAACGAGAATCATGCCCTGACTGTAGGCCCGCCGCGCCCGGTGGTCGCGTTCCCTGAAGGCCCGCTCAAGCGCCGCGCGGGTGGGGAGGGGAGAGTGGGCAAGTCCTGCCATGACAGGCCGGCGGGCCACCTGACAGACCCATCACACGCCGATGATGAGAAGCTGATGGGAGGGGCCTAGGCTCGCCGGCGTGAACAAATTCATGCTGACCCTGGCCCTGCTGGGCACCGCCGCCACGCCGCTCGCCTCCGCGCAGACGACCGTAGAATTCTGGCACTCCTTCGGGGACGCCAAACGCAGCGGCTGGATTCAGGCCCGCGCCGACGAGTACAACAAGACCCAGAGCGGCGTGAAGGTCGTGCCCAGCTACAAGGGCAGCTACAACGACAGCCTGCAGGCGACCATCCTCGCCGCGCGTCAGGGCAAGGCCCCGGCCCTCGTGCAGATCTTCGAGGTCGGCAGTCAGCTGGCGCTGGACAGCGGCGCTTTCCAGCCGGTCAGCAGCGTCAAGAACGTCGATTTCAGCGATTACATCAAGCCGGTCATCAACTACTACACGATCGGCGGGAAGGTGAACAGCCTGCCGTTCAACTCCAGCAGCCCGGTCCTGTACTTCAACGAGGACCTGATGAAGAAAGCGGGCCTGAACCCCAAGCAGCCGCCCACCACCTTCGGCGGCCTGCTGAACGCCTGCCAGAAGATCGAGGCGGCGAAACTGAACGCCAAATGCTTCGGCATGAGCCTGAACGGCTGGTTCATCGAGCAGTGGATGGCGCAGCAGGGCGCGCCCCTCCTGAACAACGCCAACGGCCGCCAGGGCCGCGCGACCGCCACGAACCTCGACAGCCGGGCCGCGAAGAACATCTTCACATTCTTCAAGACCATGCAGGACCGCGGGTACTACACGTACACCGGTAAACTGCAGGACTGGGACGGCAGCGACGCCATCTTCACGAACCAGAAGGCGGTGTTCCACATCACGTCCACCGCCGACATCGGCAACATCCGCGACGCCGCGAAGAAGGCCGGGTTCGGGGTGGGCGTGGGCGTCATGCCCATCGCGGACGGCAGCAAACGCAACGGCGTCGTGATCGGCGGGGCCAGCCTGTGGATCAGCAAGGGAATCAGCAAACCCCAGGCCGAGGGCGCGCTGGACTTCGCGCTGTACATGACCAACACCCAGAACATGGCCGACTGGCACAAACTGACCGGTTACTACCCGGTGCGCCAGAGCTCCATCGAGCTGCTGCGCAAGCAGGGCTGGTTCACGCAGACGCCGCTGCAACTCGTGGCGTTCAACCAGCTCACGAAGACCGTGCCCGGCACCGCCACCGCCGGCGGCCTGAACGGCGCGGCCATCCAGACCCGGAAGATCATGGAAGAAGGCGTGCAGAAAGTCCTGGCCGGGCAGAACGTGGACGCCGCGCTGAAGGAAACCAAGGCCCGCGCCGACGCCGCGCTGGCCGAGTACAACGCGAACTTCAAGTAAGCGGCTGCGGGGTCCCCTGACCCCCTGACCCGTCCCACCGTCTCGCCCTGCCCGCCGCGCGGCCCGGTCCCTCCCTGACGGAGGGTGGGCCGCCCGCGCCGTTCACCGGAGGCCCGCATGACCCGTTTACTCGCCCCGCCCCCCGCCTGCCCATGCTGAGTCCCGCCCGTTCCCGCCCTGCCCCGGACGCCGCCGCGAGCGCCGTGTTCCGGGGCCGCGCCCTGCCGTGGGCGTTCCTGCTGCCCAGCCTGCTGATCCTGGCGGTGTTCATCTACCTTCCGGCGTTGCAGACGCTGCGGCTGGCCGCGTACCGCGCCAACGTGATCCTGGGCACCGAGCAGTTCGTGGGCCTCGCCAACTTCGCCGAACTGCTGTCCAGTCCCGCGTACCGGCAGGTGGCCCTCCAGACGCTGGTGTTCACGGTCCTGACCGTCACGTTCGGGCTGCTGCTGTCCCTGGGACTGGCGTGGCTCGCCAGCCGTCCCGTGCGCGGCGCGAGCACGTACCGCCTGCTGCTGATCTACCCTTACGCCCTGAGCCCCGCCATTGCCGGGACGCTGTGGCTGTTCCTGTTCAATCCCGAGATCGGGCTGGTCAACCAGCTGCTGGGCGAGCTGTTCGGCGTGCGCCCCCGCTGGCTGGACACGCCGGCCCTGGCGTTCGGGCTGGTCACGCTGGCCGCCATCTGGAAGGGACTGGCGTACAACATCGTGTTCTACCTGGCCAGCATCCAGAACCTGCCGCGCGACGTGATGGAAGCCGCCGAGATCGACGGCGCCACGCCCGCGCAGGTGTTCTGGCGCGTGGCGTTCCCGCTGCTGACCCCCATCACGTTCTTTCTGGTGTTCACGAACATCATCTCGGCGCTGTTCGACTCGTTCGCGCTGACGGACATCCTCACGCGCGGCGGGCCGTACACCGGGAACGCCGGGGCGACCACGTTCCTGGTGTACCAGCTGTACCAGGACGGGTTCGTGAACTTCAGGACCGGCGCGGCCGCCGCGCAGGCCGTGCTGATGCTGGCGCTGGTGGCGTTCGTCACCTGGATGCAGTTCCGGGTGGGCGAGCGGCGGGTGCACTATGGCAGTTAAGCACCCCGCCGCGCCCGCCGCCCGCGCCGACCGGGCCGCCCCCCGCTCCCGCCGCTCGCGGGGCGAGTGGGTCACGCACGCCGCGCTGATCCTGTCGGTCCTGATCATCGGCGCGCCCCTGATCCTGGCGGTCATCAAGAGCACCCAGACGTCCAGCGTCGTCCTGAGCCCCAGCCTGCTGCCGGGCGGCGCGTTCTTCCAGAACCTGTCCGGCGTGTGGCAGGACGCGAACCTGGGCCGCTACATGCTGAACAGCCTCGTGGTGGCCGTGTGCGTCACGGCCGGAAAGACCCTTCTGGCCCTTCTGGCCGCGCTGGCGTTCGTGTACTTCCGCTTTCCGCTGAAGGGCGCGGCGTTCACGCTGGTCCTGCTGTCCCTGATGCTGCCCACCGAGGTGCTGATCATCGCGCTGTTCGACCTGGTCAGCCGCGACCTGAACTGGGCGAACACGTACGCTGCGATCATCGTGCCGTTCCTGGCCAGCGCGACCGGCACGTTCCTGTTCCGGCAGCACTTCCTGAGCATCCCCACCAGCCTCGCCGACGCCGCCCGCATCGACGGCTGCGGCCCGCTGCGGTACCTGACGCACATCCTGATTCCCATGAGCACCAACACCATCGGCGCGCTGGCCGTCATTCAGTTCGTGTACGCCTGGGATCAGTACATCTGGCCGCTGGTGATCATGCAGCAGGACGACAAGCAGGTCGTGCAGGTGGGCCTGCGCCGCCTGATCGAGGTGGGCGGCCAGACCGACTGGGGCGCCGTGATGGCCGGCGCCGTCATCACGGCCCTGCCGCCCCTGATCGTGTTCACGGCCCTGCAGAAGCAGTTCAGCCGGGGCTTCGCGCTCAGCGAGGACAAGTAGGCACTCCGGGTGACGGGTCCACGGCCCCTGCGCCGTCTGTTGACCCTCTCGCCCCGCGGGAGAGGGTGCCCCGAAGGGGCGGGTGAGGGGGCAACGAAGCCGACCCGGTCCGTGCGGAGGGACCCTCCTGATACGGACTCCGATTGAATGGGCTGCAAAGCCCATTCAATCCGAGCGGAGCGAGTAGGAGAAAAACGGGTTCCGGACGTGGAGCTGGCAGATCGGTGGTGTTCCGATCTGTCAGCGAAACAGACGGAATCCGTATGACTCTGGGCTGACCGGCCGCGCACGCTCCTCTGACGTGCGCGGCTTCAACTGACGGGTGTGAATTCCTCATCTGCTGTCCGCACGTCCGTGAAAGCCCTCATGATCCGCCTGTCGGCCGCGCTGCTGCTGGGTGTGGGGGGAGCGCAGGCCGTCACGCTCGCCGGGTACGCCGAGTTGCCCGCCGATACCTTCGCACCCGGCCCGGCCAGCGGCGCGTGGAGGGACGGGCTGCGTGGTCAGACGCGTTTTCAGGGGCAGCCGGTGCAGGGGTTCAGCGGCGTGCAGTTCGCGCCGGACGGCACGTACCTGTTCCTCAGCGACAACGGGTTCGGCGCGAAGAACAACAGCGCCGATTACCTGCTGCGCCTGTACCGCCTGACCCTCACCCCGAAAACTGCGCCCACGGGAACCGGGAAGGTCGAGGTGGGCGCGTTCGTTCAGCTGCGTGACCCGGAGCGGCGCGTGCCGTGGGTGATCGTGAACGAGGCCAGCCCGGAGCGGCTGTTGACCGGCGCGGACTTCGATCCGGAAGGCTTCGTGGTCGCGCCCGACGGGACGCTGTGGGTGGGCGACGAGTTCGGCCCGTACCTGCTGCATTTCAGCGCGGACGGCGTGCTGCTGGACGCGCCCATGCCCACGCCGAACCTGCCGGGCCTGCCGACCCTGACCGGCCGGCCGCCCCTCGTGATCGGGCACCGGGGCAGCAGCGGCACCCGCCCGGAACACACCCTGGAAGCGTACCGGGTGGCCATCGAGGCGGGCGCGGACTTCATCGAACCGGATCTGGTCGTCACGAAAGACGGCGTGCTGGTCGCCCGGCACGAACCCGTCATGGTCGTGCTGGACAGGGACGGCAAGGTCACGGAGGCCACCACCGACGTCGCCACCCGCCCCGAATTCGCCGGGCGCGTGAAGACCAAGAACCTGGACGGGCAGGACGTCACGGGCTACTGGATCGAGGATTTCACGCTGGCGGAACTCAAGACCCTGCGCGCCGTGGAACGCCTCCCGGCCCTGCGCGGCCGCACCTTCGACGGGCAGTTCGAGGTGCCCACCCTGAGCGAGATCATCGCCCTGATCCGCGACACCGAAGCCCGCACCGGCCGCCGGGTCGGGATCTACCCCGAAACGAAGCACCCCACCTTCATGGCCGCGCAGGCGGGCGTGAACACCTCGCAACTGCTGATCGACACCCTGAAGAAGGAGGGGTTCACGGACCCGGCGCGCGTGTTCATCCAGTCCTTCGAGACGGGCAACCTGCGCGACCTGCACGCCACCATCATGCCGGCCGCCGGCGTGAAACTGCCGCTGGTGCAGCTGCTGGGCGGCCAGACCGGCGCGCCCTACGACCTGACCGCCCGCAAGGACCCCCGCCGGAACGCCGACCTGACCACCCCCGAGGGCCTGCGCGACATCGCCACGTACGCCAGCGGCATCGGCCCCAGTAAGGGCTGGATCATCGATGGCAAGGGGCAGACCACCGACTTCGTGACCCGTGCGCACGCCGCCGGGCTGCTCGTGCACCCGTACACCTTCCGGAACGAACCCACCTTCCTGCCCGCCCAGTACGCCAACAACCCCGAAGCCGAACTGCGGCAGGCCATCCTGGCGGGCGTGGACGGCCTGTTCACCGATTTCCCCGCCACCGGCGCGAAGGTGGTCGCCGAGTACGCCGCGCCCGAAGTCCGCAGCCCCCAGCACCCCGCCTTCACGCAGGGCGGCAGCAGCGGCGCCGCCACGCTGGGCAGCAGCGGCGGCTTCGAGGGCCTGACCCTCAGCCCCGACGGCAAGACCCTGCACGCCCTGCTGGAGAAAACCGTGGCGGGCGACACGCCCGGCCAGCTGCGCCTGCACGCCATCGACCTCGCCACGAAGAAGTGGACCCTGACCGGCCGTTACCCGCTCGACGCGCCCGGCAACGCCATCGGGGACATCACACCCGTGAACGCCTCGGAACTGATCGTGATCGAGCGCGACGGCGGCAGCGGTGACGCCGCCCGCACCAAACGCCTCTACCGCGTCAGCCTGACCGACCGCAACACCGACGGTACCCTGAAAAAGACCCTGCTGGCCGACCTGCTGAACATCGCCGACCCGCAGGGACTGGCACCTAGCACGACCGGCGGCGTGTTCCGCTTCCCGTACGTGACCATCGAGAACGTCATCGTGCTCGACGCCACCACCGTCCTCGTCGCCAACGACAACAACTACCCCGGCACCGGCGGGCGCGGCGCGGCCGTGAAGGACACCAACGAGTTCATCTGGCTGAAACTCGACGCGCCCCTGACCCTCGCGCCCGGCGTCGGCCGCCGCTGAGCCTCACAGGCGGCCCACCGCCGCTGTCAGAATCCCGCCATACTCTGTGTAGGACACTGAAATCCGGACCGGCAGACCCTGTGCGGTGATCCCCCGCGCCCTGCCCAGCCCCCACACCCCCAACCCAGGGCCGCCCGCCGATGTTCCCCCGGCCGGGCGGCCCTTTTTTCGCGCGTCGCTCAAACGGATTCCGTCTGTTTCGTTGACAGATCGGAACACCACCGATCTGCCCACTCCACGTCCGGAACCCGTTTCTCTCTTACTCGCATCCGCTCGGATTGAACGGCTCTACAAGCCATTCAATCGGAGTCCGTATCAGCTCAGGCCGTACAGCTCCGTGTACTTCCCGCGCAGGTACGCGAGGTAAGGCGCGGCCGTCATGCCCTGCCCGGTCGCGCGTTCCACCAGTTCGTTCGGCGTGAACGTCCGGCCCGGCGCGTACACGTGCTCACGCAGCCAGCCGTGCAGTCGCCCGAACTCGCCGCGCGCGATGTCCGCCTCCAGCCCAGGATTCGCGGCGCTGGCCGAGGCGTAGAACTGCGCGCTCAGCACGTTCCCCAGCGTGTACCCCTGGAACACCCCGCCGATCCCGCCGCTGAACCAGTGCACGTCCTGAAGCACGCCGTCCACGTGACTCGGGGCGCGCAGCCCCAGGTTCGCCTCGTACGCCGCGTGCCACGCGTCCGCCAGATCAGAGACCGCCAGCGACCCGCCCAGCAGTTGCCGCTCCAGCTCGTAGCGGGTGATCACGTGCAGGTTGTACGTCAGCTCGTCCGCGTCCGTGCGGATCAGGCTGCGGCGCACCACGTTCACCGCGCGGAACATCTCCTCCTCGGTCACGTCGGCCAGCTGCTCGGGGAAGGCGTCGCGCATCCGCCCGAACTGCCCGGCCCAGAACGCCCGCGACCGCCCCACCAGGTTCTCCCACAGCCGCGACTGGCTCTCATGCACCCCGGCACTCACGCCGCCGCCCAGCGGCGTGTCCAGCAGGTCGTCCGCCACGCCCTGCTCGTACAGCGCGTGCCCCACCTCGTGCAGCGTCGAGTACAGCGCGTCCGTCGGGTCGTTCGGCTGCGCCCGCGTCGTGATCCGCACGTCCCGCGCGCCCAGCCGCGTCATGAACGGATGCGCCGTCAGGTCCTGCCGCCCCCGCGCGAAATCGTACCCGTACAGCGCCCCGATCTCCTCACCCAGTCGCAACTGCGTGTGAACCGGGTACTCGCGCTCCAGGAAGTCCATGCGGGGCGCCGGGGCCGCCGCGACCGCGTCCACCAGCGGGACCAGCGCCGCGCGCAACTCCGCGAACACCGCGTCCACCTGCGCGGCCGTCATGCCCTCATCCGAGGCGTCCACGAAGAAATCCATCGGGTCCGCGAACTCCGGGAAGTACGCGGCGCGCTGCACGCTCAGGTCCAGCGTCCGCTCCAGCAGCGGCACCATCCGCGCCCAGTCGTTCGCGGGCCGCGCCTCCACCCACGCCGCGTAACTCTCACCGGCATGCTGCGCCGACGCCCGCACGAACTCACCCGGCAGGCGCGTCGCCCGCTCGAAATCCCGCCGCGCCACCGCCAGCATCCGCGCCTCCACCGGCCCCAGATCCAGCGCGCCCGCCTGATCCAGCAGTCGCCCGTACCCCGCGTCCGTCGCCCGCGCGTGCCGCAGACCCGACAGCAGCGCCCGCTGCCGCGCCCGCCCCGCCGCCCCCCCACGCGGCAGGTACGTACTCTGATCCCACCCCAGCAGCGCCCCGATTCCACCCAGGTCCGCCAGCTCCTGCCAGTGCGCCCGCAGCGCCACCCACGTCTCATGCTGTGTCATGAACCGCAGCGTACCGCGCACCTGCGGCAGATCGCACGCCGACCGGATGTCAGACTGCCCGCATGCCCACCCCACTGCCGCTGGAGGAACTCGTCACCCTGCCCATCACGATGGGCCTGACCGTCTCGCCGGACGGTGAGCACGTCGCGTACTACGACAACCGCAGCGGCCGCATGGAACTGTGCAGCCTGCACCTGCGCACCCGCGAGCGCCGCCAGCACACCAGCGGGCAGGCCCCCGCCACCCCCCGCAGCGCCCCCGTCTGGAGTGCCGACAGCCGCGCCCTGTTCCTCGCCTGGGACCACGACGGGAACGAACGCACCGCCCTGCACGTCCTCACCCTGGACACCGGCGAAGTGCGCGCCCTGCACCACCAGCCCGGCAGCATGGACTTCCCCGTGCATGCCCACCCGGACGGCACGCGCCTGCTCGTGAACTCCACGCGCGGCGGTCAGATGAACGTCTGGCAGTACGACCTGACCCGCAGCGGCGAGGACGCCTGGACGCCCCTGACCACGCAGCCCAACAGCACCCAGGCGGTCGCTTACAGCCCCGACGGCCGCCGCATCAGCCTGAACACCAACGAGAGTCCCGACCTGCGCAACATGGACGGGTACGTCATGAACGCCGACGGCACGGGGATGCGCCGCGTGCTGCACGTTCAGGAAGGCACCCGCGAGAGCGTCGGACACTGGCACCCGGACGGCACGCACCTGACCGCCGCCAGCGACGCCGCCGGGCACGGCCGCGCCGGTCTGCTCGACCTGACCAGCGGCGAGGTGAAGTGGTTCACGCCCGAAGGCGGACCCGAAGAAACCTCCGGCCGCATCAGCCCGGACGGCCAGTGGCTGAGCGTCACCCGTAACGCCGACAGCACCCTCACGCCACTGCTGTACAGCCTGGACACGGTCGCCCCCCGCCCCCTGCACCTGCCGCCGGGCCTGTGCAGCGGCACCCAGTACGCCCTCGGGCAGCAGCTGCTCGTGGGCCACTCCACCACCACCACCCGCGCGGACGTCCTCCTGTACGACCTGACCACCGACACCACCGGCACCCTGATCCCCGCCGAATACGGCTCCCTGAACCCCGGGCAGTTCACGCCCGGCCAGTACATCCACTACCCCAGCCCCAGCGCCCACGACCCGCAGGTCCAGGTCCCCGCCATCCTCTACACGCCCGCAGGCCTCGACCCGACTGTCCGCCACCCCGCCCTCGTGCAAGCGCACGGCGGCCCCACCGCGCAGTTCTTCCGCACCTTCGACGACGAGGTGCAATACCTCGTCAGCCTCGGTTACACCGTCATCTGCCCCAACGTGCGCGGCAGCACCGGCTACGGCACCCCCTGGCGAGACGCGAACCTGCGCGACTGGGGCGGCCGCGACCTACAGGACATCGCCGCCGCCGCCTCGTACCTCGCCACGCTTCCCCACGTCGATCCCGCCCGCATCGGTCTGTATGGCGGAAGCTACGGCGGCTACCTCTCGTACCTTGCGCCCGTCAAACACCCCGACCTGTTCAAAGTCGCCATCCCCATCGTCGGCATCACCGACCTGCACCAGTTGCACGCCGACAACAACCGCGACATCCCTCAGCTCGCCTACTACTTCCGCACCATGATGGGCCACCCCGACGAGCACGCCGGGCTCTGGCGCGACCGCAGCGCCATCACCCACGCCGCGAACCTCAAAGCTCACCTGCTCATCCTGCACGGCACCAACGACCCCCGCTGCCCGATCAATCAGGCCCGGAGCTTCCGCGACGCCCTGAACGCCACCGGCAAACACGAAGGCCAGGACTACGAGTACGTGGAATTCGACGACCAGGGCCACGGCACCGCCGACCCCGCCGCCCGCATCCGCACCACCGGGCTCATCGCCGACTACCTCGCCCGGCACCTGTAACCAAGCCATTCAGTCTGCGCCAACTGGCCGATCCCCCACCCGCCTCACCCCGCGCAGACTGGGCGCATGACCGACCCCGTCCTCTCCCGGCGCCTCTCGTACCTGTTGCGCCACGCCCCGCACGAGGCGGGCCTGACCCTCGCGCCCGGCGGCTGGGTGCCGCTCGCGCCGCTGCTGAGGCACCTGAACGCCACCCGCGCGCAGGTCGAAGCCGTCGTGACTCACTGCGACAAGGGGCGCTTCAGCCTGCGCGGCGACCACATCCGCGCCAACCAGGGGCACAGCGTGCCCGTCGACCTGCAACTCCAGCCCGCCAGCCCACCCGCGCGGCTGTATCACGGCACGCACGCGGGCGCCCTCTCCGCCATCCGCGAGGGTGGACTACAGCCCATGAACCGCCACCACGTCCACCTCTCGCCCGACCCCGACACCGCCCGGCGCGTCGGTGCGCGGCGCGGCCCACCCGTCATCCTGATCATCCGGGCAGGGGAGATGCACACCGCCGGGCACCTGTTCTTCGTCAGCGAGAACGGCGTGTGGCTGGTGGACACGGTGCCACCCGCGTTCATCGACGGTGCATAAGACCTGAAAGCGCGGCTCAGTTGTTGGCGTGCTGGACGGCGTAAATCAGGCCGCGTGGCGGGGGTTGACGCCGCCTGCATACCGGGGTATCCTTTTCTTATCACCGCCGGAGAAGGCGGGTTTTTTGTTTTGGGTTGCAGTTGCCCGGTCGGTCGGCCGCAGCGGGCCACCGGGGGAACGCGCTTGACAGCCGAGGCGGCGGGACGCTACCGTTCGCCTTCCCGCTGCCCAGGTTCCCGCCATACGTTCCCGAGTCGTTGTCAGTCATGAGCCCTGCCACGTCCCGTCTTCCGTCCCCCTGTGCAGCCAACCGGCCCTGATCCGCCCTGATCCGGAGGTGTCCCCGTGTCCAGTGAACGAATGACCATCACCAAGGCCCTGAGCGAACTCAAACTGCTGGAGAAACGCGCCAACAAGCTGATCGACGAGACGACCTTCGTGACCTTCACGGTCGGCGGGGAGCCGCCCCGCGAGGCTCGCAGCGCCGCCGAGTTCGCCGACCGTGTCAGAGCCCGCCGTCAGAGCGTCGCGGATCTGCTGCGCCGCCGCTCGGCCATCAAGGCGGCCGTGGTCGCCAGCAACGCCCGCACCACCGTGGAGATCGCCGGGCAGACGTACACCGTCGCTGCCGCGATCGAACGCAAGGCCAGCGTGGCCTTCGAGCAGCGGCTGATCGCGCGGCTGGGAAGCGACCTCGCCCGCGCGCAGCGGGAGGTGGAGCTGAACAACGAGCGGGCCGGGGACCGCCTCGATCAGCAGGCGCAGGCGCTGCTGGGCAAGGAAGGCTCACGCGGCGCGGAGTACGAGGCGCTGCACCGCTCCTTCATGGAGCGCAACGCGTCGCGCCTGCTCGACCCGCTGGATGCGCAGGCGGACATCGACCGGCTGTCGGACCAGGTGGATGCGTTTCTGGCCGAGGTCGATCAGGCCCTGAGTGTCAGTAACGCCCTGACGGTGATCGACGTGCCGTGAGGCGCGGGGCTGGCCGTTCGAACGGCGCGCGCCGTGACCGCCCCGACCACAGGGTCATGTGGTCAACTCCCTGACTTCCGGAAACTGGATGTCTTCTGCACCAACCCCCCACAGGGGGGCCGCTGAACACTCAAAGTTGACAGTTCAGGTGACAGCCTTCACACTTCTCAACCCTCTTTCCATGAACGCTCAGCGCTCAAGCTTGCAAGGCTCGATCAAATCCTGGACGCAGGGCACCCACGGACCCGGTCACTCCGGCGCGCGGCCCCCAGGCTGAACGGTCAGCCCCACCCACTTCAGGGCTCCCTGGCACCACCGGGGAGTCCTGAAACGTTCTGCTCCCTGCCGGAGTTGAGGCAGCGTGGCCGTCCGGGTTCGGGCTACCCTGCGCTCATGGATCTCGCTGCTGCCCGCGCCGCCCTGCATTCCGCCTCCCGCGTTGCCGTGCTGACCGGCGCGGGCGTCAGTGCCGAGAGCGGCATTCCCACCTTCCGGGACGCGCAGACCGGGCACTGGGCGCGCTTCCGGCCCGAGGATCTCGCCAGTCCGCCCGCGTACCGCCGCGATCCCCAGATGGTCTGGGAGTGGTACGCGGGCCGCTACCGCGACGTGCTGGCCGCGCAGCCGAACGGCGCGCACGACCTGCTGGCGCGGCTGGAGGCACAGAAAGGGGCGGGCTTCTTCCTCGCCACGCAGAATGTGGACGGCCTGCACCACCGCGCAGGCAGCGGCGCGCACGGCGGGCGGGTCGTGGAACTGCACGGCAACCTCCTCAGCGGCCGGGACGAGGTGACGGGGCAGACCTACCCCCTTGCCGCGCCCGCCGAACTGGTCACGCCGCCCACCTCCCCGCTCGGGAACCGCATGCGGCCCAACGTCGTCTGGTTCGGCGAACTCCTGCCCGAGGACGCCCTGGAAGCCGCGCAGGACGCTTTCGCCGCCGCCGAGGTCGCGCTGGTCATCGGCACCAGCGGGGCCGTTTACCCCGCCGCCGGACTGGCCGCCGAGACGCTGCGGCGCGGCGGGATCGCCATCGAGATCAATCCCACCGAGACCGGGATCTCGCACCAGATGACCTACGCCATCCGGGACGTCGCGTCACGCGGACTCGCCGCGCTGCTGGAATGACAGGACACGTGGGAACGCCCCCCGCCCCGGCGCGCATCTGGGGGCTGCTTGCCAGCGAGGCCGACCGCGTGGTGCTCTTCCGGCGCGGCCCTTCACGCTGGACGCGCGTGTACCTGTGGGACACCGCCACGGACACCCTGACGCCCGGATCGTGGTTCCAGGGACGGCTGTACGAGTGGATGAGCGACCTCTCGCCCGACGGCGAGCACCTGCTGTACCACGCGCAGAACGAATCGAAGCGGCAGCAGGCGCTGGCAATGGAACGCTACGGCGTGACCATGTACGACTGGACGGCCCTATCGAAACCGCCGCAGGTTCACGCCATCGGCCTGTGGAATGCCTCGGACGGCTGGAGCGGTGGCGGCGCGTTCCGGGACTCGCGGACGATCCTGGTCAACCACACCGACCTCCCGAGACAGCAACTGATTCGCCCGCCGGGTTTTGAGGTCCTGCCTCCTACGGGCAAGTTGCGGGTGGATACCTTCCTCGCCGTATTGAAACGGACGGGTTGGCACGTCACTCATCAGCCGAGACGCTGGATCGGCATGGGTGAAGCTGACCCGTTCACCCTGCGGAAGAGGTCACTGGAACTGAATTTCATCTGTGATCAGCGGTATCACCGTTTCGTCCGGTACCGCTGGCTGTCGGACGGCCCGGCACCCGATCTGGAGGGCGCCACCTGGGCCGACCTCGACCACCGGGGGCGGCTGCTGATCGCCCGCGCCGGACGCGTGTTCATCTGGCGCGGTGGGCAGGAGGCGGAACTGGCGGACCTGAACGCCGACCAGCCGCCCCGCCCGGCTCAGCCCGCGTAGGGGTTGGGGCGCGTGGCCTCCTGCGCGAGCCACTGCGCCCAGGTGCGGCCCACGCCGCTCAGGTCCGGGCGGGTCAGGGGCGTGAAGCGCCGCGCGGCCGGAATGGGCAGGACGCGGGTGCGCACACCGGTCGCGTCGGCCCAGCTGCGGGCCAGTTCCGGGAGTGGGATGACCTGCGGGCCGACGAGGTCCGGCGCGTGGCCCTGCGGGTCGCCCAGCGCCACCTGCGCCACCCCGGCGGCGGCGGCGTGGACGTCCACCGGTTGGAGGGGCAGGCCCGGCAGGGGCAGCAGCGGCGCGCGGGTCAGGCGGGACAGCAGGAACGCCACGAACTCATGGAACTGCGTGGCGCGCACCACCGTGAAAGGCACGCCGCCCGCCGCGACCAGCGCCTCCGAGTGCGTCTTGGCACGGTAGTACGGGAACGCCTGCACCCGGTCGCAGCCCACGATGCTGACGTACACGACGTGCCGCACACCCGCCTCCCGCGCCGCCGCGAGCAGCACGCCGGTCATCTCGATGTCCACCTGGGGCCGCGACGGCTGGCTGGCCGCGTGAATGACGGTATCCACGCCGCGCAGCGCCTCCGCGAGGCCCGCGCCGGTCTGAAGGTCGCCCGGCCGGAACGTGGGCCGGGAGTCGGCGTGGCGGGACAGGACACGCACGTCCGCGCGGCCCTCCAGGGCAGGCAGGAGGGCGCGGCCCAGTACGCCGCTGCCTCCGGTCACGAGGATGGTCTTCATGGGTGGAGTGCCTCCGGACCTGCCCGCGCCCCTTTGGTGCCGGCGCGTGGGGCCTGTGCAAAGCATACCCGCGCCGGTCCAGGCATTGCCGGGCGGGTGGTACAGTAATACGGATTCCGATTAATTAGCCAACAAGGGCCACCAGTAGAAGAGCGTGTGACGAGTGACCAGATCAGGTTGACCTTCCAACCAGACGCAGCGATCCGAGAGTGCTGCCTCCACCTCCTTGATGCTCTTGAACGCTCGATTCGCAATCGGTACATCCGTCAACTCCCACAGCCGTTCCGCTGGCTGCAATTCCGGCGAGTACGGCGGCAACGTCACCGTCTGAATCCCCTCAGGATGCCCGTCATCCGGTGGCAAATGGAAACCGGCCCCATCCTGAACGACCAACACACGATGGTCGGCGCCCGCGCCGACCTTCTGCGCAAACGCCGTCATGACGGCCGCATACGCCTGCTTGTTCACCACCGGGATCAACCAGAACAAGCTCTCGCCACTCTCCGGATTGACAAACGCGTACACATACAACCACTCGTATCCAGGCTGAACTGGACACGTCAACGGCTGCCCAGTTGGCGCCCACATGGAACGCCGGATCGGTTTGAGCCCGATTCGATGTTCGTCCATGCACCACAGAGAGACACGCGGTGAGAGACGCTCCGCCAGGCGGAGCGTCTCGGTCAGGACTTTGTTTTGAACGCTTCCTTGGCGGCCTCATCGCCGCCAACGTGCCGGGGTCGAGGGCGTTGAGGCGTGAAGCCCGCCGCCCGTAGGAATTCATAGGTGCGCCCGAGATGGACGGCCATTCCGTACTGCTGCTGAAGCCAGTCTTGAACGTCTTTACCGGACCACACGATGCCCTGCTCGAAGTCGGCGTGCAGTCGGGCAGCCAGGGTTTGTTGTTGCTCGGCCGTCAGGAGGCGGGGAGCGCCCTGGTTGGCGTGACGCGCGTCACGGAGGCCAGCGAGCCCCTGTTCGCGGTAGCGCTTGACCAGTCCGTAGACTGTGACCCGGTTGTACCGGGTCACTTGAAGGATCTCTGGCACGGGGCGTCCTTCTGCGAGGAGTGCGAAGAGTTGAGCTCTGCGTCGTTCGACGGCACAGGTACTGGCCCGGTAGAGATGCCAGAAGGTGTCAGCGTCATGCGCGAGAGGAGCGGTTAGAGGTATCTGTTTGATGCAACGATTATAATCTACTTAATCGGAGTCCGTATAACGGGCTATGAATGCGCTGAACGCAACAATTGACGCGGGCAACAACCTGCTGTGGGGCTGGCTGCTGATCTACCTGCTGATCGGCGCCGGACTGTACTTCACGGTCCGGACGGGCGCGGCGCAGTTCCGGTACTTCGGGCAGGCGTGGCGGACCATCCTGGGCAGCCGTTCCGGCGGGTCTGGGGGCGGCATCACGTCCTTCCAGGCGTTCGCGACCGGACTGGCCAGCCGCGTGGGCACCGGGAACATCGCGGGCGTGGCGATCGCCATCTCGCTGGGCGGGCCGGGCGCCGTGTTCTGGATGTGGGTCACGGCGCTGGTGGGCATGAGCAGCGCCCTGATCGAGGCGACGCTGGCGCAGGCCTTCAAGGTCCGTGACGGCGAACGCGGGTTCCGGGGCGGCCCGGCGTACTACATCCGCCAGGGGCTCGGGCAGGGCTGGATGGGGCAGCTGTTCGCGGTGTTCCTGATCCTGGCGTTCGGGCTGGTGTTCAACGCTGTGCAGAGCAACAGCATCGCGGCGTCCATGCAGCAGGCGTTCGGGCTGTCGCCCGCCGCGGTGGGGGCGGCGCTGGTGCTGCTGACCGCGCCGATCATCTTCGGCGGGATCCGCCGGGTGGCGCGCGTGGCCGAACTGGTCGTGCCGTTCATGGCGCTCGCGTACCTGCTGGTGGCGCTGTACGTGGTGTTCACGCACCTGGGTCAGGTGCCGGACATGCTGCTGGGCATCGTCCGCAGCGCCTTCGGTCTGGAGAGCGCGGTGGGCGGCGCGGCCGGCTTCGCGGTGCAGCAGGCGCTGATGATGGGCGTCAAACGCGGCCTGTTCAGCAACGAGGCCGGAATGGGCAGCGCCCCGAACGCCGCCGCCGCCGCCAGCGTGAACCACCCGGTGCAGCAGGGACTGGTGCAGATGGTCGGCGTGTTCGTGGACACCATCATCGTGTGCACCTGCACGGCCGCCATCATCCTGCTCAGCCCGCTGCCGCGCGACGCGGACCTGTCCGGCGTGCAACTCACGCAGGCGGCGCTGGAATCCCACGTGGGCGGCTGGGGCGGCGCGTTCCTGGCGGGCGCGATCTTCCTGTTCGCGTTCACCAGCATCATAGGGAACTACGCGTACGCCGAGGGGAACGTGCAGTTCCTGACCCGTCACCGCTGGGTGCTGAACGTCTTCCGGGCGCTGCTGCTGGGCATGGTCCTGTTCGGCGCGCTGGCCGAGGTGCCGACCGTGTGGAACATGGCGGACCTCAGCATGGGCCTGATGGCCGTCACGAACATCGTGGCGCTGCTGCTGCTCTCGCCGCTGGCCCTGCGGCTGCTGCGCGACTATGACCGCGCCCGCCGCGACGGTCAGGCCGACCCGCTCTTCGACCGCCGCGCCGATCCGGAACTCGACCGCCGCCTGCCGCGCGAAGTCTGGGGAGCCGGCGAGGGGGTCAACGCCACGGATTGACCGCCCCGTGAATGGGCCTGTGGGGGGGATGCCAGACCGGCGTGCCCCCCACAGCCTGTTGTGCGGTGGTGTCCCCCGTCAGGTGTCTGATCTCTCCCACAGTTGGGTGGCGGCCGGGTGCTAGTTTCAGGGTGGCCCGCTTCCGGGTGGGCCGACTTCCTTCGGGGCGGGGTGAAATTCCCTACCGGCGGTGATGTCGCTTCAGGTGGCGCGGGCCGTCCCGCGTCACCCGAGCGGAGCGAGCAGAAGGCTCGCCTGTTCACGAACTGACTCAGCCCGCGAAGCCCGCGCAGACTGCACCACGCGCAGGCCCGATCCAGTGAAACTCTGGAGCCGACGGTGTTATGGCGCGCAGAGACGCTTTCGGCGTTCTGTCTGGCCCATTCAGTCCGGATGAGAGAAGGAGGAACGCTGCCCTGCCACCCCGGCGGGCGGCGACAGACCATGTATGAAGTGAATGCTCCACCCCCTGGGGTGGCGGCGGCACTGCCGGTAGACGAGCGGTTCATGACGCTCGCGCTGGCGGAGGCTGCCAGAGGACTGGGCCGCACCGCGCCGAACCCCCCCGTGGGCTGCGTGATCGTGCAAGGCGATGAATTGGTGGGGCGAGGGTTTCACCCGAGGGCCGGTGAGCCGCACGCGGAGGTGTTCGCCCTGCGTGACGCGGGCGAGCGGGCGCGCGGTGCCACGGCGTACGTGACCCTGGAACCGTGCAGTCACCACGGGCGCACGCCGCCCTGCGCGGACGCGTTGATCGCGGCGGGCGTGCGGCGCGTGGTCGTGGCGGCGCTGGACCCGAACCCGCTGGTGGCGGGGCGCGGCGTGCAGAAACTCCGCGAGGCAGGGATCGAGGTCACGGTGGGCGTGCTGGAGCCTGAGGCTGTGCGGCAGCAGGCGGGGTTCCGCAGCGCAGTGGTGCGGGGTCGCCCGTGGGTGGTGGCGAAGTACGCCATGACCCTGGACGGCAAGGTGGCCGCACTGAACGAGGGCAACGGCGCGGTCAGCGGCCCCGAGGCCCGAGAGCGCACCATGCGCTGGCGCGACGAACTGGACGCCATCGCGGTCGGCCGCGGCACGATTGAGCTGGATGACCCGGCCCTCACGACACGCGGCGTGACGGGCGGGCGTGATCCGCGCCCGGTGGTGTTCGACCGCCGCGCGGCGAGCGACCCGCAGGCCCGCGCGTGGCGCGACGGCGCGGTGCTCGTGACCGCCCCGGACGCCGACGTTGCCGCGCACGAGGCCGCCGGGATCACCGTGCAGCGCGCCGAATCGCTGCCGGACGCCCTGAGCGGACTGGCGGGCCTGGGCATCAGCAGCGTGCTGCTGGAGGGCGGCCCGACCTTGCTCAGCGCCTTCCTCGCGCAGGGACTGGTGGACGAGGTCAGGGTGTTCGTGTCCCCGAAGCTCCTCGGCGCGGGCCTGAGTCCCGTGACCGGCCCCACGCGACCCATGCACGAGGCGCAGGCGTTGCACGAAGTCACCGTCGAACTGCTCGGCCCGGACGTGCTGATCACCGGCCTGCTGCACGACATCCCGCGCGTCTAGTCTTTCTCCCTTCTCCCTGGGGGTGAGGGGTTCCTCGCTCCACCCGAGGTCAATACATGTTCACTGGAATCATCGAGCAGGTCGGGCAGATCGCCCGCACCACCGACAACGAAGGCAACCTGACCGTCACCATCCAGCCCGCGCGTATGTGGGCCGACGTGGAACTGGGCGAGAGCATCGCCGTGAACGGGACGTGCCTGACCGTGACCACCTGGGACGCGACGGGCTTCACCGTGGACCTCAGCCGCGAGACGATCGCCAAGACCGCCCCGCACTGGCGGGAGGGCACGAAAGTCAATCTGGAACGCGCCATGACCGCCCAGGCGCGTTTCGGTGGACACGTGGTGAGCGGGCACGTGGACGGCGTGGGCACGGTATTGAGCGTGGACGCCCAGCCCGGCGCGTACACCATGACCGTGCGCGCCGCGCCGCACCTCGCGCGGTACCTCGTGCCGAAGGGCAGCGTCACGGTGGACGGCGTGAGCCTGACCGTCGTGGACGCGGGCGGCCCGGCCGGCAGCCGCGCGGACCTGCGCCCCGACGAGTTCACGCTCTGGCTCGTGCCGCACACGCTGGAGGTCACCACCCTGCACACCTGGGCAGCCGGAACGAAAGTGAATCTGGAGGCCGACCAGATGGCCAAGTACGTCGAGCGGCTGATCCTGATGCGCGACTGGACGCCCGAACAGGTGGAACCGGAGGTGACGGCATGACCCTGGCCTCCATCCCTGACCTGCTGGCGGAACTGCGCGCCGGGCGCCCCGTGATCCTCGTGGACGACGAGAACCGCGAGAACGAGGGCGACCTGCTGATGCCCGCCGCCACCGCGACGCCCGAGTGGGTGAACTTCATGGCCCGCGAGGGACGCGGCCTGATCTGCGTGACCCTCACGCCCGACCGCGCCCGCGCCCTTGACCTGACGCCCATGGTGGGCAGCAGCACCGACCCGAACGGCACGGCCTTCACCGTCAGCGTGGACCACGTCAGCAACTCCACCGGCATCAGCGCCTTCGACCGCGCTGCCACGATTGCCGCCCTGATGGACGACGCGGCGAAGTCCACGGATTTCCGCCGTCCGGGGCACATCTTCCCGCTCGTGGCGCGGCCCGGCGGGGTGCTGCGCCGCGCCGGACACACCGAGGCCGGGTGCGACCTCGCCCGGCTCTCGGGCTTCGCGCCGGTCGGCGTGATCTGCGAGATCATGGGCGACGACGGCGAGATGAGCCGCCTCCCGGACCTCCTCGCGTTCGGCGAGCGGCACGGGCTGAAGGTCGGCAGCATCGAGGCGCTGATCGCCTACCGCCTGGAACACGACCCGTTCATGCAACTCGTCGCGGAAGCGAAGCTGCCCACCGAGCACGGCGAGTTCCGCATCGTCGGCTTCGAGGACTCCCTGACCGGCGCCGAACACGTCGCGCTCGTCATGGGTGATGTCACGCCCGAGCCCATGCTGGTGCGCGTCCACAGCGAATGCCTCACCGGCGACGGCTTCCACTCGCTGCGCTGCGACTGCGGCCCGCAACGCGACGCGGCCATGCAGGCCATCGCCGCCGAGGGACGCGGCGTCCTCGTGTACCTCCGGCAGGAAGGGCGCGGCATCGGCCTGCTGAACAAGATCCGCGCGTACCACCTGCAGGACGGCGGCGCCGACACCGTCGAGGCGAACCTGCAACTCGGTTTCCCCGCCGACGCCCGCGACTTCGGCATCGGCGCGCAGATGCTTCACTTGCTCGGCGCGCGGCAACTGCGCGTCCTCACCAACAACCCCCGCAAACTGCACTCCCTGGGCGGCTTCGGCCTGGAAGTCGTCGAACGCGTGCCCCTGCACGTCGGGCACAACGCCCACAACACCGCGTACCTCAGCACCAAGGCCGCCAAACTCGGCCACATCGGCACCGACGGCAGCGGGGACTGAGCGGCGGAGAACCCCTCAGTCCGCTGCGCGGCCAGCTCCCCTTGAGGGGAGCCAACAACAGATCCCTGCCTCCCCTTGAGGGGAGGTGCCCGAAGGGCGGAGGGGTTCGCCCGCAGCTTCACCGCCCATCACCCACAAGGAGAATCACCATGAACCGAATTGAAGCCAATCTGCTCGCCACCGACCTGAAGTTCGCTGTTGTCAGTACCCGCTGGAATCACCTGATCGTTGATCGCCTTGTGGAGGGGGCGGAGCTGGCGTTCGTGCAGCATGGCGGGAAGTCGGAGAATCTGGATCATTTCCTGGCGCCGGGCAGTTACGAGGTGCCGCTGATCGCCCGCCGACTGGCGGAGTCCGGGAAGTACGACGCGGTGGTGTGCCTGGGGGCCGTCATCAAGGGCGATACGGATCACTACGATTTCGTGGCGGGCGGCGCGGCGAACGGCATCCTGAACACCAGCCTGCACACGGGGGTGCCGGTGGCGTTCGGGGTGCTGACCACGGATACGGTCGAGCAGGCCCTGAACCGCGCTGGGATCAAGGCGGGGAACAAGGGTGGCGAGGCGGTGCTGGCGATGATCGAGACCGTGAACCTGCTGCGGCAGATCGGGTAAGCGGGAACGCTGGGTGCGGGGGCGGCGGTTGCGCCCACCCCGCCAATCCCGCTTTGACTCACACCCGGCCCTGCGCGGGGTTGTTATGCTGTCGTGCTTGATGCGGGGCCGCCACTGGAGTCCCGAAAAGGGGTGATGTGTTGTGACGGCAGCTGAGAATATGCAGGATCAGGTTTTTCCCGCACCGATCAAATCGGTGGAGGGTGGCAGCGCCGCCGAGCGCGCCGGGGTGCAGCCGGGTGACGTGCTGCTGCGCGTGAACGGCGAGCCTGTCACGGACGTGCTGGCGTACCGGCACGCGCTGTCGCAGGGCCGCGCGACGCTGGAGATCGCCCGGCCGAAGGAAGCTCCGCGCGTGATGACGGGTGTGGCGGGCACCGCGCAGGATCACCACCGGTTGTTCCTGCCGACCCCGCCCAGCCTGGAGGACACCTTCACGTTCGACGTGGAGTGGGAGGACCCGGGCCTGGAGTTCGAGGAGGTGCTGTTCGACGGCATCAAGAAGTGCGCGAACAAGTGCGATTTCTGTTACGTGCATCAGATGCCGCGCGGCTTCCGCAAGAGCCTGTACATCATGGACGACGATTACCGCCTCTCGTTCCTGTACGGGTCGTTCGTGACCCTGACGAACCTCTCGGAAGGCGACATTCAGCGGATCGAGAACGAGAACCTCTCGCCGCTGTACGTGTCGGTTCACACGGCGAACCAGGACCTGCGGCAGGACATGATGAAGTGGTGGCGCCTGAAGGTCAAAGACCAGCAGGCCGTGCAGATCCGCTCCATGATCGAGCGTCTGGAGCAGATCGACCTGTACACGCAGATCGTGCTGGTCCCGGAACGCAACGACCGCGAGAACCTCGACGAGACCGTGGAGTACCTCGCGAGCCGTCCGAACGTGATCAGCGCGGCGGTCGTGCCGATCGGCCTGACCTCGCACCGCACGAACCTGCCGGACGTGCGGACCTTCACGCGGGAGGAAGCGCAGGACAGCCTGCGCCGCCTGAACGTGTGGCGCAAGCGCTTCCTGAACGAGCGGGGTACGCGTTTCGTGTTCCCCAGCGACGAACTGTACCTGCTGGCCGGAGAGCCGCTGCCCAGCGAGGAGGAGTACGAGGGTTTCCCGATGCTGGAAAACGGCGTGGGCATGATCCGCGACTTCCTGACCGAGGCCCTGCCGGAACTCCCGGCGGCGCTGCCCGAGCCCCGGCGCGTGATTCTGGGGACGGGATCGCTGTTCGCCGAGTCGCTGGACCGCGCGGTCGAGCCGCTGCGCGCCATCGGGGGCCTGACCCTGGAGGTGCGGGCCATCGAGAACAAGACCTTCGGGAAGGTCACGACCGTGGCGGGCCTGCTGACGGGCCGCTGTTTCCGGCACGCCATCAAGCCCGGCGAGGCCGACCTGCTGATCGTGCCGCCCACCACGCTGCGTTACGGCACGGAACTGATGCTGGACGACGTGAGCCTGGACGAACTGCGCTCCGAGCTGCGCATGGACATCCGGCCGGGCGGCGCGACGCTGGGCGAACTGGCCCGCGTGATCCTGCAGGGCGCGCAGAGCAGCGGTCACCAGTGGGGCATGAGCGCGCACGCCGTGAAGGACAGCGGGCGCGAGGAACCGGCGTCCGTGCAGGTGGCCGCCCAGAACATGCGCGGTCAGGCCTGAGCGGAGACCGGGCACCCTCCAGACGGTTGCATTTGGCGCGGGGCGGGCATCAGGTCATGGACCGGGTGCCCGCGTTTCGTGCTTTATGCAGACTCGGATTGAAGGAGCTGCAAAGATCCTTCAATCCGAGCGGATGCGACTCGTAGCGCTGCCCCGCAGAGTGGGAGAAAAACGGGTTCCGGACGTGGAGCTGGCAATCCGGTGAAGTTCCGGATTGTCAGCGAAACAATCGGAGTCCGTGTGACTCGCGCGGGGCGGGCATGGTCGGGCCGGATTGGTATAGCCCGCCGGGGGGGGTTGTCTGGGATTGGTAGCAT
Source organism: Deinococcus sp. LM3 (assembly GCF_002017875.1). Lineage (NCBI taxonomy): Bacteria > Thermotogati > Deinococcota > Deinococci > Deinococcales > Deinococcaceae > Deinococcus > Deinococcus sp. LM3. Next base: position 1,070,881 of record NZ_MUFV01000001.1, on the reverse strand, counting down.
AAAACCGCCGTTTTTGATCAGGAATACCCCACATCCCCCCGCAAACATCTAGACAAGCTTATGTGAATTGCATTGCTATCCGATGAACAGAGTGTAAAACTTCACGCATGATCAGCGGATTCAAGGATTTCATCATGCGCGGCAACATCGTCGACCTCGCCATTGCCGTCGTCACCGGCGCGGCCTTCGCGGCCCTCGTCACGGCCTTCTCGAACGCCTTCATCAACCCCCTGATCAAGCTCATCACGGGCGGCGGCGCCGTCGGCGGCAAGTTCACGGTTAACGGCGTCGACTTCGACTACGGGCTGTTCATCACGGCCCTGATCACCTTCCTGCTCACCATGGCGGTCATCTACTCCGTGGTCGTCGTGCCCTACAACAGGATGCGCGAACGCATGGTCAAGCCCGCCGACGCCGCGCCCGCCGGCCCCACCAACGAAGAGAAACTCCTGATGGAAATCCGCGACGCCCTGCGCGCCCGCTGAACCCCCGTCCCAGCACAGACTGAAGCGCGGCCCTCACACACGTGGGGGCCGCCCCTTTATGCTGCCATTCATGACCCGATCCGCGAACTACGCCCGCGCCTTCCAGATGCACCGCGCCGCCCTGATGGACCTCTACGAGCAACTGCCCGAGGACCAGGGCACCTTCAGCGCCTGGGAAGGCGGCATGAACTTCATGGCGCAGGCCGACCACCTGTCGGTCAGCGCCACCCGCTTCCTCAGCATGATCCAGGGCCAGACGCCCGCCCCCGCCCCGGAACCCAGCCAGACCCTGACCGAAGCGCGCGGCCGCCTGTGGGACACCAACGAACTGGCCCTGGCCGCCATCAGCGCCCTGAGCGAAGATGACCTCGCCCGCCGCGTCCCGGCCTTCGGCGGCCGCGAGATGCCCGTCACCGCCCTGCTCGACATGATCATCACGCACGAGGCGCACCACAAGGGCCAGGTGTGGGTCATGGCCCGCATGATCGGCGTCAAGCCGCCCATGTTCGTCAAGATGGGCTGATACGCACTCCGATTGAATGGGCTGCAAAGCCCGTTCAATCCGAGCGGATGCGACTCGTAGAGCTGCCCCGCAGAGCAGGAGAGAAACGGGTTCCGGACGTGGAGTTGACAACCCGGTGCCTTTCCGGGTTGTGAACGAAACAGACGGAACCCGTATGAGCCACCCGGCAGCCACCGAACAGCACATCAGGGAGGACATCAGAAAAAGCCGCTGGCGCATTCACGCTGCCAGCGGCTTTCGGTGCGCCCTGTCGTTCAGTTCACCAGTTTGGTCTTGTTCGTCACGAAGTCCATCAGCACGTACTGCCCGATGTTCTGCGGCGTCGTGAAGTACGCCTTGCCGCGCGTCATCTCGCTGACGCGGCGGACGAAGCCCACCAGTTCCGGGTCGCGGGCCAGCATGAACGTGTTCACCTGAATGCCGCTGCGGCGGCAGCTGGCGACTTCGCGCAGGGTCGCGCCCAGCACGTAGGGGTCCAGGCCGTACGCGTTCTTGTAGATGCGGCCGTCCGGGAGGGTCAGGGCGCTGGGTTTGCCGTCCGTGATCATCACGATCTGCTTCATGTCCTTGTTCTCACGCTTGAGCAGCTGCTGCGCCAGCCGCAGGCCGCCCGCCGTGTTCGTGTGGTACGGCCCGATCTGCGCCTGCGCCAGTTTGGAGACCGGCACTTCCTCGGCGCTGTCGTGGAACAGCACGAACTTCACGGTGTCGCCCGGGTACTGCGTGCGGATCAGGTGCGCCAGTGCCAGCGCCACCTGCTTGGCGGGCGTGAAGCGGTCCTCGCCGTACAGGATCATGGAGTGAGAGCAGTCCAGCAGCACCACCGTCGCCGCCGACGAGTTGTACTCGGCCTGCCGGATCACCAGATCGCTTTCTTCCAGGTTCTCGAAACCCTTGCCCATCACGTTGCCCAGCGTGGCGGTCGTGTCGAGGTTCATGGTGTCCCCGAACTCGTAGGCTTTCAGTTCGCCGGTCATCTCGACGCCCGACGCGTACTCGCGGGTGTCGTGCGCGCCGGCGCTGCTGCGGCCCAGGCCGCCCATCAGGTCGCGCAGGCTCTTGTATCCCAGGAAATCGATGCTCTTGTCGGTCAGCTGGAATTTCGCGTCGCCGGGTTCACCCGCGCCGCCGCCCTCGCCGTCCTCGAATTCCTTGCGGATGAAGCCGTCCTGTTGCAGGCGGTCCATCAACTGCTGAATCTGCTGCCCCAGCCCCGTCTCGCGGATGTCCTCGGCCTGCATGGCCTCCAGCAGCTGATCTTCGGGGATCATGCCGCGCTCGGCCAGCGCCTCCAGGATCGCGTCGAACAGGTCGTCCATGCTGGGCCGGGCGTTCGGGTCCGGGTCGTACGGGTCGTTCATGCCCTGCCCCAGCAGCGCCTCCTGAATCATCTGCATCAGTTCACTGGAATCCAGCTGATCCAGTTCCCCCTCGAACTTGCTGTACCGGGTAATGCGCGCCATGAAGACCTCCGTTCGTTCCCAGCATGGCGCGTTTGGCAGCCGCACTTTGTAAGGGTCTGGGCGTTTCGGGCGCGTGAACGCCGCCGCTATTCCCCCGGTTGCGCCGGGTACGTCACAATGGCGGGTATGACTGATGCTCCTGCCTCCCTGCGTCCTGACGCCCGCCTCGTGCGCCTGCACGCCGAACGCGGTGACCCACAGGCGCGGCTGGCCGGCGCGCTGGCCGCGCTGGAAGGCGCCGACTGGGGTCTGCTGCTGCGTGACCACGCCGCCCTGGCCCTCCAGCTGGCTGCGTTGCTGGGCAGCGGCACCCTGCGCGTGGACCCGCGCGTGCGCGTGAACCGCGACGCCCTGGCCGACGCCGGACTGGCCGCCGCGCCGCTGGACGCCGACTGGCGCGGCGCGCGCGCCGTGTGGCTCCTGGAGGCCACCACCGACGACCTGGACCGCGCCCGCCGCGCCGGGGTGCCGGTCATCGCGGACGCCACCCTGGCCCCCGGTGGGGACTGGCTGCGGCGCGGCGCGGCGCTGGCCGTGTACCGCGACAGCGTGACCCTGACCGGGCACGGTGACGCGCCGCTGACCGCGCTGTTCGGCGCGGGCCGCGCCCCCACGGCGGTCGGCGCGCCCCCCAGCGACCTGAGCGTGTCGCTGGCCCTGCGGGACGCCGCGACCCTGCCGCTGCGACTGGCCCGCGCGGCCCGCACGGCGGCGCAGCTGGCCGAGCGGCTGGGCGGCGCGGCGCAACTCGCCGGCCCGACCGCGCTGCTGCTCTCACCGGACGCGGCGGCCGACACGACCGCGCCGTCCGGCGGGGTCCTCGCGTCGGCCCGTAGCGTGGGCGGGGGCGTGCTGCTCACGCCGGGCCTGGAGGACCTGAGCGTCAGCCTGGAGTTGCTGCGCGCCGCCGGGACGGTCCGCCCGGAGCAGCCCGCCCAGACACAAACCCAGGCCCAGGCCCAGGCCCAGCCCGAGCGGGCGCCGTCCGAGCCGTCCCAGCCGGGGCGCGACCGGACGCCACCTGCCCAGGAACGCGACGGCCCGCCCGAGGCCAGGGGAGACGACCGCCGCGAGTTCCGCCGGGGGGGCCGTGACCGCGCCGCGTTCGACCGTGGAGGCCGCCCCCGCCGCGACGAGGGGCGCCGGGATGAAGCTCGCCGGGATGAAGGGCGCCGTGACGAGCCGCGCCGTGAAGACCGGCCGCGCCGCGAGGCTGGCCCGGACCGCGTGACCTTCGAGGCGCCGGCCGCCGCGCCGACTCCGACCTCCACCCCTGCCACGACCCCCGCGCCGGTCCAGGCTCCAGTGCAGGCTCCGGCCGAGGAGGTCTGGGAGCCGGAGATCGTGTTCAGCGATACTCCCTCCCCGGCGCACATGCCGCTGCCGATGCCGGTCAGCTCCGGCCCGGACGCCCCGAACCTGCCGGCGGGCCTGCCGGACGTACGACACCTGGACCCGCTGCCCGCCGACGCGCCCTCTGAGACGCCCGCCAGTGAGTCGGAGCAGCCCGCGCCCCAGACCGCCCAGACGCCCGCCGCAGATGCCCGGACAGACGCGCCCGCACCGCGTGGCGACCGTCCGGCCCGCAGTGACCGGCCGGCCCGTGGCGAGCGCCCCGACCGTGGTGAACGCCCGGCCCGCAACGAGCGTCAGGGCCGCCCGCTGCCCCGCGGCGCCGCGCCCGTGACGGCCGACCTCACCCCGGTCACGCTGGTCCCGGACCTGCCGGGCGGCAAGGAGGACCCGGCCGCCGACCTTACGGACGACCAGGCCGCCGTGTACGCCCGCCTGCGCGACTGGCGCAACAGCGAGGCCAAACGCCAGGAGATCAGCCGGTTCATCGTGGCCAGCAACGCCACCCTGGCCGAGATCGCCCGCCGCGTCCCCTACACCGAGGCGGACCTGCAGGAGGTGCGCGGCATGGGCCCCGAACGCCTGCGTAAGTACGGTCAGCAGATTCTGGAAGTCGTGCGCGGCTGACCCCCGCCCCCATTCCTGCTGGGCGCCGCTACCCCTGCCCGTCGGGGCCGTACTGATGCTCGGCGGGCAGCGGCCCCTGCTCGTGTACGGCCTGCGCGATGCGGGCGGCCAGCGGGAAGTCCACGGCGGCGTACCACGCTTCTTCCAGGCCCCCGCCGGGCGCGGCGCGGTACACGCACAGGCTCGGGCCGAAACTGCACGAGCCCAGGCAGCCGCTCTCGGTCAGGCGCAGCGTCCCGCCGCGTTTGTAGTACGCCAGCGAGGCGCGTTCCAGGTGGTTCCACAGGGCCTTGTGCAGCAGCGCCGACCCGCGCGCCTGACAGTTGGGGCCCTGGCAGACGAGCAGGTGGCCGTGGGTGGGGAAGTACTTGGCTGGCATCGCCCTAATCCTCGGGGATAACCAGCAGGCGGTCTGCGTCCTGCACCACCCTGACCCGCACCCCGTACGCCGCGTGCAGGTGCGCGGGCGTCAGGACGTCGGCGGGCCGTCCGCTGGCGAGGACCTGCCCGGCGTGCAGCAGCACCAGCCGGTCGGCGCGGGCCGCGAGGTTCAGGTCGTGCAGGACCGCCACGACGCCCAGCCCCCCGGCCACCTCGCAGCGCAGGTACCGCACCACGTCCAGCGCGTACGCGAGATCCAGGTGGTTGGTGGGTTCGTCCAGCAGCAGGAACCGGGGTTGCGCGGCCAGCGCGCGCGCCAGGGCCACGCGCTGGGCCTCGCCGCCCGACAGTTCCGACACGCGCCGGTCCTCGAAACGGCGGGTGTCCGTGCGGTCCAGCGCGGAGTCCACGGCGGCCTCGTCCTCGGGCGTCCAGGGGGACCGGGGCAGCAGACCGAAGCGCCAGTCGCCCGCCCCGCGCCCCAGGGCGACCACGTCCCGCACGCGCGCGGCGGCCGGCAGGCCCTCGCTCTGCGCCAGGAACGCCAGTGCCCGTGACCGCTCGGCGCGGCTCCAGCTCCGCAGCGGCTTTCCGGCCAGCCTCACCTCGCCGCGTGTGACCGGGGTCAGGCCGATCAGTGCGCGCAGCAGCGTACTTTTCCCCGCGCCGTTCGGGCCGATCACGGCCGTGAACTCGCCCGGCGCGAACGTGGCGCTCACGCCCCGCACCGCCGGGAACGACCCGGCCTGCACGTGCACGTCGTGCGCCTCCAGCCGGTCCGGACTGCTGGCCGGGCTCTGCATGGGCCTACTCACTGGATTGCCGCCTCAGCAGCCACAGGAAGAACGGCCCGCCCAGCAGCGTGGTCACGATCCCCACCTGCGACAGGGGCGTGGTGCGGGCCAGCAGGTCCGCGTACACCAGCAGCGCCCCGCCCAGCAGTGCCGAGAGCGGCAGCAGCGTCCGGTGACCGGGGCCGAACATCAGGCGCACCACGTGCGGCACGATCAATCCCACGAAGCCGATCACGCCCACGTACGCCACCGCGCCCGCCGTGGCGACGCTGGCCGCCACGACCGTGATCAGCCGGAGTCGCTCGACCGGCACGCCCAGACTGCGGGCGGTCAGTTCCCCCAGTTGCAGCGTGTCGAGCGCGCGGGCCAGCAGCAGCAGCGCCCCGCCGCCCAGCGCCGCGTACGGCAGGACCGTCAGCACGTCCGGCCAGCCGCTGAAGCCCAGGTCGCCCAGCGTGTACGCCAGCACCTGCCGCGCGCGGTCCTCGCCGCGCAGGATCAGCGCCGTGGTGGCCGCGCTCAGGACGCTGCCCACCACCACGCCCGCCAGGATCAGGCGGTTCGGCGGAAAGCGGCGGCCCTCGCGCGCCAGGGCCAGCGTGCAGGTCACGGCGGCCAGCGCCAGCAGCAGCGCCGTCACGGGAATCAGGGTGCGCGGCCAGCCCGACACGATGGCGATGGTCGCGCCCAGCGCGCTGCCGCTCGCCACGCCCAGCAGGTACGGGTCGGCCAGCGGGTTGCGGAACACGCCCTGGAACGCGCCGCCGCACACGCTGAGGCTGGCGCCCACCAGCACGCCCATCACCACGCGCGGCAGGCGGATCTGCCACACGATCACGTCGTTCCCGGCCAGCTCCTGACCGGTCACGCCGCGCCACAGCGCGCCCAGCACCTCGCCGGGCGGCACGTTCACGCTGCCCAGCCCGGTGCCCAGCACCACCGCCGAGAGCAGCAGCAGCACCAGCCCGGCCGTCTTCAGGGGAAGCGCCAGGGCACCGGCCGCTCCCCGGCGGTCACTCGCGGCGGCCTCCACCGGCTTACTTGAACAGTTCCGGGTGAACGATCTTCGCCAGGCCGCGCAGCGCCTGCGGCAGACGCGGACCGGGGCGGCCCAGCATGGTGTTCAGCTCGGCGGGGATGTTCACGACCCGCCCGGTCTTCAGTGCACTGATGCTGTTCCAGCCGGGCCGCGCGCCCGCCGTCTTCGCGTCCACGCCCAGGATCAGCTGCGGGTTGGCCTTCACAATGAATTCCGGGTCCACCTTCGGGAAGTCACCCATGCTGGCCGGAATGATGTTCCGCGCGCCCGCCTTGGTCAGCAGCACACCCATGAACGAGTTCGGGCCGACCGAGTACGGCGTCGGGTCGATCTCCAGGTAAGCGGTGGGCTTGCGCACCACGTTCCTCGTCAAGATCTCCACGCGGGCAATGTCGCTCTTCATGCGCGTCACCAGCGCCCGCGCCTGCGCCTCGCGGTTCACGATGCGGCCCAGCGTCAGGGTCTTGCTGAACACCTCGTCGTACGTTTCCGGGTTCACGGCGACCACCGTGATGCCCGCCTGCGTCAGCGGCCCCTCCAGCTTCCCGTACTGACTGACCAGCACCAGATCCGGCTTCTGCGCGATGATCGCCTCGATGTTCGGGTCGTACAGGCCGCCCATCTTCGGCAGCTTCATGACCGCCTGCGGGTAATCGCTGTACGCGTCCACGCCCACCAGCTTCTCGCAGGCGGCGATGGCGCACAGCGTCTCACTGGTGCTGGGCAGCATGCTCACGATCCGCCTGGGCTCGGCCTTCACCGTCACGGTGCGGCCCAGGTCGTCTTTCAGGGTCAGGGGGTAGGAGGTCGCGGCAGACGCGCCGCCCAGGGTCAGGAAGCCGGTCAGGGCTGCAGTCAGAAACGTGCGGTTCATGGGGTGCTCCTCGCCCCTCGCCCGGAACGACAACGCCGCCCCGGAGTGGGGCGGCGCAGGGATCAGCAGTCCGTGGGCAGGCGCGCGCCAGGGGCGAGGCAGCCACGGCGTGCCCCCTACTCCGCGAGAGGTCATGCCACACGCCCCCCGGGTGCCGGGCAGGCGTGAACGGCGGGGGTGCTCGGCCTTGCCCACCACCAGGGGCGGGTTACCGTTGCGCGACAGGACCGGACTCTCACCGGATTTCCCCCCGCAGCCGTCACCGCCCAGCATAGCGCACGCCGCCCCCGGCCCGCCGGACCGTCAGTACGCCCGGCCGACCGGTACGGCCAGTTCCCGCAGCGCCACGCCCAGTTCCGCCGTGACGCTCTTGATCCCCCCGCGCGGCGAGATGGGCTCACCGAAACGCACGATCCAGCGTTTCCCGTCGCGGCTGATCCCGGCCGGCAGGATGGGTGCGCGGCCCTTCGCGGCGATCAGCGCCGCCCCGCCGTGCAGTTCGCCGCCGCCGCGCGTGCCCTGCGGGAAGATGCCGACCGTGCCGCCCGCCTTCAGGATCCGCAGGGACGTGCGGACCGCGCCCAGGTCGTTGCCGCTGCGGTCCACCGGGAATGATCCCCCGGCGCGGATCACGTCCCCGACCAGCGGCACGAACAGTTCCTTTTTCGCCATGAACTGCAGGAACCGGCCCGGCGGCAGGGCGCGCGCCACCAGGAACGGGTCCAGGCCGCTCACGTGGTTGGCCGCCACGACCAGCGGCGTGCCCGCGACCGGCACGTGCTCCCGGCCGTGCACTTCCAGGTGCATGCCGCTCGCCAGGACCGGCAGGTACGTCACGTTCACCACGAAGCGGTACACGGCCGGAATGACGGGGGGCGGGCCGGGTTCAGGCCGGGCGAGGCGCAGCGGGCTTCCCGACTCGGGCGAGCGGGAGCCGTTCAGGTCAGGGCGGGCAACTTCACTCATCAAAGCAGAGGATACGCCCGCCGCGCCGCCCGCGCAGGCCCGGCCTGACCGGACGGCCCGTCCGCGACGCTAAGGGCCGCGTGAAGACCGCTCGCCGCGCACCGTGAGCAGCCCGACAGTGACCAGCGGGGGCGGCGCTCAGGCTGGGCGGCATGAAGATCACTGTCATCGGAGCGGCCGGAGGCGTGGGCCGCCGCGTCGTGCATCAGGCCGCGCAGGCCGGTCATGCCGTCACCGCTCTCGTTCGCACGCAGGAACAGGCGGACATGGTCGCCCTGCACGGCGCGGCCCCCGTCCTGGGCGACCTGACCGGCCACTGGCAGCACGCCCTGGACGGCGCCGAAGCCGTCGTGTGGGCCGCCGGGGCCGGCACCAGCGGCCATTACCGGGCCATCGACGGCGACGCCCTGATCGCCCTGACCGACGAACTCGCGGGCCGCGCCGCCACCGGAGGCCCGCGCCGCCTCGTGGTCGTCAGTTCCATGGGCGTGGACCGCCCGGAGCAGATGCCGCCCTTCCTGCACGCCGTGCTGCGCGTCAAGGCCACCTCGGACGCGCACGTGCAGGCCAGCGGACTCGACTGGACCATCCTGCGCCCCGGCGGCCTGACCGACACGCCCGGCACCGGTCAGGTCAGCGCCGGACTGCCCGCCCCGCGCGGCATGATCCCCCGCGACGACGTGGCTGCCGCCGTCCTGGCTGCCCTGCACGAACCCGGCAGCGTCGGCCTGACCACCGAACTCGTCAGCGGCAGCACGCCCGTCCGCGAGGCCATCGGCGGGCAGTAGCCAGCGGGGGGAGGGAGGGTCGCAGGTCAGTCACGCTCCGCTCCCCACGGTCTATTCAGCGTCGGATTCGTCTTCCGGATCGCCGTCGGCCCAGTCGCCCGCCAGGACGCCGCGCACCGCCTCGATCCGCTCGCGGCACTGGGCGTACGCCTCGCGGGCCTCCTCCAGCAGGGGCAGCACGCGGTCCAGGTCGGCCTCGCCGGATTCCAGTTCCGCCGCGATGCGGGACAGCCGCGCGTACGCCTCGCGGTACGGGACGGGGCCGGGCGGGGTGGGCTGAGGCTCAGTCATGACCGGCATGCTACCGCTACGCTGCGCGCATGACCCAGGCCCCCACCCCGCCGGACGCGCAGCACTTCGACCTGACCGCGCTGCCCGCCGCCGCGCGCTACAAACTGCTGACCGCCACGGTCGTCCCGCGCCCCATCGCGTGGGTCGGCACGCTCGGCGCGGACGGGCACGTGAACCTCGCGCCGTACTCGTTCTTCGGGCTGATGGGCAGCGACCCGCCCGTCGTGGCGTTCGCGCCCGGTGACCGCGCCGACGGCACCCCCAAGGACACCGCGCTGAACATTCCGCCCGGCGGCGAGTTCACCGTGAACATGGTCAGCGCCGCCCTGGCCGACGCCATGAGCGCCACCGCCACCGACTTCCCGCACGGGCACGCCGAACCCGACGCGCTGGGCATTGCCCTCACGCCGGGCGTGAAGGTGCGTGTGCCGCGCGTGGCCGCCGCGCCCGCCGCGCTGGAGTGCCGCGAGGTGCAGACCCTCATGATTGGCCGCACCCGCATCATTCTGGGCGAGGTGCTGGGCCTGACCCTGCGCGCCGACGCCGTGCAGGACGCCGAACGCCACCACGTGGATACCGCCGCCCTGGACCTGATCGGCCGCCTGGGCGGGCGCGGCACCTACGCGCACACCCGCGACACCTTCACCATCGACCGCATTCCCTTCGAGGAGTGGCAGAAGGGACAGTAGGGAGTGGGTAGGCCTTGACGTGGGCACAGGCGCCGCGTACACGCTGTTGACCATCAACCATCAACCATCAACCATCAACCATCCGCCGCTCACACCGGTTCCCCGCCGCCCTTCACGCGGGCGTTGTCGGCCCAGATGTAGCGGGCGGCCAGGGTGCGATACGGGCTCCAGCGGGCCAGCACGTCGGCGGGCGCAGCGTCCGGGTGCAGGCGGCTCAGGCCCTGGCGCAGCGCGAGGTCCCCGAGGCTGAAGACGTCCGGGCGGGCCAGGGCGAACATCAGGAACATCTCGGCGGTCCAGCGGCCGATGCCGGGCAGCGGCAGCAGCGCGGCGATCACGGCCTCGTCGTCCTGCGCAGCCAGGTGCGCGAACTCCACCGCGCCGGTCTTCGCGGCCTGTGCGATGGCCTGCACGGTCCGTACCTTCGCCCAGGACAGGCCCGCGCCGCGCAGGGTGTCGCCACTGGCGGCCAGCAGGGTGTCGGCGGTCACCTCGCCCAGCGTGGCGGTCAGGCGGGCGTGGATGCTGGCGGCGGCCTTCACGCTCAGCTGCTGCCCGGTCACGTTGCGGATCAGCGTTCCGAACGGGTCCGGGGTGGGCGTCAGGACCGGCAGGTCGCCCACGCGGGCGATCACACCGGCCAGGACGGGATCAAGGGACAGGTGCGCGGTCGCCGGGGCGTGGCTGGTCAGCGGAGCGGAGGGAGGCACGCGCCCATTCTCGCGGATGGGGTTGGGTGGCGGGCAGAGAACAGCGAACCGGGCGGGGAAGCCTCGGTTCGCTGCGGGGAGGAGTGGTCGGCGCGGGTTACTGCGCGGCGATGCCGGTGTTCTGCGCGATCCAGTTGATGAAGCCGTTCACGCGGGTGTACACGCCGTAGCCTCGGCATTCGAGTGGGCCGTAGCTGACGGCGCCCAGCACGTAGAACTTGCCGTTGTACGGCGCGGCCAGCGGGCCGCCGCTGTCGCCGTTGCAGGAGTCCTTACCGCTGGAGTACTTGCCGCAGATGGTGTTCGCGGGGCGGGTGCCGCAGTCGCTGCCGGTGGGCGTGATCGGAATGGTGACCTCGCGCAGCGCGGTGGGGCTGTCCGCGCCGGTCTCGGTCTTGCCCCAGCCGCTCACGGTGGCGCTCTTGCCGTTCACGTCCAGAATCGCCTCGACCGCGTTGCCGGGCAGCGCGGCGGGTTTCACGGTGCTGCCCAGCGTGAAGGCGCTCACGCGGATCAGGGCGATGTCGTTGGCGTAGGTGCTGGGGTTGTAGCTGGGGTGCTTGATGATCTGCGCGGCGGTGCGCAGCTGCCCGGTGCTGGTGGTCAGGTTGTTGATGCCGGCGCGCACCCGCATGGAGCTGGCGCTGTAGCCGTCCACGCAGTGCGCGGCGGTCAGGATCCACGTGGAGCTGATCAGGGTGCCGCCGCACCAGCCGCCCGCGAGTTCGGTACTGGGCGTCACGCTGACCTGATAGGGCCGGTTGGTGACGTTGGTGACCGTGCCGTACACGATCTGGCTGCTCAGGTCGCCGAAGGCGGGGGTGGTGCCGGTGACGGTCAGCGACTCGGCGGGCAGGGCGGCTTCCGGGGTGGGGGCGCTCTGGGTGGAGCAGGCGGACAGGGCCAGGAGGCCCAGGGCGGTCAGTGCGGCGTGCAGGGGCTTGAACATCGGATACCTCGTGAGGGGAGAGGGGGGGGCGGGCGAACGAAACGGACCGCCCCCTGGGGGAGGACGGTCCGTGGTGGGCGCGGGTCAGCGGGTTTCGGTGAGGGTGTAGCTGCCGCTGCCGGAGTAGGCGTACACGCGCCAGCGGTACGTGCCGCTGGTGCCGGTGTAGGTGATGGCCTCGGTGCTGGTGCTGCCCTCGGCGCGGGCGACGGTGGTCCAGGTGCTGCCCGAGAGCTTCTGGAGGAACAGGTCGAAGTCGGTGCCGGACGGGCCGCTCAGGTTGCCGCGCAGCGTGCCGCCCGCGTAGCTGAAGCCGGCGGTGCCGGGCTGGTAGGAGTTCCCGCGGCTGGCGACGGTGCCGGTGTAGGTGGTGCCGGCGGGCGGCGGGGTGACGGTGCCGGTGCCGGTGAACAGCAGGCGGTTGGGGCTGCCGGTGCCGGCGCCCGTGACCTTGCCGGTGGTGGCGTTGTTGATGAGGGTGCCCGTCACGCCGCTGCTGGTGCTTCCGCCGTTCGCCAGCGCCAGGGCGGCGGCGCCGGCCACGTGCGGGGCGGCCATGGAGGTGCCGCTGATGGTGTTCGTGGCGGTCGTGGAGCCGATCCAGGTGCTGGTGATGTTGCTGCCGGGCGCGAAGATGTCCACGCAGGTGCCGAAGTTGCTGAAGGAGCTGCGGGCGTCGGTGTTGGTGGTGCTGCCGACCGTGATGGCGCTGGCGGCGCTGGCGGGCGAGACGTTGCAGGCGTTCTGGTTCTCGTTGCCGGCGGCGACGACCATCACGAGGTTCTGGCTGGCGGCGCTGTTCACGGCGTCGTTCACGGCCTGGCTGAAGCCGCCGCCCAGGCTCATGTTCGCCACGGCCTTGGCCGAGCCCTTGTTGCTCACGGCCCAGTTGACGCCGGCGATCACGCCGGAGTTCGTGCCGCTGCCGGAGCAGTCCAGCACCTTCACGGCGACCAGGCTGACGCCCTTGGCGACGCCCCAGGTGCTGCCGCCGACCGTGCCGGCCACGTGGGTGCCGTGGCCCTGGCAGTCGGTGTTGTTGCCGTCGCCGGTGGTGTTGGTGCCCCACACGGCGCGCCCGCCGAAGTTGGTGTGGGCGGTGTTGATGCCGGTGTCGATGATGTACGCCTTGATGCCGCTGGCGGTGGTGTCGTAGGTGTAGCTGCCGTCCAGCGGGAGGTTACGCTGGTCGATGCGGTCCAGGCCCCAGGTGGCGCCGGTCTGGGTGGCGCTCATGCGCATGACGGCGTCCTGCTCGATGTACTTGACGCGGGGGTCGGCCTGCAGTTTGTTCAGGTTCTGGGCGTCGAGTTTCGCGGCGAAGCCCTGGATGGTCTGGGTGTAGAGCTGCTGGACCTGCACGCCCTGCGGGTCGAGGCCCAGCGAGCTGATCAGGGCGTCGGCACTCTGGAGTTTGATGCTGCCGGCGCTCTCGCCGCCGCTCAGGACGACGATGTACTGGCCGGGGATGGCGTCGGGGTTGCTGGTGCCCAGGAGGGGGGCCTGCGTGCGCGTGACGGCCGCGTCGGTGGCGGTGTCGGCGCTGGGGGCGGCCGCGTTCTGCGTGCCGCAGGAGGCGAGGGCCAGGGTAAGGGCAAGTGTTCCAAGAGCGATGCGTGCGTTCATGGTGGACCTCCTGGGGTGTTCCTGAGGTGTCACGCGGGAATGACGGCAGGGGAACCGCTGCGCTGGGCGCGGTTTTCTGCGGTGCTTCTCGTATGAGTGTGGGAACTTGGCCGATGATACCCACAGCGGGGGCAGCGCTGCATGAATCGCTGTGGAATTGGTCACATTTGTCTTTTCGAAGATCAGAATGAGCGAAAAAGACCGACACCCACACTCAAAATGCCGTCCTGCATATCCGAACGCTCTCGATTGGTCCAGTCCTCTGTGAGGCGACTCTCATTTTACTCATTATGATTCTATGGTGCGCTCGCCGAACGAATGGCGCTGGGACGTCGAAAAAAATCCGTCTCTCGCGCTGGTGTCCGCCGGAATGCCTTTCGAAAGCACAACCGGTCACTTCCGGCTCATGAATTGGGAATTGCTGGACTGCGGCAACATCGCTTGACGGCCCGCCCGGACCCACTCCCGGGCAGGCGGACAGACAGATCCGGGCCTCTTGCAACGCCACCCTGCACGGGGCACCATGAGGATATGAACTTTTTCACACTCACTACCCGGTCGCTGCCGGGCCTGCTGCTGGCGTGCGCCCTGAACGCCGCGCCCGCCGGCGCCCAGATCATCCTCACGCCGGTCACGCCGCCCACCACTCCGTCGGCCACCCCCCGCAGCGCAGCCGACCCGGCCCCCAGGGGGGACCTGCCCGCCGGCTGGCGCGAGGTTCGCGGCACCCTGCGACCCGACCCGGCCCGCCCGCTGCCCACCCTGCCGCCCGGCACGCAGGCCACCCTGACCATCCGCGACAGCGCCCGCCCGGACACCCCGCTCGTCCGCGTGAGTTTCCCGGTCAGGCGCCTCCCCACCCCGTACTGGCTGAACTTCAATCCCGCCCGCCTCCAGAGCGGACACCGCTACACCGTGCAGGCCGTCCTGACCGACGCGGCCGGAACGACGCTGTGGCGCGCGCAGGCGCCGCTGCCCGGCACGACGCGCGCCCTGCTGCCCCTCACGCCCCAGCCGACCACGCCGTAAATCACCTCACGCTGAGCGCAGCTTCCAGGGCGGCGCGGTTCCGGGCCAACTACAAGTTCCAGCCGCCTGCCACTTCCAGTTCCTGCCCGGTCAGGTAATCGCTGGCCCGCACGAACGACAGCGCCGCCTGCACCAGTTCCGGGACGGTGCCGGGCCGCCCGGCCGGAATCTGCGCGACCGGCTGGCTGACGCTGGTGTCGATCACGCCGGGACTGACCACGTTCACGCTGACCCCACTGCCGGCCAGCACCACCGCCAGCGACCGGCTCAGTTGCAGCACCCCGGCCTTGGCGATCACGTACGGCACGATGCCGGGCCGCGCCACGTTCGAAGAGGCCCCCGCGTACCCCAGGTTCACGATGCGTCCCCAGCCGCGCGCCCGCAGCAGCGGCGCCGCCTCCTGACAGGTGGCGAAGGTGGCGGTCAGGTTGCTGCCCAGCATGTCGGCCCACTCGGCGTCCGTGGTGTCCAGCAGCGGGCGGTTCACGTAGTTGCCCACGTTGTTCACCAGCACCGCCAGTCCCGATTCCGGGAAGGCCGCGTGCGCCGCGCGGACCAGCGCCCGCGCCTGGGCCGGGTCGGTCAGGTCCGCCTGCAACGCGGCGGCCTGCCCCCCCTGCTCCCGGCACAGCCGCGCCGTTTCCTGCGCGTCGGCCTCGCTGCCCCGGTAATGCACCGCCACGTCGAAGCCCTCGGCGGCCAGCGCGACCGCCAGCGCCCGCCCGATGCCCCGCGACGCGCCGGTCACGAGCGCCGTTCCCCGGCCCTGGGAGGCAGCCTGATCCGGGGCGGTGTCGGTCCCGTCCGTCACTGCTCACCCCGCCGCAGCGCCAGTTCCACCAGCGTGCGCGTCACGCCGTTCAGCGGGTAGTCCAGCGCCCCGGACAGGTGCACCCAGGCCCACTCCTCGATCTCCTCGTTCGGGGTGATCTCGTGCCCGTCGGTGCTGGCAAAGAAATCCACCAGCAGCATGTGCGCGGGCTTATGGAACTCCGGGCTCAGGACCGATTCCTGCGTCTGCGCGTACAGCACGTCCCGCAACTCCAGGCCCACCTCCTCGCGGAACTCGCGGGTCACGGCGTCCAGCAGCGTCTCGCCCCACTCGACCTTGCCTCCGGGCACGCCCCACAGGCCGCGCCATTTCGTGGTGCGCACCAGCAGCACCCGGCCACCTTTGTCCCACACGAGCGCCCCCACACACACCAGCGGTCTGTCCATGCGGCCCAGGGTAACGCCCGCCGCGCCCGGCCGTCCGGGTGAACGCCTACCGACCCCGCCGCCGCATCACGCGGCGTTCCAGGCCCGTGATCAGCGCGTACACCAGCACCCCGTACCCGATCAGCAACGCGATCGCTGCGAACTGAGCCGCCTTGTTCTGGTACACGCCTGCCACCTGCACGGCCAGCCCCAGGCCCTTCTGGTTGGGGTCCACGAACTCCCACACGACTGCCCCGATCAGCGCCAGACTGGCCGCCAGCCGCAGGCCGCCCAGCATGACCGGCAGCGCGCCCGGCAGTTCCAGCCGCGTCAGCCGCTGCCACCACGACGCGCGCAGCGTGCTGAACAGCTCATGGAAGGTCGCCTCCAGCTCGCGCACGCCCACCAGGGTCGCCACCATGATCGGGTACAGGGCGCTCAGGGCCGACACGACTACTGCCGGCAGGAACCCGAAGCCCAGCCACGACACCAGCAGCGGCGCGAGCACCACGATCGGCGTGCTCTGCGACGCCACCACGAACGGACTGAGAAAGCGTTCCAGCGCCCGCCACTTCGCCAGCGGGTACCCGATCAGCACGCCGCCCAGCGCGCCCAGCAGCGTGCCCAGCAGCGCCGTGCGGACCGTCACCCCGAACGCCTCGGCCAGCGCCGGAGCGGTCCGGGCGGCCTCCTGCCACACCGCGCTGGGCGTGGGCAGCAGGAACGGCTGGTTCAGCGCCGCCGCGCCCAGCTGCCAGCCCAGCAGCGCCAGCCCCACAGCCAGCAGCGGCAGCAGCCACCCGGCACTGCGCGCGGCCGGCACGTCCGAGCGCACGCGGGTGCTGTCGCCGGTGCCCAGCACGGTTCGCAGGTGCGCCTCCAGCCCGTCGGTGTAGGCGCTCACGCGGCCCTCGCCGCGCGTGTCGAGCACCTCGACGATCCGCCCGTCGCGCAGGACCGCCACCCGGTCGGCCAGCCACACCGCCTCCCGGATCGAGTGCGTGACGAGCACCGTCGTCCGGCCCGTCTTCTCGTGCAGGTGCCGCAATTCGGCATTGAAGCGCTCGCGGACCAGCGCGTCGAGCGCCGCGAACGGCTCGTCCAGCAGCAGCACGTCCCCGCTCTGCGCCAGCGCGCGGGCCAGCGCCACCCGCGCCCGCATCCCGCCCGACAGTTGCGCCGGGAAGTAAGAACCGTACTCCTCCATGCCCACCAGCCGCAGCGCCTCCTCGGGCGGCAGGCCCCCCCGGCCCCCAGGTCGGCGGGCAGCGCCACGTTCCGCAGGGCGCTGCGCCACGGCAGCAACCGGTAATCCTGAAACACCAGCGCCGGGGGCGTCCCGATCCGCACCGACCCGGACGCGGGCTTCAGCAGGCCCGCCAGCACCCGCAGCAGCGTGCTCTTGCCGCCGCCGGACGGGCCGATCAGCGCCAGGAACTCGCCGCGCTGCACGTCCAGCGTCACGCCGCTCAGGATCACCTCGCCGCCCAGCCGCACCGTCACGTCCTGCACGCCCAGCGCCCCCGCGCCGCTCACGCGCGGCTCCCGGCGAGCGGCGCGGGCCGCCCGCGCGTGTTCACCAGCACCACGCCCGCCACCGCGATCAGGCCGCCCAGCAGCGTCAGGCGGGTCGGCACCTCGCCCAGCCACATCCAGGCGATCAGCACCGCGAACACCGGCGACACGTACAGGAACGAGGTCGTCACGCCCGCCCCCACCCGCGCGAGCGCGAACGTCCAGGTCAGGTACGCCAGCGCCGCCGGGAACAGCCCGATGTACACCATCGCCAGGTGCGCGTCCAGCGGCGCGGCCCGCAGCTCGGCCCCGAAACCCGGCAGGAACACCAGCATCGGCACGGTCCCCAGCATCAGCGACCACACCGTGAAGTGCAGCGGATTCATGCGCCGCAGCAGCGGCTTCTGAAACACGAAGTACACGCTCGTGAACACGGCCGCCGCCAGGATCAGCAGCGCCCCGCGCGTGAACTCCAGGCCCTGCCCGCCCCCCAGTACGATCAGCGCCACGCCCCCCAGACTGACCAGCGTGCCCGCCCAGCCCAGCGCGTTCAGCCGCTCCCCACCGAAGCGCGTGGCCAGCAGCGCCGTGATGACCGGCCCCGCCGCGATGATCAGGCTGGCCGTGCCCGCCGGGACGCTCACCTCGCCGTAGTTCAGGCACACGTGGTACAGCGTGATGCCCGAGAAACTCAGCGCCGCGATCCGCCCCAGGTCCGCCAGTGGCGGTACCGGAATCCGCGCGGCCAGCGCGTACACGCCCAGCGCCGCGCTCGCCACCAGAAAGCGGTACAGCGTCACGTGACCCGGCGTGAAGGCCTCCAGCCCCGCGCGGATCCCGGCGAAGGCCGACGCCCAGAACACGATCGTGACCAGAATCGCGCCCAGCGAAAGGGCGTCCAGGCGGGCGGAGGAAGCGGCACTCATATGGGCGCAGGGTAGCGCAGGGCAGCGGACCCGCCTCCCCCGCACCGTCCCCGCACCGCCCCCGCATGGTGCGAGCGTGGGCGGCACTTGGGGGAATCCACATCCACGCGCCGCCCGGCAGGGGAGAGGATGCAGGCCAGCACCCCTCACCTTCCCCGCCGCAGGAGGCCCCGATGACCGCACCCGACCGCTCTGAACCCATTCCTGAACATGAGCCTGAAACCAGCCCGGCGACCAGCACCCCGGAAACCGCGCAGGACCACACGGGCAGCGACCACGCCACCCACGGCGCGAACACCAATCTCGACCCCCACCTGCAGGGCGGCCCCGTCACCCCCGCCGACCGCGCCGCCACCCAGGACATCGAGGACCAGAATGCCGCGCCCGACGCCCCGAACCTCAAGGGGTCTTAATCTGGCCGGAGCAAGCCTTCACCCCCACCCCCGCACACCCCACTAGACTGACTCTCACGGAGGACGAATTATGACCAACAACGAAAGTGGAATGGATCAGACCCGCATGATCAGCGGCGCCGCCGGTGGCGCCCTGCTGCTGATGGGACTGCGCAAAAGAGGCGTGCTGGGCCTGGGCATGGCCGCCGTCGGCGGGTACCTCGCGTACCGCGCCGCGACCGGCAACGACCCCGTCATGGCTGCCGCTGGCCTGAGCGGGAACGCTGCGGCCGCCAAGCCGATCTTCGTGGAGCACAGCGTCGTCATCGACCGCCCCGCGCAGGACGTGTACGACTTCTGGCGCAAACTGGACAACCTGCCCCAGATCATGAGCCACCTCGAGAGCGTCACCGCCCTCGACGAGAAACGCAGCCGCTGGGTCGCCAAGGCCCCCCTCGGCACGCACGTCGAGTGGGAAGCCGAGATCGTGAACGACAAGCCCGGCCAGCGCATCGGCTGGCACTCCCTGCCCGGCGCGACCGTCGACAACGCCGGCAGCGTGCAGTTCGAGAGCCTGCCCAACGGCGGGACCCGCGTGCACGTCGCCCTCTCGTACCGCCCCCCGGCCGGCCCGCTCGGCGCGGCCGTGGCGAAACTGTTCGGCGAGGAACCCAGCCAGCAGATCGCCGAGGACCTCCAGAAGTTCAAGGCCGCCTTCGAAGGCAACGCCAAGAACTGAACGGCCCTGCCCGGTGAAGCCCACCGGCAGAGCCCCACCGGCAGAGCCCCACCGGCAGAGCAGAGAGAAGTGGGAGTGTCAGCAGATGTTCAGCTGACACTCCCACTTTCTCCTGTGTGCGTGGCAGACCGGTGTTCGCCCAGCGCACGGACTGCCGTGCAGGTGCCTGGAACTCCGATTGATCCGGGCAGTCCCCTCTGAAGGGAGTTGAGACTCTGATGCGAATGGTATTGATCTCTGCTGCGCTGGTCGTTCTCTATCTGGCGTGCTTTTATCTGGTGCAACTGCGTTTCGGCGAGGTCGGTGTCGGCGTAGCCATGCTGGCCATTCCGGTGACGAGCCTGCTGGTCGGAAGACTGTTCCGGGGCAGGTCAGCCGTACGGATGGACTGATCTGACACCACTTGACAGCCTTACAGCGTGCCGTCGTCCGCTTCGGCGGGGCCGCTCTCGGGGAGGCTCTGGGCGCCCTCCTCGATGACGGTCAGGGAGCGCAGGGTGGCGCCCTGATGCCAGCCGTAGGCGGGGTTCTTCAGGCCCAGGGCGGCGGCGATGGCCTCGGCGGTGCTGCGGGGCGGTTCGCCGTCCAGGCAGAACAGCAGGAATTTGCGGCCGCCGGGGCCGATGCGGATGAACAGGTCCTCGCCGATCTCGAGTTGCTGGGTGCGGCCCAGGCGTTCGGCGCGGCCCTGCGCGTAGCGGATCGCCTCGCGGATGGGCACGGTGACGGTGGGGTTGCTCACGGCTGCGCTCCGGTGGGGGCGCGCAGGCCGCCCAGCAGCATGTCCGCGAACTGTTCGGCCACGTCGCGCGGCGCGAGGCTGCCGCCGGGGCGGTACCAGGTGTACGCCCAGTTCACGGCGGACAGCACGAGGTACGAGGTCATCTTGATGTCCAGGTCGGCGCGCAGGGTGCCTTCCTGCACGCCCTGCGTGATCAGTTCGCGGTAGAAGGCGTCGATGGTGTCGCGCCAGCCGGTCACGCGGGCGTACGCCTCGGGGGACAGGTGTTTCCACTCGTGGAAGAACACGGTGGCGCTGTCCATGTTGTCCGCGACCACGCGGATGTGGCGGTACATGGCCTCGCGGAGTTTCTGGTCGGCGGGCATGGCCTCGGCGCGCAGCGTGAACAGCGCCTCGTCGAACTGCCGGGACGCCTGGTTGACGATCTCGATCAGCAGTTCTTCCTTGGAGGAAATGTGCGCGTACAGGCTGCCGCCCTGCATGCCCAGGTCCCCGGCGAGGTCGCGCATGCTGGTCGCGTGGTAGCCGCGCTCGGAGAAGAGGCGGCTGGCCGAGTCGAGAATCTGCTCGCGGCGGGGTTTGGCAGTGTCTGTCATGGTCGTGGGGGTGGGCGCGTGGCGTGCGGCGCTCCTGAGGGGCAGGGTAGCACGCTGCCAAACGGGCGTTTGGTGCGGCGTCTGTACCAATGCCTGTCGGGCGGGGTCGGCCGTGGGTCTGGCCTGGGTGGACGCCCGGCGGGGGGCGGGTGATACAACGAACCCCATGACCTCCACGCCCTCTGCCGACGCCGGAACCACTCCGGCCGGGGTGCGCGCCGCCGTGCGCGACGTGCCCGCCTACCCGTTCACGCCGCTGGACGTACCCATCAAGCTCGACCAGAACGAGAACCCCTACGATTTCCCGGCGGACCTGAAGGCCGAGGCCCTGTCGCGCATGGCCGCCCGCCCCTGGAACCGTTACCCGGATCTGCACGCCGACACCCTGCGTGAACGCATCGCCGCGTTCGAGGACTGGGACGCGGCCGGCGTGGTCGTCACGCCCGGCAGCAACGTCCTGATCAAGCTGCTGACCGAACTGGGCGGCATCGGGCAGACGGTCCTGACCGTGAACCCCACCTTCAGCGTGTACACCCTGGAGGCGCAACTGCTGGGCGCCGAACTGGTGCAGGTGCCGCTGAACGCGGACTTCAGCCTGCCGGTCGAGGCGCTGAAGGCCGAACTGGCCGCCCGGGCGCCCGGCGTGCTGTACATCACGCAGCCGCACGCCCCGACCGGGCACGTGGACGCCGAACGCGACATCCGCGCCCTGATCGACGCGGCCCAGGGCTGGATCGTGGTGCTGGACGAGGCGTACTACCAGTACGGCGGTCAGGACCACCGCGACCTGATCCGCGCCAACCCCCACTGCCTGAGCCTGCGGACCTTCAGCAAGGCCTGGGGACTGGCGGGCCTGCGCCTGGGTTACGCGCTGTCGCACCCGGAACTGGCCGGGCAGCTCCAGAAACTTGTGCCGGCCTTCAACGTCAGCCTGCTGGCCCAGACGGCTTTGGAAGTCGCGCTGGAAAACCCTGCCTATGTGCAGCAGCGTGTCGCCGAGGGCCTGCGCGAGCGGACGCGCGTGCTGGAGGCCGTGGCCGCGCACCCGACCCTGGAGGCGCTGCCCAGCGGCTCTAACTTCTTCCTGCTGCGCTCCCCGGACGCCGGGACCACCTACACGCACCTGCTGTCACGCGGGATCGTCGTGCGCCGCCAGGACCGCCTGCACCTGCTCGAAGGCTGCCTGCGCGTGGCCGTCGGCACGCCCACCGAGAACGACGCGCTGCTGGCCGCGCTGGCCGAACTGGCTTGATCAGGGTCGCCGGGCCGCTGCACCTGACGGCACAGGAAACGGCCCGGTTCACCCCGCCTGCCGGTGTGGCCCCGCGCAGTCCGGTCACGCGGGACTGCACGGCCTGCGGGGCCTGCTGCGCCGCGCCGGACATCCACGCGCTGAGTAAGCCGCTGGGCGTGCCGTGCGTGAACCTCGGACCCGATCAGGGGTGCGGGCACCTGTGCGCCGTGTACGACACGCGCCCCCACGTGTGCCGCGCCTACCAGCCGGACTGGGTGTGCGGCGAGGTCGCGCCCCTGCCCACCCTGCACGCCCGCGTGGGGCGGTTCCTGACCATCTACGGCCTTCAGGACGAGGCCGGTGTGTAGTGCCTGAAGGGGCCTACAGCGCCGCCCACCCGACGCCCGCGCAGGCCAGCACCACGGCCCAGGCGGGCCACCGCAGGACGGTCAGGGCGGCGTAGGCCAGCACGGCCAGCGCGAGGTCATGCGGGCCGCGCACGGCGCTGGTGAAGACCGGGTCGTACAGCGCCGCCAGCAGCAGGCCCACCACCCCGGCATTCAGTCCGGCCAGCGCGGCGCGGGCGGCGGGTCGGGCCGCCAGCGCCGCCCAGTGGGGCAGAGCGCCGACCATCAGCAGCGCGCCGGGCAGGAAGATGCCCAGCGTGGCCAGCAGCGCCCCGGCCGGGCCGTGCGCGGCGGCCCCCAGGAACGTGGCGAAGGTGAACAGCGGTCCCGGCATGGCGTTCGCCGCGCCGTACCCGGCCGTGAACGTGGCGGCCGGCAGCGCCGCGAAACTGCCCTCCAGCAGCGGCAGGACCACGTGCCCGCCTCCGAATACCAGCGCCCCGGCGCGGTACGTGGCGTCCAGCGTGGCCCAGCCCGGCCCCAGCGGCGCCAGCAGCGGCAGCGTCAGCAGCAGCGCCCCGGCCAGGAGCAGCAGCGCGGTCCCGGCGCGGCGCGACACCGGTACGGGCGGCAGGGCCGCGCCCCCCGCACCGACCGGCCCGGACAGCCAGCGCCACCCGACGCCCGCGCACACCAGCAGCGCCAGCAGCTGCGCGCTCGCGCCGGGCAGCAGCAGCAACGCCGACGCCGTGCCCAGCGCCAGCCCTGCCCGCACGCGGTCCGTGACCAGCGACGCCCACAGGCCCGCCACGGCCTGCGCGACCACCGCGACCGCCGCGAGCTTCAGGCCGGTCAGCCACCCGGCCTGCCCCGGATCGCCCAGGCGGGTCAGGCCCAGCGCCAGCGCCGTCATCAGGGCGGCGCTGGGCAGCGTGAAGCCCGCCCACGCGGCCAGCAGGCCCGGCCAGCCGGCGCGCAGCAGGCCCACGCTCAGGCCCACCTGCGAACTGGCCGGGCCGGGCAGGAACCCCGCCAGCGCCACCAGATCCGCGTACGCCGCCTCGCCCAGCCACGCGCGGCGCGTCACGAACTCCGCGCGGAAGTACCCCAGGTGCGCGACCGGCCCCCCGAAACTCGTCAGGCCCAGCCGCAGGAACACCAGAAACACTTCCAGAACACGCATCCCCCGGATCGTACAGGCCGGAGGTCAGGACGTGATACGGACTCCGATTGAATGGGTTGCAAAACCCGTCCAATTCGAGCGAAGCGAGCAGGAGAGAAGCGGGTTCCGGACGTGGAGCTGACAATCCGGTGAAGTTCCGGATTGTCAGCGAAACAGACGGAACCCGTATGGTGGGCCGGGCGCGGGCGCGGCGCACTCCTCACCTGTTGATGAGAGAATGCCCCCCATGAGTCAAGCGGCCCCCCCTCCCCCCGAACCCAGTCCTGCCCAGAAAGGCCGCGTGCCGAAGACCGTGTGGGACCTGGTGTTCACGCTGGTCATCCCGATCCTGATTCTCAGCCCGAACATCCTGGGCAGCGGCATCAGCGTTGCCGAGCAGGTGTTCGGCGGCGGCACGGCCGGTAACGTCCGCGCGTACCTGCTGGCCGCCCTGATTCCCGTGGCGTACGTGCTGTGGGATCTGCTCGTGAACCGTAACGTCAGCCCGGTCGCGCTGATCGGCGGGGCGGGCGCGATCTTCAGCGGCGCGCTGGCCTTCTGGTACGTGGACGGCTTCTGGTACGCCATCAAGGACTCGGCCCGCTCGTACCTGACGGGGCTGCTGTTCCTGATCAGCGCGGCGACCAGCGTGCCGCTGTTCCGGGTATTTCTGGACGCGAGTTCCATTGGCGAGAGCCCCGAGCACCGCGCCGCCACGCAGCGGGCCATGCGCGACCCCGCCGTCCACCGCGGGCTGGTGCTGGGCACGGTCGTGTTCGCGGTGGTGGACCTGATCGGCGGGGTCGTGAACAGCGTCGTGAACTACCAGCGCGTCACCGCGAAATTCGGCACGGACGACTTCAACGCGCAGGTGGCCGCCGTGAACGCCCTGATGCGCGTGCCGGGGCTGATCATCAGCTTGGTCGGCGTGTTCGGCGCGATCTGGCTGGTCAACCGCGCCGTGCAGGCCCGCTACGGCGCGGGCGCCAGCCTGTTCGAACCCGGCAAGCTGGCCGAACGCATGCGCGAACGCGGCGAACCCGTCGCCTGAACTCCGGCCCCCGCCCTTGCGGGGTGGGGGTTGACAGTTCTGGCACTCGCCTATAAAGTAAGCGAGCCCTGAAACGCGCCCGAGCGCGGGCGAGATTACCAAAGGTGTGCCGAGGTGGCGGAATTGGTAGACGCACTAGTTTCAGGGACTAGCGCCGCGAGGCGTGTGGGTTCAAGTCCCATCTTCGGCACCACAAGGAAAGCCCCAGCAGCAATGCCGGGGCTTTCTTGTTGCATGGCGTTCCCGGTGATCCGGCCCCCGGCAGTCCGGCGCGGTACGCTTGGATATGGGCGTCCCTGCCAGACTGCTGCTTTCGCTCTTGATCGCCGCGTGCGCGCTGCTGGGCCTGTACATGAGCGCCTATGCGTTCAGCGTGCCCCGGCCCACGCTGCTGGCCGCGCAGGTCGGCGGCCTGACCGGCGCGGCCGCCCTGATTGCCGCCGTGTGGCGTCGGCCCGGCCGCTGGCTGTGGCTGGCACTGCCCGTGGTGGTTGGACTGGCGACCCTGCTGCTCTGGCAGGGTGGAGGCCTCTGATGGCCTCCGGATGAGGCAGCGCTGCTGGGGAAGCCGGCGCAGCGGCCGGTCAGGGGTGGGGGAGGGTCAGCGGCGGGGGCGTTCCTGCCGGGCTCGTTCGTACACGGCTGCCAGCGCGGCGGCCCGCATGGGCAGGTCATACCGGGCGGCACTGAGGCGCGCGCCCTCCTGCAAGGCGGGCAGGCGGTCCGGGTGCAGGGTGTCCAGCAGGCCGTCCGCCAGGGCTTCGGGCGTGGGGGGGCGGACCGTGCCGTTCACGCCTTCCTCGATCAGGTCCAGCGCGGCGGGACTCTGCGCGGCGACCAGCGGGGCGCCCGCCGCGAGCGCCTCGATCATGCTCATGGGCAGCACCTCGCTGGTACTGGCCGTGATGAACGCGTCGGCGGCCGCCAGCGCCTCGGGCACGCGGGCGTACGCGACGGGACCGGTGAAGGTCACGCCCTCGGGCGCCTGCGCCTGCAGGGGCGCGCGGCTGGGGCCGTCCCCGACCACCAGCAGCTGCAATTCCGGGCGACTGGCCCGCGCGCGCGTAAAGGCGCGCAGCATCACGTCCAGGTTCTTCTCGGGGGCGAGGCGGCCCAGGTACATCACGAGCGGTGTCTCTGGTCCCACGCCGAACTCGGTGCGGAAGGCCGCGCCGCCCGCCGCGCGGAACGACGCGAGGTCCACCGGGTTCGGCATCAGGTCCACGCGGCCCGCGAAGCCGTACTCGCGCAGCATGTCCACCATCGCCCGGCCCGGCGCGAGCACGGCGTCCACCCGGCGCGCGAAGGCGCTCACGTGCGGGCGCAGCACGGCCCGGCCCACCCGTTTCGGCATGGGCGCGTAGTGCAGGTACTGGTCGTACTGCGTGTGCGCCGTGTACACCACGGGTGCCCCCGACAGCCGCGACCACCTCAGGGCCAGTTGCCCGGCCAGGAACGGGTGCATGGTGTGCAGCACGTCCAGGTCCCGCAGCGGCAGGCGCGAGGTCAGCAGCGGCCCCGGCGCCAGCATCACGGGGTAGTCGGCCGGGGCACCCAGCGCCCGCGCGCCCGCGAACGACGAGTTCAGGCGGTACACGCCGTCCTCGCGGGGCGGCATCTGCGGGTGGCGGGGCGCGAAGATCCGCACCTCGTGCCCGAGGTCGCGCAGGCCCCGCGCGAACAGGGCCGTGCTGGTCGCCACCCCGTTGCGGGACGGCAGGTAGGTAGCAGTGACAATCCCGACGCGCACGGGGGCAGTGTACCCCCCGCGTTCCCCCGGCGCGACCCGGCCGCCCCGCGCGGCCCGTATCCTGTGGCGCATGAGTTTGCCGCTGATCATTCCCTGCGTGGACATCCAGTCCGGCCGCGCCGTCCGCCTGTTCGAGGGTGACCCGGACCGCGAGACCGTGTACTTCGACTCGCCGCTCGACGCCGCGCGCCACTGGGTGAGCCTGGGCGCCTCCCTGGTGCATCTGGTCGACCTGGACGCCGCCACCGGACGCGGCGAGAACCGCGCCGTGATCGCGCAGATCACCGCCGAACTGGGCGTGCCGGTCGAGGTGGGCGGCGGCATCCGCAGCCGCGAGGCCGCCGGGGACCTGCTGCGCCTGGGGGTGCAGCGCGTCGTGATCGGCACGGCCGCCGTGAAGGACCCCGCCATGGTGACCGACCTGATCGCCGAGCATGGCCCGCAGCGGGTGGTCGTCAGCCTGGACGCGCGCGGCCTGGAGGTCGCCACGCACGGCTGGGCGCAGGGCAGCGGCGTGATGGTCGGCGACCTGACCCCCGCCCTGGCCGACGCGGGCCTGGAAACCCTGATCTTCACGGACGTGACCCGCGACGGCACCCTGCGCGGCCTGGACCGCGACCTGATGGCCCAGGTCCGGCAGCTGTGGGCGCACACCCTGATCGTGGGCGGCGGCGTGGCGAACACCGACGACGTGCGCCTGCTTCAGGACGAGGGCATCGAGGGGGCCATCGTGGGCCGCGCCATCTACGAGGGCACCCTGCCGTACCCCGTCACGCTGGACTGAAGGCGGCGGGCGGGCCGACTATTTCCGCCGGCCGCCCGTGATGCCCAGCACCCGCAGGACGATCACGGCCGGGACGGCCAGCACGGCAGTCACGGCGTTCCAGATGGCGGCGCGCACGGTCGGCAGTACGCGCCCCTCCTCGCGGCGCGGCACCCTGGGCAGCACGCGCGGCACCGGGACGCCCAGTACCCGGCCCCGGCTGTCGCGGACCGGGCTGTCCGCCTGCCGTTTCGCGTCGCGTTCCTGGCTGCTCTCGGTCGGGTCGATCTCGGCGCCCTGTGCGGCCAGGGCTTCTTTCTTGGCGGTGTTCGCCGCGCCGCCCGCGTGCGTGCCGAACTTCTGCGAGTACACCCACGTGACCTCGGCGCCGAAGAAGAAGATCATGGCCGAGTAGTAGATCCACAGCAGCAGCACGATCAGCGTGGCGGCCGCCCCGAACGCGCTGCCTGGAGCTGCCTGCCCCAGGTACAGGCCGATGCCCAGCTGCCCCAGCGTGAACAGCGTGGACGTGAAGAACCCCCCCACCCACACCTCGCGCCATTCCAGTTTCACGTCGGGCAGCACCTTGTAGATCCCGGCAAACACCGGCGCCAGGAACAGCACAGACAGCAGCGCCGTCCCGGCCCGCACGAAGAACGCCCCCGCGCCGATGGTGTCTCCCAGCCGCTGCGCGATGGCGGACAGGTACGTGTTCACGCCCAGGAACGCGATCAGCAGCAGCCCGATGCCCAGGATCATCAGGAACGACTTCACGCGGGTCCACAGGACATTCACGAAGCCCTGCGGCGGGCCGGGGTCCGCACCCCACATCGAGTTCAGGGCGTCCTGAAGCTGCACGAACAGGCCGGTGGCGCCCATGAACAGCGTCACGAACGCGGCGATGGTGGCCATCACGCTGCCTTTCTGCAGGGCGTCCGTGTCGATCAGGCCGCGCAGGAAGTCGGCCGCCTCCAGCCCCAGGTTCTGCGCGACGATCCCGGCCGGACCGAACAGGTCGTCCAGGACGGTGCCGCTGCTCAGGAATTGCCCGGCGACCAGCACGGCCAGCAGCAGCAGCGGCGCCAAGCTGAACATGGCGTAGTACGCGATGGCCGCCGCCAGCCGGGGAGCCTTGTCCTGCCCGAACGCGAGGAAGGCGTCGCGCAGGAGCGTGAAGATATCGGCCGGTTTGAGGGTCACGCGCGGTCCTTCATGACCGGCAGTGTACGTGCCGGCCCCGTGAGTGTGCGCCAGAGCGGCTTAAGGGACCGTTGAGCGCCCCCCGGCCCTGCCGGCCGGACGGCGGGGTGTCCAGGCAGCCCCGGCGCGCACTAGCCTGCGGGGCATGCAAGCCATTCCAGAGGGGTTCACGCAGACGTTGAGCGTGACCGTGACCGACGAGATGACCGTGAATTTCGGCGAACTGGGCCGACTGCACCCGGTGTACGCCACGTACTGGATGGCCCGGCACTTCGAGGAGGCGGGCCGCAAGATCATCCTGCCGTTCCTGGAAGACGGCGAGGGCGGCATCGGCACGCAGGTGGACGTGACGCACACCGCCAGCGCCCTGCCCGGCATGCGCGTGACCGTGACCGCCACCTTCGAGCGGCAGGAGGGGCGGCGCGTGACCGCCCGCATGGTCGCCGTGAACGAACTCGGCGACCAGATCGGGCACGGCACGACCACGCAGATGGTGCTGCCGCAGGCGCGCATCGACGCGAACTTCGACACCCTCCGGCAACGCTGGGCGGAGCAGACCGGGACGCCGTGACCCACCGCCCCCTTTCTGTTCACGCCCTGAACAGAGCGGGGGGCCTGTCTGGGCGGCTGCGTGCATTGTGTGCGTGGCATGCCTGAACCGGGTACAACGCCCGGCCGCTATGCTGGAGCGTCATGCCGAAAAATCTTCCTGTCTCCCGTTACTACGACGTGAAACGCGACCCCCAGGGGCAGCGGTACATCGACGTTCACGTGTCGGGACTGGCGCTGCTGCAGAATCCGCTGCTGAACAAGACCACCGCCTTCACGCCCGAGGAACGCCGGGAACTGGGCCTCGAGGGCCTCGTGCCGCCGCACACCAGCACCTTCGAGGAGCAGAAGGAACGCACGTACCTGCGTTACCTCAAGTGCGGCTCCGACCTGGAAAAGCACGAGTACCTGCGCGCCCTCCAGGACCGCAACGAGGTGCTGTTCTACGCGATCCTCGAAGACCACCTCGAGGAGATGCTACCGATCATCTACACGCCCACGGTCGGCGAGGCGGTCCGGAACTACTCCAGCAACTACCGCTACCCGCGCGGCTTCACGGTCAGCACGGGCGACATCGACCGCGTGGACGACATGCTGGAGAACGTCACCGTGAACGACGTGCGCATGATCGTCGCCACCGACTCCAGCGCCATCCTGGGCATCGGGGATCAGGGTTTCGGGGGCATGGCCATCAGCATCGGGAAACTGTCGCTGTACACCGCCGCCGGGGGCGTCGGGCCGGACAAGACCCTCCCGGTCGAACTGGACGTCGGCACCAACCGCCAGGACCTGATCGACGACCCGCTGTACCTGGGCGTCCACCACCGCCGCCTGACCGGCGCCGCGTACGACGAGTTCCTGGACGCGTTCGTCGAGGCGGTCACGGCCCGTTACCCGAAGGCGATCATCCAGTGGGAGGACTTCAGCCGGGGCACGGCGTTCCGGGTGCTGGAACGCTACCGCCGCGTGGTGCCCAGCTTCAACGACGACATTCAGGGCACGGGCGCCATGGCACTGGCCGGGCTGATCAGCGCCGCGCGCCTCAAGGGCGAACGCCTGAGCGAACAGGTGTTCGTGGTGGTCGGCGCCGGGGCCGCCGGGATCGGCGTGGCCATGGCCATCCGCCACGGCCTGCAGGCCGACGGGCTGAGCGCCGAGGACGCGAACGCCCGCGTGTTTGTCGTGGACCGCCACGGCCTGCTGATGCACGGCCAGCCGGACCTGGAAGACCAGCAGCTGAGCTTCGCACGCCGCTCGGAAGACCTGAGCGGCTGGGTGTTCGACGGCGAGTACCCCAGCATGCACGACGTGATCGTGAACGCCCGCGCCACCGCGCTGCTGGGCTTCACGGGCGTGCCCGGCCTGTTCCGGCAGGAGAGCATCCAGGCGATGCTGGACTTCACGCCCCGGCCCATCGTGTTCCCACTCAGCAACCCCAGCAGCCACGTCGAGGCCCGCCCCGCCGACCTGATCCACTGGACGCGCGGCGGCGCGATCATCGCGTCCGGCAGTCCCTTCCCCGACGTGGAATACGAGGGGAAACGCTACCCGGTCGGACAGGGCAACAACGCCTTCATCTTCCCGGGACTGGGCTTCGGGGCGGTCGCCAGCCGCGCCCGCGAGATCACGGACAACATGGTCATGGAAGCCGCCCGCACCCTGGCCGAGTTCACGCAGACGTACGGCGAGCGCGTGTACCCGCCCATCAGTGACCTGCGCGAACTGAGCATCCAGGTGGCCGTGAACGTCGCCCTGCAATCCATCCGCGACGGCGTGTGCGCCGAACGCCGCATCCGCAACATGACCCGCGACGAACTGGAAGCCGTGATCCGCGACCGCGCGTGGCAACCCCGCTACCTGCCGCTTCGGCAGGGTTGATGGCCGACAGGTGATGGGTGATGGAAAGCAGAGCCCGGTCTGACGACAGGTAACGGAACGACAAAAAGACAACATGAAACAGAAGGTGTCGCCTGCCGAGAGACACCTTCTGTCTGTCTGGGGTGCTGTCTGTGGAACGGTTCCGGTCGGCCGGTCCATGAACACCGTGCGTGGCGGGGGCTTCTGTGGCTTCCGTACCGGCACGCCACCCTCTGGCCCGGCAGTGCGGTGGGGGAGGAAGGCGAAAATAGGAACTTTCTCACTGTTGTCACATGTTATGAGGCGGGTGACACGATCTTAATCTGATTTACATGTATATTCCTGATCCAACCTTAATTGACTTGAGACAGGAGGTCTCTGTGTTGCTGACTGCGTGTGTCGTTCTGCTTTGCCTCGTCTACCTGATCGTCCGTCACATGAATACGCTGGAAGTGCCGCCCGTCACCCGCGAGGAATTCGCCGAATTCAGGGCGGCCCTGCAACGCTCCCCGCAGGAACCCCTGTCGGCCACCTGACAGCGGGCGTCTCGGGGATGCCTGCGCCGGGCCCCATGTTCCCTGTCTCACTGCGCCGCCTCTCCCCCTGGCTCTAGAATGCTGAGGTGAAGCGGCGTGTGTGCAGTGGTGGGGTCGGGTTGAGCGGCGGCAGGCCGTGTGGTTCAGCGTTCGGGCCTCGCCTCCGCGCCGCCGGAGGGCGTCTGTGAGCGCCATCTATCAGCGCGCCCGGCCGGTGCGCTGGGAGGACGTGGTCGGGCAGGAGCACGTCAAGGACGTTCTGAAAGCCGCGCTGGAGCAGGGGCGGGTGGGTCACGCGTATCTGTTCAGCGGGCCGCGCGGGGTGGGGAAGACCACCACGGCCCGCCTGATCGCCATGACCGCCAACTGCACCGGGCCGCTGCCCAAACCCTGCGGTGAGTGCGAATCGTGCCTGAGCGTGCGCGCCGGGTCGCACCCGGATGTCATGGAGATCGACGCGGCCAGCAACAACTCCGTGGACGACGTGCGCGACCTGCGCGAGAAGGTCAGTCTTGCCGCCATGCACGGCGGCAAGAAGATCTATATCCTCGACGAGGCGCACATGATGAGCCGCGCGGCCTTCAACGCCCTCCTGAAAACGCTGGAAGAGCCACCCAGCCACGTGATCTTCATCCTGGCGACCACCGAACCCGAGAAGATCATCCCGACCATCCTCTCGCGCTGCCAGCACTACCGGTTCCGGCGCCTGACGCCCGAGGAGATCGCCGGGAAGCTCGGCGGACTGGTGCAGCGCGAGGGCGCGCGCGCCGATGAGGACGCCCTGCACCTGATCGGCCGACTCGCCGACGGGGCCATGCGCGACGGCGAGAGCCTGCTGGAGCGCATGCTGGCCGCCGAGACCGCCATCACCCGCGCGGGCGTGGAGGACGCGCTGGGCCTCCCGCCGGGCGAACGGGTGCGCGGCATTGCCGCCGCGCTGGTCGGCGGGGACGCGGGGGCGGCCATCAGCGGCGCGGCCGCCCTGTACCGTGACGGGTTCGCGGCCCGCACGGTCGTCGAAGGGCTGGTCGCGGCGCTCGGCGCGGCCCTGCACGCCGAACTGGGCCTGAAGGACACCGGTCCGGAAGCCCGCCTGGACGGCGCGGACGTTCCCAGACTCCTGAAACTCCAGGCGGCGCTGGACGAGCAGGAATCCCGCTTCGCCCGCGCCGCCGACCAGCAGAGCCTGGAACTGGCCCTCACGCACGCCCTGCTGGCCGCCGACGCCAGCAGCGCTACCACTGGCCGGCCCGCCGCCGGGGCCGCCACAGGCCCCGCCGCGTCCGTCCCGGCGGACCTGACGCAACGCCTGAACCGCCTGGAAAAGGAAATCGCCAGCCTGCGCGCCCGCCCTGCCGGGGGGCCAGTGGTGAGCGCCCCGGTCGCGGACTTCGATCCTGGTGCGCGCCGCGCCCCCGCCGCCGCTCCGGCCCGTGCGGGCGCGCCCACGCCCGACGCGCCGCCGCCCGCCCCGACCGGGGGCAGCTGGCCGGACGTGGTGCGGCAGGCCAGCATCCAGCTGCGCGCCTTCCTGAAACCCGCCCGGCAGCACGCCGAACCCGGCTACGTGAGCCTGTCGTACGACGAACGCAACGCCTTCCACGCCAAGCAGGTCGCCGCGAAATTCGACGAGATCGGCCGGATCGTGCTGAGCGTCTTCGGGCCGGTCACCTTCGAACTGATCGCCCCGGAAGGTGGTCGCCGCGTGAACCTTGGCGGGCCGGGCGGGAGTGGCGGCGGCGCGCCCGTGCCCATGCCGGCCGCAGCGGCCCAGCCGGCGGCCCCCCAGTCCGCCCCGGTGCAGCCTGAGCCGGTCCCGTCCACGCCTGCCCTGGCCGAGGTCGCCCCCTTCGATCCGGGCCGGGCCGCACCGCGCCGCGCCGCACGCGGGCCGGACTTCGACCCGCTGCCGTCCGGGGCCGGAGTGGGGGGCTCCGTGCCGGTGGCCGGGGGCGGCGGGGTCGCCACGCTGCCGCCCCGTCCGGAACGCCGTGTCCCGCCCCGCAGTCCCGACGACGTGGCCCCGGCCCCGCTGCCCGACGATCCCTTCGCCGGAGCGCACGTGACCGACGCGCCGCCCGCCCCGGCCGACGCGGCGGGCGGGGACCGCCTGCCCCCACCGGCCCGCGAGCGGGAACTGTACATCGTGGAACCCATCACCGAGGAACCCGACTGGAACGCCTTCGGCGGCCCCGATCTGCTGGGAGGCCTGCCGCCCGAGGAGGACATGCCCTTCGGGAACGTGACCCTGCCCGCCCCGGCGGCCCGTACCGCCCCGGCCGGTCAGGCGGCCCCGCCGCCCCCACCCCGGCAGGCGCAGCCCGCCCCGGTGCAGGCCCGCCCCGCGCCAGTCAGTCCGGTGCAGACCGCGCCGGAACCGGCCGACCCGGTATCGGCCGCGCCCGCCCCGTCCCGTCCGGGGGACATCCGCGCGCACCCCAACTACGAACTGATCCGCAGCCGCTTCGGCGGACGCGTGCGCGAGATCGGCAAGAACCGCAACGTGCCCCCCACCGTGACCCCCGGCGACGACGACGCCGAGGACATAGACGACAGCGAGGTCTGACCCGCGCGCCGCAGCGCACAGGCCACCCCGTTCAGCGCGGGCGGCCTGCTGTCATACGGATTCCGTTTGTTTCGCCAACAATCCGGAACTTCACCGGATTGCCGGCTCCACGTCCGGAACCCGTGTTGCTCCCACTCGCTTCGCTCGGATTGAACGGGCTTTGCAGCCCATTCAATCCGAGTCCGTATCAGGTGGGGAGGATCAGAGGGGCGCGCAGACCGGCACGGGCAGGCCCGCGACGTTCTCGTGGACGTTGATGTACTTCGCGTCCTTCAGGTCGGCGGTCATCTGGAAGCCCTTGATGGTCAGGTCGCCGCTGGCGTTGCTCTTGGTCGTCATGCCGATCATGCCGCCCACGACTGCGCCGTTGGACTTGCAGACGTCGGTGGTGCTGGCGGCGCCCATCGCGTGGTAGTGCGCGAGGTAGTCCGTGTTGGGTTTCAGGCCCTTGACGGTCAGGGTGGTGCGGCGGTCCCCGCCGGTCAGGTCCACGAACACGGCGGTGCCGGAGGGCGCGTTGTACCCGGTGAGTTTCTGGTCCGTGAACGTCTTGGTGACGCTCTTCCCGGACACGTCCGGGGCCTGGTTGCAGGAAGCGAGGGCGACGGTACCGATGAGGGCCAGCAGTGCACGTTTCTTCATGGTGAAACCTCCGGGTTGTGGGTGTACCTCCCGAGCCTAACATGACGGCCCGGCCGGATGGGAGGGGGGTGCGGGCGTTCATGTGCGCCCGGTCCGGGTGCGGTAGCCTGCCGCTCACGATCATGACGTTTCCCCTGTCGCGCCGCGCCGCTCCGTTGCTCCTGACCTCCGTCCTCGCCCTGTCTGCCGCTGCGGGGAGAGTGGCCGCGCAGGACGCGCCCGCGACGCAACCGGCCGCGCCCGCGACGGCAGGGGCGGCCAGCACCCCGGCGCCGGCTGTGGCGGTACCCGCTCCCACGACGCAGCCGGGCGCGAACCTGCGCGGGCTGTGGATCGACGCGTTCGGGCCGGGCCTGAAGACGCGGGCGCAGGTCGCGCAGACTGTGGCGGACGCCGAGCGCATGGGCGTGAACACCCTGTTCGTGCAGGCCATCCGCCGCGCCGACTGCCTGTGCCTGAAGGCCAGCGTGCCCACCGTGACCGACGCGGACCTGGAGAAGAACTTCGACCCGCTGCGGGTGATCACCACGCTGGCGCACGCGCGCGGCATGCGCGTGATCGCCTGGGCCAGCGTGACGGGCGTGGGCAACACGGCCGCGCCGAACACCGACCCGGCGCACGTGCTGCGCCGACATGGCGCGGAGGCCGGCGCGAACTCCTGGCTGGCCCGCCGACCCGACGGCAGCTGGCAGGAGGGCCGGGACACCTGGCTGGACGCCGGGATTCCCGCCGCCGCCGAGTACATGACGCAGGCCGTCCTGAGCATCGTGCGGAACTACCCGGTGGACGGCGTGCAGCTCGACCGCATCCGCTACCCGGACGGGGACGTGTGGGGCTACGATCCCAAGACCCTGGCCCGCTACCGCGCCGAGACGGGCCGCACCGGCACGCCCGCGCCCAGCGATCCCGTCTGGGCCGCCTGGAAACGGCAGCAGGTCACGAACCTCGTGCGGCGGATCACGCTGGAAAGCAAGGCGCTGCGCCCGGACCTGTGGGTGAGCGCGGCGACCATCACGTACCAGACCGCGCCGCGCGCCGGGGACCTCACGGCCTTCCGCCGGACCCGCACGTACGGCGACGTGCTGCAGGACTGGCCCGAATGGATGCGGGCCGGCCTGATCGACCTGAACGTCCTGATGAACTACAAACGCGACGGGCAGCCGGATCAGGCGCAGTGGTTCGACGGCTGGAACGCGTTCGCGCTGTCGGTGCGGGACCGCCCGGACGGCGCGCGGGCCGCCGTGGCTGCCGGGACGGCCATGTACCTGAACGATCCGGCCGTGACGGCCGCGCAGGCCCGCCGTTCGGTGCAGACCGGGATGGGCTGGGTGGGGTACT
Source organism: Deinococcus sp. LM3 (assembly GCF_002017875.1). Classification (NCBI taxonomy): domain Bacteria; kingdom Thermotogati; phylum Deinococcota; class Deinococci; order Deinococcales; family Deinococcaceae; genus Deinococcus; species Deinococcus sp. LM3. The sequence goes on along the minus strand of NZ_MUFV01000001.1, from coordinate 1,035,192 downwards.
CGTACCGCACGCCGACCGCCGGGGTGTACGGGCAGCGCGAGTCGACGGCGCAGGGCCTGAAGGCCGTGCAGGCCGTACTGAGCGCACCCGGCATGCCGCTGGAGCGCCCGCTGCGCTGGACGGACGAGGCCCCGACCGTGCGCGGCCTGCTGGGGCGCGTGACCGGCGCCGTCACGCCCGGTCACCGGACCGTGCAGGCGGTGCAGGGCGGTCAGGTGGTCGCCGAGACGCTCACGGACGCCCTGGGGTACTACGGGTTCGCGGCGCTGCCGGCCGGGAAGACCGAGGTACGCGTCAGCGGGCAGCGCTGGACCGATACCATTCCCGGGCGGGGCGTGGTGCGTCTGCCGGACCTGCTGATCCGCGACGCGGCGCCCGTGCCGGTGCTTCCGCCGCGCCGCTGAGGCTGCGCCGACCCGGTCGCCACGCTGACCCGGTACACTCGCCGCATGAGTGAACCGCAGCAGGACCGGGCGCCGCAGGAGCAGGCGCAGCAGGGTGGCCTGAACGCCACGGAATTCCGTCAGACGCTGGGCCGTTTCACGAGCGGCGTGACGGTCGTCACCGCCTCGGACGGCCAGACGCGCCGGGGCATGACGGCCAGCGCCTTCGTGTCGGTCAGCCTCGCGCCGCCGCTGATCCTGGTCAGCGTGGACCGCCGCGCGCAGATGCACGCCCTGCTGAGCAGCGAGAGCGTCACGCACTTCGGCGTGAACGTCCTGTCGGCCACGCAGCGGCACCTGAGTGACCACTTCGCCGGAAAGCCCGGCCCCGAGGAGAGCGTCCCGTGGTTCGAGCACGAGGGCCTGCCCCTGATCGGCGGGAGCGTCGCGCAGCTGGTGTGCCGCCGCCACGAGGTCATTCCGGCCGGGGATCACACGCTGTTCGTGGGCTTCGTGGAGTACAGCCGCTACACCGACGACGACCCGCTGGTGTACTTCCGCGGGCAGTACCACGAACTGGGCTGACCCCGTGAGCGCCCGGCCTGCGTCCTGGGAGCGTGGGGGGGTGGGCTACACTCCGGGCATGATTCGCCTCGCCATTCTCGCGGACCTGCACGCCAACCTGGCGGCCACGCTCGCGGTCCACGCAGACGTGCAGCGGCGCGGCCTGACCGACATCTGGGTCCTGGGGGACCTGGTGGGCAAGGGCCCCCGCCCCCGTGAAGTGCTCGACTGGACGCAGGCGCACGCCACGCGCGTCATTCAGGGCAACTGGGACGCCCGCGTGGCCGGCGCCACGCACCGCCCGCAGGACCTGTGGCCGCGCAGCCGCCTCACGCCCGCCGGCCTGACGTACCTCGCCGAACTGCCGTACGGCATCGAGGAGCAGTTCGGGGGCGCGTGGTGGCGTTTCGTGCACGCCAGCAGCCGCGGCCTGTTCCACCGTCTGTACCCGCACAGCAGCCTGCATGACCAGCTGGAATCCTTCGCGCCCAACCCGACGTTCGGTCTGACGCAGCACGCCGACGCCCTCGTGTACGCCGACATGCACGAGGCGCTGCTGCTGGACGTGGAGGGCCGCCCCCTGATCAACTGCGGCAGTGTGGGCAACCCGCTGGACTCCACGTTGCCGTGCTACCTGATCCTGGAATTCGACCCGCACTCGCCGGTGCACAGCGCGACCTTCGTGCGCCTGACCTACGACCGCGACGACGAGATCCGCGCCGCCGAGGAAAGCGGCATGCCGTTCACGCGCGAGTACATCGCGGAACTGCTGACCGGCGCGTACCAGAAACGCCGCGCCCGGACCGGCGAGGGCTGACGCGGACCCTGGCCCGACAGGCAGGGCGCGGGGTCGTCACTTCCCGCAGGGCCAGTACACTTCCCGCAGGGCCGGTGAAGGTGGCGCTCACGTTCCGGGGGGCGGCCTTGCGTAGCGTGAGTGTGTTTCACGATCCGAAACCGCCGGAGCCGACCGTGGTTCCGCAGCAGTCCCCAGGAGGTCAGGTATGTTCTTCCAGCAGAAAGACCGGCACGAACAGATGGCGAAACTCGATCCGCGCGACACGAACGGCGACGGGGTCGTCAGCCCGCAGGAGGCCGCCGCGTACATCCGCGAGTACCTGGAAAACGCCTCGCCCGAGGAGCGGCAGGCCGTCCTGAAAGAGTACGTGGGCGGCATGAGCCCCGAGCAACGCCGCGAGATGGGCGACGCCATCGTGCGCAGCCCCGCCAACCCCGTGCAGGCCGTGCGTCCCGACGACGACGACGACCTGATCGACGCGTACACGAAGACCGCGCAGGCCCCGGCCCAGAACGGCCGCAGCCCGCTCGAAGAGGCGTTCGCGCCCGGCGGCCTGCTCAGTAACCCCATGGTGAAGGCCGGACTGGTCGGGCTGGCCGGCATGATCGGCAGCCGCATGCTGCGCCGCTGACCACCCGCCGCAGGGGAGGGCGTCTGTTCCGGAAACGGGGCCGGCGCCTTCACACTTTGTTCCCGATCAGCCCCCCCGCCCGGCCCGGCGCGTCTACAATGGCCCGCAATGCCTCTTTCGTACCTCACGCGCATCGCGCAGACCCCGGCTCCGACGTTCGCGGAGGGCCGGCGCGCCGACCTGATCGCGGACCTGTGGACCGAACTGGGCTACGCGACCGAACGTGACGAGGTCGGGAACATCCTGACCCGCCTGACCCCTCCCGGCACCGAGGGCCGCCCTGCGCTGCTGCTCGCCGCGCACCTCGACACGGTCTTCGACGCCGGAACCGACGTGACCGTCCGCGAGGAGGCCGGGCGGCTGATCGGGCCGGGCGTGGGCGACAACAGCGCCAGCCTCGCGGTCGTCACGGCGCTGCTGCGTGACCTGCGCGGCCAGACCGGCGCGCTGCGCCGCCCGCTGTGGATCGCCGCGAACGTCGGCGAGGAGGGCCTGGGCGACCTGCGCGGCGCGAAGTACCTGCTGGCCCGGCACCGCCCGCAACTCGGGGCGTTCATCGCGGTGGACGGGTACCTGGGCGTGGCGGTCACGCGGGCCGTCGGCGTGCGCCGCTACCGAGCCGTGTTCGTCGGGCCGGGCGGGCACTCGTGGGGCGATCAGGCGCCCAGCGCCCTGCACGCGCTCGGGCGGGCCATCAGCACCCTGTACGCCCTGCACCTGCCCGCCTCGCCGCGCACCACCCTGAACGTGGGCGTGGCGTCCGGCGGGACCAGCGTGAACTCGATTGCTGGGACGGCCGAACTGCTGCTGGACCTGCGTTCCCTGGACGCCCGCGTCCTGGCGGACCTCGACACCCGCGCCGTGGCGGTCCTGCACGCCGCCGCGCGTGACGCGGGCGTCCAGCTGCGCCTGGAACGGGTGGGAGACCGGCCCGGCGGAGACCTGCAGAGCGGCCCGCTGCTGGGCGCTGTCCGGGACGCCGCGCGCGAGATCCGCACGGACATCCGCCTGGCGTCCAGCAGCACCGACGCGAACGCCGCCGTGCCGCATGGGCTGCCGGCCGTCGCGGTGGGCGTGTACCGGGGCGGGAACGCGCACCGCACCGACGAGTGGGTGCAGGCGTCCAGCCTCGCGCCGGGCCTGAAATTCCTGCGGCGTCTCGTGGACCTGTACCAGCGCTCCCCGGCGGCCTGAACGGCGGGCTGTTCCCCTGCCGGGGGCCACAGCGGGCGGAGCGCCGCTCCCCAGGCGGAAAAGGGCGTGCTGGCGCGGCAATCCTGTAATGTCCGTCGCAATTGCCGCCCACCAAATTCCCATCTGTCCAGAGCAGAATGGGCCTACCCATGAACGCCTTCCTGCGCCGCTCGCCCCCGCGCCGTGACCGCCCGGCCCGGTTCCGCCCGCTGCTGAGCGCTGCCCGCACCGCCGGTCTCACGGCGCTGCTGGCCTGCGTGAGCGTCCTGCCCGGCGCGGCCGCGCAGGGTAAGGTATCACCGGCGCAGGCGGTCTTCAATCAGGTGAACGACCTGCTGCGCCTGGAGTACGGCGGCCTGTCCACCGTGGACCGCGCCGCCCTGACCCGCGAGTACCAGGAGCGCCTCGACAACGTCTGCGCCCCCACCCCCGACACCTGCGAGGAGGGGCGTGCCTACCCCGTCCTGGAAGCCGAGCTGACCGCACTGGGCGACGAGCACAGCTTCTTCCAGCTGCCCGAGGACTACCGCGAGTTCGTGACCAGTGTCACGGGCGGCAACCGCCTGCAATTCGGCGTGAAACTCGCCCTGCTGGACGGCCAGAACCGCGTGGTCAGCGAGGTCGTGCCCGGCAGCGCCGCCGAGGAGGCCGGACTGCGGCGCGGCGACGTCCTGCTGCGCCTGAACGGCCGCCCGTACCTGTACGCCGACCTGCGCGACGCCCGCGAAAAAGGGCAGACCATCCGTCTGGACGTGCAGCGTCAGACCGAACGCCTGGAAGTGACCCTGACCGCCCGCGAGAGCAGCACCCTGGACCTGCCGCGCCTGACCTCCGTGCCGGTCAGCGACCTGCCGGGCGCGGACGCGCAGGTCGCCGTGATCCGCATTCCCACCTTCCTGTCCGGCGGCCGGGTCGCGCAGACCGTGCACGATCAGGTACGGCAGGCGCAGCGCAGCGGCGCGGCCGGAGTGATCGTGGACCTGCGCGGCAACCCCGGCGGGAGCCTCACGGAATGCGACAGTGCCGTCAGCGCCTTCCTGCCCAGCCTGACCCGCGTGGCCCGCAGCGCCGACGCCAGCAGCCGCACGGTCGTCAGTCGCGGCACCCGCCTCGAAGACGGCCGCCTGAGCGCCAGCGTCAGCAACCCGGCCCTGTGGACCGGCCCGCTGGCCGTGCTGGTCGACGACGGCAGCGCCTCATGCAGCGAATTCTTCGCCTACGAGATCCAGCACGCCGGGCGCGGCCCCGTCATCGGGGAAGCCACCGCCGGCGTGGGCAACACCGCCACCCGCGTCTTCCCCGTGGGGTCGCAGGCGGCCGTGCAACTCACGATCCTCAACTACGCCAAGCCCGACGGCACGCCCTACCCCGAACGCATCACCCCGGATCAGGTGAGCGCGCAGGACGAGGCCGCCATCCGGCAGCTCACGCAGGGGCGCGACACGCTGCTGCAACTGGGCGTGCAGGCCCTCCAGACCGCGCCGGTCCTGACGCTCGACCCCTTCCGCCAGCGGCCCTGAACGCCCCTCAGCCGGATTCCGACCCGGCGTGCGCCGGCAGGCCCCGCAGCGCCCAGCGCAGCCCCAGCGCCGTGACCACCCCGATCACGGCCAGCGTCAGCCACGGCAACGCCGGGAAGCCCAGCCCCGCGCCGCCGTCCACCAGTGCGCCGCCCAGCACGCTGCCCACCGCGCCCCCCACCCCCAGGCTGATCGCCGAGAACCCGAAGTAACTCCCGACCCGCCCAGGCGGCGCGAACCGGGCTGTCAGGGTCTGCTGGGTGGGGTACACGATCATGGTGCCCAGGCTGTACAGCGCCACGCAGACCAGCAGTTGCGGGAACGTCGCGGCCACCGACATCAGCCCCAGCGCGGCGCCGACCAGCAGCACCGCCGCCACCAGCGCCGAGCGCACCGGCACGAAGCGCTCGACCAGCCGCAGCAGCGGGTACTGCAGCAGCACCGCCAGTCCCGCCGACAGGCCGTACAGCGGCCCCGTCGCGCCGTTCCCGGCCAGCGCGATGGCTTTCAGGGTGACCGCCACGTTGATCTGCGTACTCAGGATGAAGTACCCGATCAGCACCAGCGTGAACCGCCGGAACCGCGTATCGGCCGCCGCCGCCCGCAGGCCGTCCAGACTGCTCGCCGCGAGCCGCTGCGGCCGCAGGTGCGGCAACGTGACCGCCATCACCGCCCCCGCCAGCAGGTACACGGCCGCCGCCGACAGCGCCGCCGTCCGGAACCCCAGGCCCAGCAGCGCCGCCCCGATCAGTGGCCCCATCACCATGCCCGCGTTCCCGGACATGCTGGTCAGACTGAACATCCGCGTGCGGTGCTCGGGCGGGGTCACCTGCGTGATCGCCGCACTCTTAGGCGCGTCGAACAGGCCGCCCCCCACGCCCGCCAGCACCGCCGCCGCCAGCAACTCCACCCACGAGTCACTGAAGCCCATCCACGCGAACCCCAGCGTCCGCAGCGCGCAGCCCAGCAGGATCAGCGGTTTCGGCCCCCAGCGATCCGCCCAGGCCCCCCGAACACCGTCAGGCCCTGCTGCGTCAACTGCCGCAAACCCAGCACCGCCCCCACGCTCGCCGCCGACCAGCCCAGCCCGCCGCCCGCCACCGACCCGCTGAAATGCACCGTCACGAGCGGAATCACCGCGAAGAACCCGCCCCACATCAGGAAATTCGACCCGATCAGGCCCAGCTGCGCCGCCGACAACCGGAACGGCGCGGGCGGGCCGGGCGCCGCGGCCTCCGGGGCAGGGGAGACGGGCGTAGGAATGGGCGAAGCGGGAGGGGCAGGCGGGGGCGCAGACACGCGCGCAGGGTACACCCGCCCGCCCGTGCGGCGGCCCATCACGCGGGACGCGTCACTTCACGGCCGACACCACACCGGCCAGTGCCACCCCCGCAAGCACCAGCAGCCCACCTACGACGGCGTGCAGGCGCAGCACGCGCCCGTACTGCCAGCGGGACAGGCCCAGGCCCAGTGCCACCAGGGTCGTCATGAAGGTCAGGTACACCCACGTGAAGTCGGTCGGCGAGGGCGTGTTTTTCTGCATGAATGCCGCCTCAAACGTATGCGTGATCAACGCACCCGAGTGAGTTACACCCAGTCCCAGCAGCACACCCGCCGCGCAGGTCAGGACCGTGGCGACGCTCCCACCGGCCGGTCTGCGGCCCCGCAGGGCTGCGCGTTCCAGCATCCACGAGAACGGCAGTGCCAGCCCGAACGCCGCAGCGACCACCACGCCGGTGATCTGAACTGCGAAGAGGAGCAGCAGGGGCAGGAAAACCATGCCCTGACCGTATCGCGCCTGCCTGCGCGCCGCTGCCGCACCTGAGCGGGTACGCTGCCGGGCATGGGTTCTCTTGTCTCGTTGGCTCCGGGGGTGCGTTACCTGCCGGGCGCGGTGAACAGTCTGGTGGTCGAGGACGGCCGGGGCGGGGCGCTGCTGGTGGATACCGGGCTGGATGACGGGCACGCGCGCCGGCTGCTGCGCGGCCTGACGGAGCTGAACCTGACGCCGACCGGGATTCTGAACACGCACAGTCACGCCGATCATCACGGCGGGAATGCGTTCATCCTGAAGAAATTCCCGGAGCTCAAGGTGTTCGCGCCGCCGCTGGAGGACGCGGTGATCACGCACCCGATTCTGGAACCCATCACGCTGTTCGGGGCGCGCCCGCCCAGGGAGTTGCAGAGCAAGTTCCTGCTCGCGCCGCCCAGCCCGGCGCGACTGGCCCCGGAACCGGGCCTGACGCGAATCGGGGGCGCGGTGGTGGAGCTGCTGGAGGTGGCCGGGCACGCCAGCATGATGTACGCCGTACGGGTGGGCGAGGTGCTGTACGCCGCCGACGCGCTGTTCGGAGACGTGGCCCTGGCCAAGCACCCGCTGACGTTCTGCGCGGACTCGGCGTTGCAGAAGGAGGCGGCCGCCCGCCTGGGTGAACTGGAGGGCGTGCGCGTCACGCTGCCCGGTCACGGGGACCCCACCCCGGATCTGACACGGCTGGTCGCGGCGAACCTCGCGGCGTACGCGCGCACGACGGCGGCCGTGCTGGAGGCCGTGCAGCTCGGCGCGGCGGGCGTGGACGACCTGCTGGTGCGGGTGTGCGGCGCGCTGGGCGTCACCATGGACAGTGCGGGGGCGGTGGTCCTGAACCGCGCAGTCGTCAGCGCCCACCTGACCGAGCTGCTGGAGGCCGGGCAGGTGCACATGAAGGTTCGCGGGAACCGCCTGCTGTTTGTGGCCGGAGCCTAAAGGAAACCCGTATGGGCGGCCCGGCGGGTACGGGGGTACGGTGAACGCATGACCAGCAAATCCAAACCCGCCAAGAAATCCGCCAGCAAGGCCACCAGTGACGGCAAGGCCGTCGCCGGGAAAGCCAGCGGCAAGGGCGGCGCCGACGCCGCGCACCTGAACACCACCAACAACGCCCTGGTCGACCACAACTACCTGACGGAAGCCGAGTTCGGCACGGTCGCCGAGACGCTGCAACGCAACCTCGCCACGACCATCAGCCTGTACCTGAAGTTCAAGAAGTACCACTGGGACATCCGCGGCCGGTTCTTCCGCGACCTGCACCTCGCGTACGACGAGTTCATCGAGGAGATCTTCCCGGCCATCGACGAGCAGGCCGAGCGTCTGGTCGCGCTGGGCGGCAGCCCCATCGCCGCGCCCGCCGACATCGAGCGTTTCAGCGTCGTGAAGGTCCCCACCGAGACCGTCCGTGACGCCCGCACGCAGGTCGCGGACCTCGTGGACGACCTGAGCCGCGTGGGCCGCGGCTTCCGCGACGACAGCCAGACCGTCGACGACGCCAACGATCCCGCCACCGCCGACATGTACAACGGCTACGCCGCCACCATCGACAAGATCCGCTGGATGCTTCAGGCGATGATGGACGACGACCGGATGAACTGAGTTCCCGGCAAATGGCAGATGGCAGAAAGCCGAGGACCTCTGCCATATGCCTTCTGCCATCTGCACTCCTATGCCGAAATTCGATTACTCCCTCCATTACGCCCAACTGGACCTGCGCGCGCATCCGGAACTGTACCGGGTGGGGGTGGGCGAGCAGGGTGTGCTGCTGGTCCAGCCGTACAAGTCGGAGTTGCTGCCGCACTGGCGGTTTGCGACGCCGGAACTGGCGCGCGAGAGCAGTGAGGTCATCTACGGAATGTTCCTGGCGTACCTGCAAGCCGGGGAGTTCGTGGGGGCAGACATGGCGCGCAAGTTCCTGCAGATGGGTTTCACGCGCGCCCGCCGCTACGCGAACCACCGGGGCGGCAAGAAGTACGACGGCCCGGTCCCGGAGGACAAGAAGGGCCAGAGCGGCGCGCACGGCCGCGCGGAACTGCCCCGCAGCCCGGAAGACCCGGTTAAGGCCGAGTCCGCCCGCATCTTCAAGGCGAAATGGGACGAGGCCGAGGCGAATGAGCAGTACGCCGCCCTGAAAAAAGCCCACAAGGCCCAGTACGGCTGAAGGCAGGAGCGTCGATGGGTGACAGTTGATGGTTGATGGGGTCGTGTGCTGTCTCCATCGACTTTCAACCATCAACCATCAACCCGTCCGGCGTGTTGACGTTCAGGAACGTCCGGGCCGTAAAGCCCCCGACCAGCGCGGTGTGTTCGGGCGGCGCGGCGCGCCTCAGGCGGCGTTCCCCGCTGTCCAGCAGGGCGCTCACGTGGGCCAGCAGGTCCGTGTGGTACAGCGCGGCCAGCGGTTGCGGCCGGTCCTGCCCGTCCGTGGCCTGCACGCTGAGGCGGCCGGGCGTGATGGCGGCGCTCAGGGTTCGCCAGTAGTCGGGGGTCAGCCAGGGCAGGTCCACTCCGGTGAACGCCACCCAGCCGGGCGGGGCGTGCGTCAGGGCGCTTTCCAGTCCGGCCAGCGGGCCCTCGCCGGGGCGCCGGTCGGGGTGTGTGTCCCAGCGGCCCAGGTGGGCGGGCAGGACGTAACGGCCGGGTGGGGCGATCAGCAGGCGCGCGGGGCAGTCCTGAAGGCTGGCGCAGGCTCGTTCCAGCAGCGTCCGGCCCTCCAGCAGGGCCAGGGCCTTGTCACTCCCGAAGCGGCTGGATCGTCCGCCTGCCGTGACGGCTCCGGTCAGCCACAGCCCCGGCGGGGAGTGAGTCACTCGCGCGGGCCGCTCTGGCGTTCCAGTTGCCGCAGGCCCCACGCGACCAGCCGGGGCACCGGGCGGCCGTAGGGGGGGTACAGGAAGCGCACGGGGCTGGGCGTGGGCTCACGCAGCACGGCCCGCTCGTGACTGAAGGTGCGGAAGCCGTGCTCGCCGTGGTAGTTGCCCATGCCGCTGGGCCCGACCCCACCGAACGGCAGGTTGGGGTTGGTCAGGTGCACGACCGCGCCGTTCACGACCATGCCGCCGCTGGTCGTCTCGCGCTGAACGCGGCGGATCATGTCCTCGTCGGTGGTGAACAGGTACAGCGCCAGCGGCGCGTCCAGGCGGCGGATCAGGCTCAGGGCCTCCTCGGGCGTGTCGTATGTCAGGACCGGCAGGACCGGCCCGAACAGTTCCTCCTGCATCAGGGGCATGTCGGGGGTCACGCCGCTCACCACGGTCGGCGAGATGAACCGGCCCGGCGCGTCGAACTCGCCGCCCAGCACGATCCGCGCCCCCTGCGCGACGCTGTCCTGCGTGAGGCGTTCCAGGCGCTGCACGCCCGCGCTGTCCACCATGCGCCCGTAGTCGGGCCCGGCCCGCAGCCACGCGCCCGTCCCGAAGCGCCGCGCGATCACAGCCTCCAGGCGGCGCAGCAGCGGCCCTTCCAGGTGCCGGGGCACCAGCGCGTAGTCCGGCGCCACGCAGGTCTGCCCGGCGTTCAGCAGTTTTCCCCACGCCAGCCGCTCGGCGGTCACGTCCAGGTCTGCGCTGGCGTCGATCAGGGCGGGGCTCTTGCCGCCCAGTTCCAGGGTCACGCCCGTCAGGTTGTTCGCGGCGGCCCGCATGACGTGACGCCCGACCGCACCGCTCCCGGTGAAGAAGATGTGTCCGAACGGCAGTTCCGTCAGGGCGCGGGCCACCTCGCCGTCCCCCTCCACGACCGCCACGAGCCGCGGTTCAAACACGCTGCCGATCAGGTCGCTCAGCGCGCGGGCCACGTTCGGGGCCTTCTCGCTGGGTTTCAGGATCACGGTGTTCCCGGCGGCCAGACTGGCGACCAGCGGCACCAGCGCGAGGTTCACGGGGTAATTCCAGGGGCTCAGGATCAGGGTCACGCCGCGCGCCTGCATCTGCACCTCGCTGCGCGCCCCCAACAGCATGCTGGGCGTGTCCACGCGGCGGGGCGCCATCCAGCGCGGCAGGCGGCGGATGGCGTGCTGGATCTCCTCCAGCACCGGGTGCAGTTCGGTGATCTCGGATTCGGCGCGGCTCTTGCCCAGGTCGGCTTTCAGGGCGTCGGCCAGCGGCACGCGGTGCGCGCGGACCGCGTCGTGCAATCGGCGCAGGATCGCCTGACGCTGCGCGGCGCTCGTCTGCGAGGCCGGCCAGCGCTGCGCCTGCTGCGCGGCGAACAGGGCGTGAAGGTCGGGGGCCGGCAGGCTGGTATCGGACATGGGCACCTCGGGGGAGCGCGGCAGGGGGGGCGGAGAACCGGACGGAATTGAACCGAGTATAGAGCGCGTCCCCACCCTGAGAACGCATTGAGCACCCCGTCATAAAGAAACCCCGGCGACACTCTGAGCGCTCCCGGCACGCGCACACTGCAAGTCGCACGACAACCCACCGGCCCACCACCCCGCCGCCCCTCACCCACCGGAGGTTTCCCCCATGACCGTCACCAGACTGCTGCTCGGCTCGACCCTCGCCCTGACCCTCGGTTCCTGCGCCATGATGGCCCCCACCATGAGTTACACCCTCGCCAAGCAACCCGCCGGGGGCGCCCTGGCCTCCAGCGGCATGGTCGACGTGAAGAAAGACGGCATGACCGTCATGACCACCGCCAGGGTGATGGGCCTCGCCCCGAACACGTACTACGTCGCGCACTACCACCTGCAGGGCGCGGCCAGCGCCGACCCGTGCAGCAGCGGCGGCGCGCCCATCATGAACAGCGCCCTGGTGGGCCAGAGCGACGCCACGGGCATGCTCACCCTGACCGGCAGCGTGGCCGCCGCCGACGTGATGAACGCCACGTACTTCAACATCCACACCGCCAGGGACGCCACGGGCGCCCCCGCCGACGCCGGCGTGACCTGCACGGGCATCAAGATGTAGACAGCAGAAGGCAAATGGCAGAAGGCAAATGGCAGAAGGCAAATGGCAGAAGGCAAATGGCAGAAGGCAAATGGCAGAGGTTCCGTGACCGGGTCTCTGCCATCTGCTATTCGCTATCTGCCATCTGCCTCTCTTACAGCCCCAGGCCGTCGCGGTAACCTTGGATGATCTGCGCGCCCCAGATCAGGGCGACCAGCGCGCCCACCGCCAGGAACGGCCCGAACTTCACGCGGTTCTCGCGTTTCATGGCGAGCTGGGCCACGCCGAACAGCGCCCCGGCGAACACCGCGACCACCAGCGTCAGCAGCAGCCGCTCCCAGCCCAGGAACGCGCCGATCACGGCGGCCAGTTTCACGTCCCCGAAGCCCATGGCACTCGCGTCGGCCGGTTCGTCGGCCCCCTCGTCTGCGCTCTGCCCACGGTACTTCAGCCACCAGTACACGCCCGCCACCAGCGACGTGGCGCCCGCCGCGGCCAGTGCGCCCTGCACCATCAGGATCATGCCCGGGCCGTACCCGGCGCTGCCCAGCACCACGCTGACCAGCAGGCCGCCCAGCGTCAGCAGTTCCGGCACGCGCACCACGCGCCGGGCCGCCACGTTCACGGCCGCCGACAGCAGCGCCGCGCCCAGGCCCCACCACGGCCCCAGCCACGCCCCGGCCAGCAGCGCCAGACTGATCTGCTGGTACCCGATGGGCGCTTCCGGGTACGACCGCTCCCGGAAGCGGCGCAGCACCCACGACCCGAACTGGTTGATCGCCACGACCAGACCCGCGCCCAGCAGCGCGCCCTGCACCGCGCCCGCCAGGTCCGGCAGGCCCTCGGTGCCGGCCCGGCCGTTCAGGAACCCGAACAGGATGCCCAGCGCCGTGCCCGGCAGCGTCAGCTCGTCCGGGATGGTGTACGTGTCCAGGTCAATGGCACTCCCGACCAGGAGGATCGTGAACAGCACCATCAGCCCCAGCGCGCCCCACCCGACCACCAGCGGCGGGAACAGCGCCGCGATCACGCCGTACCCCAGCCCGGTCAGCAGTTCCACCACCGGGTACCGCGCCTTGATGGGCGCCCGGCAGTACCGGCACTTGCCACCCAGGCTCAGCCACGACAGCACCGGCACCAGATCCGGCACGCCCAGCCGGTGATCGCAGTTGGGGCAGTGACTCGGCGGGAAGGCGATACTCTCGCCGCGCGGCAGGCGCCAGATCAGCACGTTCGAGAACGACCCGACCAGCAGGCCGAGCAGGGCAGCAAAGATCACGAGGAGGACGTCAGGGGTCACCCCGGCAGTGTAGGCAACAATTCTCACAGACGTCTTGCCTTCACCGGCCCGGCCTGCCCGGCCGCTATCCGGCCGGGGGGCCGTCCAGCGTGAACAGCGCGTCCAGCCACGCCCGCAGCGGCTCCGGCACCCAGGACACCCCTTCGGGCAGCGGCGCCGGGACGACCGGGACGCCCAGTTGCGCCGTCTCGCCCTGCACTGCCGCCAGGGCTGCCCCGAAATCCACGTCCCCCTTCTCGCCCGGCGGGATCAGCGCCGTGCGGGTCAGCGCCCCGGCGCGCGTCAGGTCCGCCCAGTTCAGGCGGTACACGTCCTCGAACACGAACGACCGCGTCGGCTTGCCCGGCACGTCCGCCACGAACCGCACCGGGGGGCGGCAGTCACCGTCCAGAATCGTCACGCTTGCCCCGCACCCTCCACAGGTGAAGCCGCCCACGTGCCCGTACCGGCTTCCCACGTACCGCCGCGCCTCATGTGGCACGAACCCGCACGCCGGGCAGACCGTGAAGATCGGCACGTCCAGCAGCCATGTCGAAGGCTGCCGTCCCGTGCGGTTGAAGTACAGGCGAACCATGCACCCAGTCTGGCACGCACGCACGTGAGCTTTCAGGCAGGGGAATGGCGGGCGCCCCGTTCCCAGGACACCCGCCACCCATCAGTAACCGTTACGCCCCTACGGATTCCGTCTGTTGCGTTGACAGATCGGAAGGGCACCGATCTGCCAACTCCACTCCCGGAACCCGCGTTGCTCCCACTCGCTTCGCTCGGATGGAACGGTTTGCAAACCATTCCATCGGAGTCTGATCAGTGCTTCCCGAAATGCCCCAGCTGCGGCACGTTGGGTTTCCAGGCGGGCGTCTCCACGACCTCGCCGTACAGGTCGTACTCGTCGCTGTCCTCGATGCGTACTCGCACGATGTCCCCGATCTTCACGGTCCCGGCGAAGTCACCGGCGAACAGGTACACCTGCCCGTCGATGCCCGGCGCGTCCCCTTTGGTGCGGCCGATCAATTTCGTGCCCGGCGCGTCGTCCTCGTCGTCGTTGAACTCGTCCACGATCACGTCCATGACGGTGCCGACCTTCTCGGCCAGCCGCTCGGCACTGATGCGCTGCGCGACCTCCATGAAGCGGCTCAGGCGCTCCTCCTTCACGTCCTGCGGCACGGCGTCCGGCAGGGCGTTCGCGTCGGCCTCGTCCACGTCGCTGTACGTGAACGCCCCCACGCGGTCCAGGCGGGCGTCCTCCAGGAACTGCAGCAACTCCTGAAAGTCCGCCTCCGTCTCACCGGGGAACCCCACGATGAACGTGGAGCGGATCACGAGTTCCGGGCAGATCTCCCGCCAGCGGCGGATGGTGTCCAGCTGCTTGCCCGCACCGGGGCGGCGCATGGACCGCAGGATCTTCGGACTGGCGTGCTGTAGCGGCACGTCCAGGTACGGCAGGATCTTGCCCTGCGCCATCAGTTCCACGATCTTCTCCACGTGCGGGTACGGGTACACGTAATGCATCCGCACCCACGCGCCCATCTCGCCCAGCTTCACAGCCAGGTCCGTCAGGTGCGCGCGGACCTGCTCGCCCTGGAATTCGCTCTCGCGGTAACGGACGTCCACGCCGTACGCACTCGTGTCCTGCGAGATGATCATCAGTTCCTTCGTGCCGCCCGCGATCAGCCGGTACGCCTCGTACAGCACCGACCCGGCGTCACGGGACACCTGCAACCCCCGCAACTTCGGAATGATGCAGAACGAACACGTGTGATTGCAGCCCTCCGCGATCTTCACGTACGCGTAGTGCTTAGGCGTCAGCTTCACGCTCGGCGCGAACACGTCCCCGTGCCGCGTATCCTCCCGCTCCGGCTGCACGGCGTCCGCCCGTGTGCCCGGCGCCGCCACCGGCAGCAGACCCGTGAACGCACTCGTATCGATCGGCAGCAGGGTGCGCACGTGACCCATCACGTCATCCACCGCCTCACTGCCCGTGATCGCCGCGACCTTCGGGTGCCGCTCCATGATCTTCTCAGGCCGCTCGCCCAGGCACCCGGTCACGATGACCTTCCCTGTCGCCTCCAGCGCCTCACCGATCGCACTCAGGGACTCCTCGACCGCCGGCGTGATGAACCCACAGGTATTCACGATCACCGCGTCCGCGTTCTCGTAGCTGGCGGCCACCTCGTAGCCCTCGAACCGCAGCTGCGTCAGAATCCGCTCGCTGTCCACCAGCGCCTTCGGGCACCCCAGACTGATGAACCCCACCCGTTTTGCGCCCGCCACAGCGGGACCATTGCCTTCCATCATCATCTACTCCTTCCCTTGCGCCGCACCCAGCACCCCGGGGGCACAGAGGTTCAGCCCGCCACTCTACAGGGACGGGCCGCGCCGGGCGACGCACTGGATTACAGGATCACCCCGGGAGAGGGGCTCAGTTACGTTCGGGCGTTGCCCGCGAACTCCCGCTCGAAAGCGTCCAGAATGTCGCGGTCACTGACGCTCTGTAATCCCAGGCTCAGGAGCTTCTTGATCTTCGGGAAGTACGGCTCGTCCGTGATGTCCTTCTCGTAACCGTCCCGGAAGGTGGGTTTCCCGGTCAGGGTCACGCGGAACTCGTCGTCCGAGCGTCCGTAACTGCAACGGGTATCCACGATTCGCTGGTACAGGAAGTAGCGTTTGCTCTTGCTGTCCGGTCGGCCGATGCACCAGATGATCCCGCCTTCCGTGGCGGCCCGCTCCGCAACGGCTTCCTTGTTGGTGGCGACGGATCCGCTCCTGGCGACCTCACCCCGGAAACCGACGCCCATCGAGGCAGGGTTGTGGTACAGCACGTAGTTCGCAGTTCGGGCCATGCCGTACGGTATTCCCCTTGGTAGCCACGTGGTGCCGCAGATCCAGCACCCCCTGATTCACGCGACTGTCCGCTGGCACTCGCGGGCGCGTCTCTCAGGGTTGGGCTGTACACTGCCTGGAGATGAATGCCAAGGTTATTGTGGTCACGTCCGGCAAGGGGGGCGTGGGTAAAACCACGACCACTGCGAACATAGGAGCGGCACTCGCGAAACTGGGTGAGAAGGTCGCGGTCATCGACGTGGATGTGGGTCTGCGGAACCTGGATGTGGTGATGGGGCTGGAGTCGCGGGTGGTGTTCGACCTGGTGGACGTGCTGGAAGGCAAGTGCCGCATGAGTCAGGCGCTGATCCGCGATAAGCGCGTGGAGAACCTGTTCCTGCTGCCCGCCAGTCAGACGCGCGACAAGGACGCGCTGGACCCGGAGGTGTTCAAGGGTGTGGTGCGGGATCTGATCGAGACCGAGGGTTTCGACCGGATCCTGATCGATTCCCCGGCGGGGATCGAGTCCGGGTTCCGCACGGCGGCTGCCCCGGCGGAGGGGGCGCTGGTGGTCGTGAACCCCGAGGTGTCCAGCGTGCGTGACGCCGACCGCATCATCGGGCTGCTGGAGGCGCAGCAGATCAACGAGATCCGGCTGGTCATCAACCGCCTGCGTCCCAAGATGGTCGCCAGCGGGAACATGCTCTCGGAGGCGGACATCCTGGACATCCTGGGGGTCAAGCCGATCGGGATCGTGCCGGAGGACGAGGGGATCATCGTGTCCACGAACGTGGGGGAGCCGGCGGTGCTGGGCAAGACCAAGGCGGGCGAGGCGTTCATGGCGACGGCCCGGCGCCTGAAGGGTGAGGACGTGCCGTACCCGAAGTTCGAGGAGGACAAGGGATTCCTGGCGGCGCTGCGCCGACTGTTCGGGGGGGCCTGACGTGTTTTCCTGGATGAAACGTGGCCGCAGCAAGGAGACCCTGAAAGACCGCCTGGAACTGGTGCTGGCGTATGACCGGGCGCAGATTCCGCCGGGCAAGGTCGACGCGCTGCGTCAGGATCTGCTGGAGGTCGTGCGGCGGTACTTCCCGACCGGGAACAGTTCCGTGGAGATCGAGCAGCGCGGCGACATGGTCGTGCTGATGGCGAACATTCCGCTGGACGAGGACCGTCCGGCTGCCTCCGACCGGAGCCGCTGAGCGCGGCCGCGCGGCCCGTGCCCCCGCTCAGGCGGGGGTTTTTCCTGTGGCGACGGGCCTCCATGGCGTATCCTGGGGGGGTGATCGTACTTGGCATCGACCCCGGACTCGCGAACCTCGGCCTCGGGCTGGTGGAGGGTGACGTGCGCAAGGCCCGCCACCTGTACCACGTGTGCCTGACCACCGAGAGCGCCTGGATCATGCCGCGCCGCCTTCAGTACCTGCACGAGGAAGTCAGCCGCCTGATCGCCGAGTACCGGCCGGACGCCGTGGCGATCGAGGATCAGATTCTGCGCAAGCAGGCGGACGTGGCGTTCAAGGTCGGGCAGGCGTTCGGGGTGGTGCAACTGGCGTGCGCGCAGGCAGGCGTGCCGGTGCACACCTACGGGCCGATGCAGGTCAAGCGGTCGCTGGTGGGAACCGGCCGCGCCGAGAAGGAGCAGGTGATCTACATGGTCAAGGCGACGCTGGGCGTGCGTGAACTGTTCAACAACCACGCGGCCGACGCGCTGGCCCTGGCCCTGACGCACCTGGCGAGCGCGCCCATGCAGTCGCGGGTCGCGGCGGGCCTCGCGGTCCG
>NZ_MUFV01000001.1:970000-1010000 GCF_002017875.1 Deinococcus sp. LM3 | reverse complement strand
CGCACGGGCGTCCGGCCATTCACCACCAAGTACAGCGCCCCCAGCGTGCTGAGCGCCCCGATATCCATGAACATCACGCGCGTAAACGAACTGCGGCGCAGGCTCTCGCGTGTGCCCAGTTCCCCCGGACGCCGCCGCCCGAACACCGCCGTCAGCACCAGCATCAGCAGCAGCGACAGGAACAGACGAATCCGAGCAGGGGAGGGGCGTGAGTAATCAGACAGAGGCATACCGGCAGCGTACCCGCCCCGCCCCCGCAAGAGCGTGCGCTTTGTTGCGACTAGAACAGGTGACGCACCCGCCACGTCGTATCCGCACTGCTGGGCGCATATTTGATGACTCCCACCGTCCTGGTCGGATCATACGGACTCCGATTAAGTAGATTATAATCGTTGCATCAAACAGATACCTCTAACCGCTCCTCTCGCGCATGACGCTGACACCTTCTGGCATCTCTACCGGGCCAGTACCTGTGCCGTCGAACGACGCAGAGCTCAACTCTTCGCACTCCTCGCAGAAGGACGCCCCGTGCCAGAGATCCTTCAAGTGACCCGGTACAACCGGGTCACAGTCTACGGACTGGTCAAGCGCTACCGCGAACAGGGGCTCGCTGGCCTCCGTGACGCGCGTCACGCCAACCAGGGCGCTCCCCGCCTCCTGACGGCCGAGCAACAACAAACCCTGGCTGCCCGACTGCACGCCGACTTCGAGCAGGGCATCGTGTGGTCCGGTAAAGACGTTCAAGACTGGCTTCAGCAGCAGTACGGAATGGCCGTCCATCTCGGGCGCACCTATGAATTCCTACGGGCGGCGGGCTTCACGCCTCAACGCCCTCGACCCCGGCACGTTGGCGGCGATGAGGCCGCCAAGGAAGCGTTCAAAACAAAGTCCTGACCGAGACGCTCCGCCTGGCGGAGCGTCTCTCACCGCGTGTCTCTCTGTGGTGCATGGACGAACATCGAATCGGGCTCAAACCGATCCGGCGTTCCATGTGGGCGCCAACTGGGCAGCCGTTGACGTGTCCAGTTCAGCCTGGATACGAGTGGTTGTATGTGTACGCGTTTGTCAATCCGGAGAGTGGCGAGAGCTTGTTCTGGTTGATCCCGGTGGTGAACAAGCAGGCGTATGCGGCCGTCATGACGGCGTTTGCGCAGAAGGTCGGCGCGGGCGCCGACCATCGTGTGTTGGTCGTTCAGGATGGGGCCGGTTTCCATTTGCCACCGGATGACGGGCATCCTGAGGGGATTCAGACGGTGACGTTGCCGCCGTACTCGCCGGAATTGCAGCCAGCGGAACGGCTGTGGGAGTTGACGGATGTACCGATTGCGAATCGAGCGTTCAAGAGCATCAAGGAGGTGGAGGCAGCACTCTCGGATCGCTGCGTCTGGTTGGAAGGTCAACCTGATCTGGTCACTCGTCACACGCTCTTCTACTGGTGGCCCTTGTTGGCTAATTAATCGGAATCCGTATCAGTCCTTGAAACGAATTCGGGAGGACCAGCCCACTCACGCCGGTCCAGCAGACCATAAAACTGAGGAGACTTGCCCTTCCGAACATGGATTTTGATGGACTGCTCGTGACCTTCCCATCCGCCGCCATACGATGAACTGACCGGGAAGGCCTGCCAGAAGACCCATTTCCCCGCACCATACCGGAAGAGGTACAGGTCTGTGAGCATCATTTCCCCAGGAGTGCAATCCAGAGTGAACGCCACCTCACGCAGGCCATCCTGATCCACATCCCGCAGCGAATACCCCTGTCCCACCCCGCAGAATTCGACATCAGTCGCTGGCTCCACAAGATCAGCCGTCAGGCCTTTCGCGCCGCTCAGGACGAACAGCAGCACGGGTGGCTCAGCCTCCGAGACACTGAACACCGTCAGGCGTTCCGGCGTGCCCGAACGGAACGGCGCGGAGATCGTGAACAACGCCGTTTTCAGGCTGACCCCCTGACTGTACGGCCACTTCTGCTTCAGGTCCTGCACTTCGGTCCGGGCGTTCAGCGTGCGGGCCAGGGTGGTCACGGCCTGCTGATCGGCGGCGCTCAGTGCTGCTCTGGGTGTCTTGACCAGCGGATCATGCACCAGCGGCAGCTTCTGCACGTCCGCCACCGTCTGCGCCGCACCCGTGGACAGCACAAGGGACAGCAGCAACCCACCAAGCAACCGGAAAGGAGTCATGCCCGGAAGGTAGCGTATCTCTGATCGTTACGATGCTGAATATCAATATCGGGACTGATTCGGTTTAAATCGATAAGCGCTCGCAAATTTTGCGAGCGCCTGCGTTGACCAGTTTTACTTACTGCTGGATTTTAGTTGCGCCAAGACGGATTCCCTGACTTCTGCGCAACAACCGGATATTGCTAAACGGTCGCCATGTAACTCAACTGTCGGACTCTGGTTGTGGATCGCACACGTAGTTTCTGCTGCTATTAACTGAGCCCGAGCGAAATAAACTTGCGCCGCCTTTTCTTGAACGCCCCGGAGGAACCTCTCTCGATTTAAGGCCATTATTTTTTCCCTTCTCGCGTTGGCTAAGTGCACTTGCTGCTGCGCGCTTTTGCGTAATTGTGCTGCGAGGATTCGAGAGGACCTTCGAGGCGGCAGTAGCAGCTTTTGGGCTGGTCTTCTTGTTTGGCATACGTTGACTCCCTTGATGGAGGAAGGCGGACGAACTGTTGCCGAGTTGCCTTTTCGGCCTCGAAGGGGTACGCTCTGAGCACTTTCCACAGTAGCCAGATTGCCTCCCCCAACGAGGCCGTTTCGATCTGGTTTCCGACGTTCTAGGCGTGGCCTAGGGCGTCGATTTCATTGGAATCACCTCCATTTCTGGGAGAAAAAAGGGGCCGTAGCCCCTCCTTGTTCATCCGCATTTGCTGTAGCCGCAGGCTTGGCATTTCAGGCAGCCTTCCTCGCGGATCACGGCGCGTTCCTCGCAGACGGGGCAGCGGTCGCGGCTCATGCCGTCCATGCCTTCCACGCTGACGCCGCTGGGGGCGGCGCTGGCGGGTGCGGGGGTGTCGGTGCTGCCTCCGGCGAGGGGGGGGAGCTGGGCGGCTTCCATGTCTTTCTGGAAGGTTTCGAGGGCGACGGCGATCAGGTCGGCCTTGCTGCCGACGAGGCGGCCGTTGTAGCTGCCGTACAGGCCGCCGTTGATGCCGCGCAGGGTTTTGATGATGGCCTGGGCGGGCACGCCGTGTTGCAGGGCGATGGATACGACGCGGCCGAGGGCTTCGCTGTCGGCGTTGGCTTCGTCGCCGGCGCGGCCGCTGATGACCATGACTTCGACGGGTTTGCGGTCGAGGTGGTTGACGGTGACGAGGAAGCTGCGGCGGTGGCCGCTGGTGGGGTCCGTGAGTTTGATCATGTCGGTGATGCCGCTGAGGCGGGTGGGGCGCTGGTACACGGCCCGTGGGGCGGGCTGGGTGGCCTGCGCGGCGGCGGGGGCGGCAACCGGGGCGGGCGTGGCGGCAACCGGGGTGGGGGTGGGTTGGGGGGTGGCTTCGCCCATCACGTCGGCGCTGGCGTCGGTGGCCGGGGCGGGTTCTTCGGTCTTGTCTTTTTTCTTGCTGGTGCTCAGCACCTGGAACTGGCGGCTCCCGTCGCGGTACACGGTGATGCCTTTGCAGCCGGTGCGGTACGCCTCGCTGTACGCGTCCTGCACGTCTTGCAGGGTGGCGCTGTTGGGGAGGTTGATGGTCTTGCTGAGGCTGTTCGCGGCGAAGCCTTCGGCGTCGAAGGCGCACTGCACGACGCCCTGCATGCGGACGTGATCGACGGGTTTGATGTCGTGCGCGCAGACGAACACCTGCTGGAGCGCGTCGGGGATGAAGGGCAGGCCGACGACGCTGCCGTGGTTCTCGCTGACGGCCTCGGTGACCTTGTCCCAGTTCCAGTTGCCCTGGGGGTCCTGCATGCCGTCGGGCGCGGGGTACGTTTCGAGCAGTTCGACGAACAGCGGGGCGAGCAGGGCGCGGTACTCGCTGCCGATCTTGCGCCAGATGAACGGGCTGAACACGGGCTCGATGCCGCTACTGACGCCCATGAGCATGCTGGTGGTGCCGGTGGGGGCGACGGTCAGCACGGCGACGTTCCGGCGTGGCGCGTGGGGGACTTTGTCGGCGTGGCGTTCGTACACGGGGTACACGCCGCGTTCCTGCCCGAGGTTCTCGCTCTCGGCGATGGCTTCTTCCCGCAGGGCGCTCATGATGTCGTAGATGACGCGGCGGCCGGTGTCGCTGTCGTACCGCAGGCCCAGTTTGATCAGGGCGTCCGCGAGACCCATGACGCCCAGGCCCAGGCGGCGCAGGTCCTGGCTGGCCACGCGGTTGTCTTCCAGCGCGAACACGTTCACGTCCAGCACGTCGTCCAGGAAGCGGACGGCGGTGCGCACGTCGGCGCGGAAGGTGGTCTCGTCGAAGCGGCTGTCCTTGACGTACGCGGCGAGGTTGATGGCGCCCAGGTCGCAGGGTTCACCGACGGTCAGCGGGATCTCGCCGCAGTTGTGGGCCAGGATGCCGTTCGCGTCGAAGGCGTGGACGTCTTGCACGGTGACGTCGTACACGGCTTCTTCACCGTCGGGCTGGATGCTGACGATCTCGTCGCTGAAGCGTTCGCGGTTCAGGTCGCGGGTGTACGCGGCCAGTCGGTCGTTCAGCTGGGCGGCCTTGCGGGCGTCCCGGAAGTTCACCAGTTGCGCGAAGGTGTGCAGGTTGCTGCCGCTGACGATCAGTTCGTGCTGCGCCTGGATGGCGTACTGGGCGGCGCCACCTTTCCCGTCGGGCAGGGTGTGCGTTCCGGCGGGACGGCGTTCGGTGTGGAGGCTGCTCAGGATGCCCAGGCGGGCCAGCATGCGCTGGGCGCGTTTCAGGAGGGTCAGGTCGGACTGCGCGAGGCGCACGCTGACGCCCTTGGCCTGCGTGCCCTGCACGCTGCCGTCCGCGTCGAACAGGCCCTGCAGCACGCCCCGGTAGAACTCGAAGCCGCCCTGTTCGATCTGGTCGGTCAGGGTCTTGTGCCCGTGAACGACGCCGTACTTCGCGGCCAGTTCCGCCAGCGCCTCGCTGCTCAGGCGGATGCGGGCGCGCTGTTCGTCGTCGCTGCGCCAGAGTTTCTTCACGGCGCCCATCCGGCTCAGGGCGCCCTGTGCGGCGTCGGCCAGGGCGTGGCGTTCCTCGCCCCAGAAACCCAGCGCGGCCATCGGGCGGGCCTTGTCCGTGATGAACGTGCCGTCGCCGATCAGGCTGCCCAGCAGCCAGCCCTCGCTGCGGTTACCGGCGCCGGCCCAGGGGGTCACGTCGCGGTGGTCGTTGAGCATGATGCGGTCCCCGGCGTTCAGGGTGCCGGTTTCCACCCACTGCGTTTCCTGGGTGTCTCGCGTCTGCCGCACGACTTTCAGCAGCTGGTGGTTGTCCGTCAGGCGCAGTTCGTACCCGCGCCGGGTGGTGACTTTCAGGACGGGTTTCACGCCCGTCAGCCAGAAGCCGCCCCGCGCGTTGAAGGACTCGCCGTTGACCGTGGCGCAGAAGTCCTTCCCGATCAGGTGCTGCACCTGCCGCGCGCCCATGGCCGTGCTGACCCAGGTGTCGGCCGTCACGCAGGGGTTGGTGCTGCGGATCTCGTAGCGTTTGCCGAGGTTCTTCAGGGCGCTGTACTGGTTGATGCGGTCCACGAAGATCAGCCCCGGTTCGCCGGTGCTCCAGGCGTGCTGGGCGATCTGGTCCCACAGCCACCGGGCGGGAAGGCCGGGGCGGGTGTCGGTCGGGTCGATCTTGCCGTTGCTGGCGGTGGTGTACACGGGCACGCCGCGCGCGCCGTCCTCCTCGCGGTCGGGGAGGGTGGGGAGCGTGCCGGTGTAGGGTTCTGCCTGGGGGTGCAGGGCGTACTTGCCGGGCACGTCCTGCACGCTGACGTGCCACAGAGCGTCGCGTTGCAGGGTGTCCCAGAATTTCTCGGTGACGAGGATGCTGATGTTGAAGGTGCTGATGTCACCCTCGGCGGCCTCGCGGTCGAGGTCCTTGGCGGTCAGGAAGTCCAGGACGTCCGGGTGCTCGATGGAGATGGTGGCCATGCCCGCGCCGCGCCGGGTGCCGCCCTGACGGACGACGCGCAGGACGGGGGCGTACACGAAGCGCAGGGTGTTGATGGGGCCGCTCTGTTCCGCGCCGCGGTTGGACCATTCCAGGAAGTTGTCGAAGATTTCGAGCAGGAAGCTGACGGGGCCGCTGCTGGTGCCGCCCGAGCCCTTGATGGGCGCACCTTCGGGCCGCATGTGGCTCAGGTCGATGCGGGGCTCCAGGCCGAGTTTGGCGTCGTCGGCGACCTTGCGGGCCGCGTCGATGATGCCGCCCATGTCGTCCGGGACGGCCTGCACGCCTTCGGGCATGGCTTTCACGACGGCGACGCCGTTGGCGCGGGCCAGCGCGACCAGTTCGGGGTTGATGACCTGTCCGTACACCACGCGCGTCCAGTTGCGCACGGCGACGGGTTGCTTGTCACCGTCGGGTTGCGTGGGGGGCCGCATGAGGCCCTCGATGAAGTCGGTCACGTCGGCGTGGGCGGCGCTCATGTACGCCCAGCCACGCACGCCGGCGTCCGGGCGGCTGCCCTGCGCGCGGGGGGTGTACACGTCGAGGTTCACGCCGTTGCCGCCGCCGACCTTGGTGACCAGCGCGAGTTTCTTCGCGACTTCCATGACGCCCTCGAAGGTGCTGGGATCGTGTTCGGTGGCGCCCTGCACGAAGCAGTTCAGGACGTTGCCGTGCGAGGTGCCCGCTCCGGCCAGGACGCGGCCGCCGGGGCAGAATTTCTTCTCGGCCATCAGGTCGTAGTATTTCTGCGCCCAGTGGTCGCGTACGCTTTCACTTTCGGCCCCGGCGACCCAGGTGGCGATGCGGCGGAACATGCCGCTCAGGTCGCCGTCGCTGCCCTGCAGGTACTGCCGCCGGGCGATGTGGTGGGCGTTGTCGTCGAAGTTGGTCAGGGGCTGGGCGCTGAGGGTGGTCACGGTGGTTCTCCTTGCGAGTGGGGGGGTGGGGGAATCACAGCATGAAACCGCCGCCGACCCGGTGGGGGCCGTGGGGTTGGGCTGCGGTGGTGGCCGGTGAAGTGGGCCGTTCCTGAGATGGCTGACTGTACCACCCGCCCGCAGGGCGTACAAGCACTTGTACGTCTATTCGATTTGAGGTACAAGATGCTGCAATAGCCGGCCGCATGAAGCCCAGCTAAAGCCCCTGTGGGACGCAGGAAAACAGCCCCGGTCGGTGCCGCCGGGACAGGATTCGCCGCGCCGCGAGGGTCAGTCGAGATGCTCGGGTTTCGCGTCGCGCGTCATCAGTTCCGCCAGCGCCGCCTGGGGTGTCTGCTGGCCCGCCGCGACCTGCGCGACCGCCCGCACGATCGGCAGGTCCACGTCCTGCGCCTGCGCCCAGGCGTCCAGCAGGCCCGCCGTGCGCAGGCCCTCCACGACCTTCCCACCCTGACCGGGATGCTCGCCCAGCGCGATCGCCTCGCCCGCCGCGCGGTTGCGGCTGTGGCGACTGGTGGCCGTGGTCACCAGATCACCCAGGCCACTCAGGCCGTACACCGTGTCCTCCTGGCCGCCCACGGCGCGCAGGTACCGGTCCATCTCGCGCAGGCCGCGCGTGATCAGCGCCGCCTTGGCGTTGTCGCCCAGCCGCAGGCCGTCCACCATGCCCGCCGCGAGCGCCACCACGTTCTTCAGCACGCCGCCCAGTTCCACGCCCGTCTCGTCGGAACTGGTGTACACCCGCAGCGCCGGGGTCATCAGGGCCGCCTGCACCTCCTGCGCAAAGGCCGCGTCCCGGCTGGCGACCACCGTCGCGGCCGGCAGACCCCGCCCGATCTCCTCGGCGTGATTCGGGCCGCTCAGGACCGCCACCCGCCCGAAGCCCAGGCGGCGCGCCAGGACCGTCAACTGCCCACCGTCCGGCCCCAGGCCCTTGGCGCACAGCACCACGCCCAGCTCACGCGGCAGCTCGGCCAGCAGGTCCGGCACGCCCACGCTCGGCACGACCACCAGCGCAAACGCCGCCCCCTCCACCGCCCCCGCGAGGTCCGGCGTGACCCGCAGCGGCGCGGGCAACGCCACGCCCGGCAGGTACTCCGCATTTACCCGCTCGCGCTCCAGCTGGGCCGCGAACGCCTCGCGCCGCGCCCACAGGGTCACCGGACCGTTGCGCGCCGCGTTCACCGCCAGCGCCGTGCCCCAGCCGCCCGCGCCCAGCACCGGCAGGCTCCGGGCTGGGACTGTCAGCCCGGTCACTGGTCGTCCCCCGCCCACGCGAACACCCACACGCGCGGCGCGTCCGGTTCCGGCGGCGCGTAATCCGGGTACTCCACGATCTCCCACCGCGCGAAGCCCGCCGCCGCCAGCAGCGGTTCCAGGTCTGCCGGGTCGTACCCGCGTTCCCGGTGCGTCTCCACGAACTCCAGTTCACCCACCCGGCAGAACGCCTGCACCACCCCCAGGTCCGCCTCCGCATCATGATGGTGCGACCAGTGGTAATGCACCTCGCCGCCGTCCGCCATGGGAGCCAGACCCTCAATCGCGTCCCCCTCCCACAACTCCCGCACGCCCACGCGGGTGTTCACGTCGAACGCGAACAACCCGCCGGGCCGCAGGTGCGCCCGCGCCCGCCCCAGCGCCGCACCCAGATCCTCCGGCGTCAGCAGGTTGTTCAGGCTGTCGAACACGCACGTCACCAGCGAGAACCGCTCCGGGAGCGTGAACGACCGCAGGTCCCCCTGCACGAACGGCACGCCCGGCAGCCGCGACCGCGCCTCGCGCAGCATCTCCTCACTGAAATCCAGGCCCGTCACGTCCAGCCCCGCCGCGCGTAACTCCCGCGTGAACCCGCCCGTGCCGCACGCCAGGTCCAGTGCCCCCCCCGACCCATCCAGGCCCCCGTCCCGCGCGAACGTCAGCACGAAGTCCGCCCAGTGGTCGTACTCCACATCCGCCATGATCGCGTCGTACACGGCGGCTAACGCTGTAAACGGCTGCCTCTGCATGCCCGCGAGTATAGGCCCGCTCCTGCCCCCGGCGTCCCACCCCACTCCACCACCCATGAGAAAGACCGCAAGGAACCTCGCCTACCCCCCACACAGGGCCCGCGTTACCGTGCAGCCACTGTAACTGCTCAGTCACTGCCCGTTCCCGGAGGACCACCCATGAACACCAAGCTGCTTGCCGCCGCTGCCCTCGGCACCCTGACCCTCAGCGCCTGCACCCTCGCCGGCAACCCCGTCCGTAAGGACGTCACCGGACAGCTGCGCGGCTTCACTGCCGACCAGAACCTCCGCCTCGCCATCGTCGGGTACAACGGTGGCCAGTACACCGCCGACGGCACCCAGGGACAGATCCTCGACCGCTTCCTGACCGGCGGGTACGCTCTCGATCTGCCCAGCAACGTCCCGTACGGCTACTACCGCGTCATCGTGTTGCGCGATGCCAACAGCAACAACCGCTACGACGCCGGCGACACCGTCCTCAGTAAAGACAACGGCAAGCGACTCGTCCTCGCCCAGCGCGACAACCAGTTCCTGGCCGGCACGAAAACCGGCTGGAACCTCACCGACACCCAGGGTGGCGTGCAGACCACCCTCCTGAACAACTACGACCTCGACGCCCAGTAACAAGGGCGCAGCCGAAAGAGGAGAGGGGAGGCCCCGCTGCCTCCCCTTCACTCATGCCAGCAACTGCTCCAGCTCCAGTCGCCGCGCTTCCAGCACATCCTCCGGCACCACCGGCTCCCCGGCTCGCACCGTCACGCCGTCCAGCGGGACCCAGCTCACGCAGCCCAGCATCCCCGCCGATTCCGGCAGGACCAGCGGCTCCAGCAGCGGCTGCACCCGCAACAGCAGCGCATGTACCCACGGACGGTTCCGGTAGTGAAAGCGCCGCTCGATGCCCGCGCCCCTCAACGCCTGCAAAGGCTCCAACCTGAGTGCCCTGTCCAGCGACTCGACCTTGTGCACCGCCACCACCTCCGCCAGCGCCGGAAAATCAATCACACCCGGTTGCGGATCATCACGCAGCAGCGACTGGTACTGCGGCTGAAGCTCCGCCGGATTCTGGTGCAGGAACGTCGGATACAGCAGGAACGACCGGTGCTCCACCTCGAATCCGGCATGCGTCTCCATGATCCCACCCTTCCGGACCAGCAGCGACAGAGAACCATCGGTTAGGAGGCAGGACTGGGTATCCCATTCTTTCAGGGCAGATGTAATTGGTGGCTTTTTGATAAGTTTATTCATAAGATACCTGACTGAACATATCCTCGATTAGCTTTAAATATAGACCCGTTTTGATAAGATGCAAGGGCAATTCCAATTAAAAACCAAGCGATCGGAGCGAATCTAACTATCTCCGGCCACGTCAGCAGATATATCGCATATGAGACGATGCTTGCGGAGATGCCGGGCATGACATTGCGGCTACCCCAGATGCTCATACCTATAATTGCTGCGAATAAAAGAAGTGCGGGAACACCATATGTAGCAGCATAATCTAGAAATTCATTATGTGTCTTGTTCATAGTGAAATCGAGGCCATGGCGTTCGCCATTTTTATTCTCGATGACAAAACTGGGAGCGGAATCCGGACCTTTCGGAACTCTGTACACCTTCCAATTCTCTGTATCCTGGCTTTCGGGAACCAGATATGCGTCGTTTTGTGTAGCCATGATACGCCATAGAGCGGGTGACCCCCAGCCTGTCAGAGGTTGCTGGAGGATCCCTTTTACAGCAGAGCTCCACATTTTATCGCGTCCGTTAGTTCCTGTAATTTCGGCATCTCCGTTTTTCCCAAAAGCACGGACGTTGGGGTTCCATAAAAAAGATGATAACAAGAACAATAAAATACCCATTAAAAGGGTGGCGATTGTTCGCCAGTTAATGAGCCTTTTCTCAAGTATTAGCAGCCAGATGACGGACACCATGCCTGCGAGCCACGGCCCGCGCGACCAAGACCCGGCGAGAGACCATGTCGTGAAAACTATAGCTATGGCATTTAATATTTTTATCCTTCTCGATAAACTGTGAACTTGTGACCAAATTAGAACAGGCAATAGAAGTGCTGCCGCTCCCCCCATGTAACCGCGATGGCCAAGCGTTCCACCAAAAGGTGTGGCTATGACACCTTCATAAGCTTCAGTTCCTAAAATGCCAATCAAGTTCAACTGCTGAAGTATATTCGTTAGCGAGAGGGCAATAGAGCCAATCGTTGTGTATTTCACAACAAGATGCATGGTTTTATGCTTCCCTTCCTGCATTAATAATGTCATACCGCCTAGAGCAATAATGCAGTATGTGATGTGCATGAATATCCCATCTTTTCTATCTTTGGATCCAAGCCAAGTTGCAAATTCTCTGTGAAAAAATATACCGTTTATTAAAATCCATACTAAGAAAGCTGCGATAATATAAAAACCGACCGGATATTTAGTAATTTCCTTCCTATTGTAAAAAAGAATAGATGCCGAAACTGGTAGTATAACTAAATAGATCCAGTAAACTTTTGGATTAAGGTATATTGTGTCATAGGATAGCGATATGGTCGGATTAATAATTAACGGTAACGCGAGTAATGAGAATAAAAAAAGATTTATAGTTAATGTAGAGGCGGGACGTTGATTAAAATTTTTCATGGGAAATTCTGGCCCCCTGAGCCATTATTTGAAAACGGGGTTGCTCCAACTACATTGCTAGATATATTTAAAGGTGTAGCCGTAATTACCGAAGTCCCTCTCGCGTCCCATATGTCGAAGATATAGTCTGTGTTAAATGTATTGGTCAGCGATCTATCTTTGTAGAAAATATTTATATTTTTGCAATGTCTATTCAGCTCCCTCAAAATTTCCTCAACATCAGGCTGCTGACCACTCATTGGAGTATACTTCTTATTGTCAAGGTAAAATATAGCTTGTGAAGTTTGCATGCTTTTCGCGCACATTCGCGCACCTGTATCGTAAGAGCGTTTCTGGGCCGAGATAAGACTGGGTAGCACTATGATAGCAAGAATTCCAATTATTGCTATCGCAATTAAAATCTCGATTAGAGTAAAACCTATATCTTCATGCTTCATCTATCTTTACCTATATGGAGGATGCCACTTCTTATGAAGTGGCATCCTTACCATTGATTTTGCAGTGTGTATTAGCTGGGGGCGCCGGAGGCCGAGGTCAGGTCGCTGGGCGTCACGGTGTAGAGTTTGGAGCCGCGGACATCACCGACGGTGATGGCGTACGTTGCGTTCGAGCCACTCGGAGCGGTTGTAGTGGCGATCACCATGTTTTTATCCAGGCAGTTCTTGGCCAGGCCGATGTTGTCGATCTCGGCCTGAGTGAGGGCCGCAGCCAGAGAGCCGACAGTTACTTGCGTAGGAGTGAAGCTTGTAAGGGTGGTGTTGCTGCTGGCTTTGGCAATTCCGAAGTAACCCTGCTTGTCCACCTGGGTCGTCGCCTGCGCAGTCTGGATGCTCTTGGCGCAGCTGGCCGCGCCGGTGTCGTACGCACGCTTCTGGGCGCCGAGCAGGTTGGGGATCAGGACGGCGGCCAGAATGCCGATGATGGCGATGACGATGAGCAGCTCAATGAGGGTGAAGCCCTGGGTGCTGTTTTTCATGGTGTTCTCCTGGGTGCGGCGGGTCCGGATAAGGGATGTATGGTCCGGTCCTGCCTGCGTATGGCTTTGGCAGGTGCGGGTGTCTCCCGTCCTTGCTGTGTTCAGAGTACGGTTGTGTTTCTCACAGGAGTCTTACGGAATGGCGAGGTCTGTAACAGTGCGCGCGGAGTGGTGTGTCGGGGTGTTTCCTTGGTGGGGTCGGTATTTCTGGTTCTTTTTGCACTCCGTGAGTGCGTTGTAAGGGTTTGTGAGAAGCGGCTGTAGGGGGTGTGGGGTGCTATGCTGCTGGGCAGTTCAGCCGGGGCGAGTGGGTGGTCCTGGCGAATGGGACGCTTGTGTCCCCACACTTACTTGAATTTGTGGTCGCGTGCGCGGCGCTGGGCTTCCTGAGGGGGCCGGGGCGTGCGCCGCGTGCCGGAAGAGAGGCTTGTCTTGGAACTCACGCCGCGCGTTCCGCCGCACAGTAACGACGCTGAAATCAGCGTGCTGGGCAGCATTCTGCTCGACAACGACACTTTGAATCAGCTGGGGGATTCGGTCGCTCCGGAGATGTTCTACCGCGAGGGGCACCGCAAGATCTTCACGGCCATGCGCACCCTGCAGGAGCGGGGTGAACCGGTGGATCTCGTGACGCTCAGCGAGGACCTGCGCGTCAAGGGGCAGCTGGACGAGGTGGGCGGCCTGACGTACCTGATCGGCCTGTCGGATCAGGTGCCCACCGCCGCTTACGCGGAGCATTACGCGCGCATCGTGCAGGAGAAACACACGCTGCGCGCGCTGATCAGCGCGTCCGGGAAGGCCATGCAGCTGGCCTACGAGGGGCAGTTGCCGCTGGAGGACCTGCTGGACCGCGCCGAGAAGATGATCTTCGAGGTGGCCGAGCAGAAGAAGAAGGGCGAGGCGTACCAGGCGATGAACGAGGTCGTCACGGAGACCTTCGAGTACATCACGCTGCTGCACCAGAACAAGGGCATCCCCGACGGCGTGAGCAGCGGGTTCCGCGACCTGGACGAGCAGATCAGCGGGTTGCAGAAGGGCAGCCTGAACGTGCTGGCGGCGCGTCCCTCGATGGGGAAGTGCGTGTCGGCCGACACGCTGATCGACGTGCCGGGCACAGGCGAGCGGATCACGGTGGAGGCGTTCGTGCGCCGCGAGTTGCCGACTGTGCTGAGCGTCACGCCGGACGGGAGGGTGCGGGAGTCGCGGGTGGGAGCGTGGATCGACAGTGGCGTGAAGCCGGTGCGCCGCGTGACGACCCGCACGGGGCGGGTGGTCGAGACGACGCCGCACCACCCGTTCCTGGGTGTGGACGGCTGGACGCCCCTGTACGACCTGCGGGTGGGTGACCGGATCGCCGTGCCGCGCGAGGTGGCCGTGTTCGGTTCCGCCGATGCCTGGAGTCCGCAGCGTGTGCGGCTGCTGGCGTACCTGCTGGCCGGGGGTGGCCTCACGCAGAGCAGCCCGAGGTTCACGAACGCCGATCCGGAACTCGTTGAGGATTTCCGGGCGTGCCTGAAGACCGAGTTCCCGGATGTCGAGATGGTGGCGGACGCCCGCACCGGGATTGATTTCCGCCTGAGCCGCCGCTGGTTGCCCGGCGAGCAGAAGAACCGCGTGAACCCCCTGACCGAGTGGCTCCGTGAGCTGGGCGTGTGGGGTGAGTACGCGGACAGCAAGCGGATTCCGGACGTGATCTGGACCCTGACGCGGGAGGGACTGGCGTCGTTCCTGCGGGTGCTGCTGTCGTGCGACGGAACGCTGTATGCACTGGCCGGGAAGGCACGTATCGAGTTCACGGTGGCCAGTGAGGGGCTGGCGCGTGACGTGCATCACGCCCTGACGCGTTTCGGGATCGTGTCGAAGCTGAGGCGCAAGACCGGGCGGTCCTGGCGGGTCGAGATCACCGAGCCGCGCAGCGTCGCCGTGTACCAGCAGCAGATCGGCTGGGTGGGCGAGAAGGCGCGCCGGGACGTTCCGGTCAGTGCCGGGCTGCGCAGCAACGTGGGTCACCTGCCGGCCGGCGCGTGGGTGCATGTGCGGCAGGCTGCCCAGGCCGGCGGTCTGAGCCTGTCTGCCCTGGCCCGCGCGGCTGGTGAGCAGACCGGGAGCGGCTACAACGCCCACACGGCGCGCGGCCTGCCGCAGCGGCGCGCGGCCCGGTACGCGGCGGTGCTGGACAGCCCGCATCTGGCGTTGCTGGGCAGTGACGCCCTGTACTGGGACGACATCGTCGCCATCGAGGACGTGGGTGAAAAGCAGGTGTACGACCTGACGGTGCCCGGTGACGCGAACTTCATCGCGGCGGACATCTGCCTGCACAACACGGCCTTCGCGCTGTCGATCGCGCAGAACGTGGCGTTGCGCGGCGAGAAGGCGGTCGCGGTGTTCAGTCTGGAGATGCCGGCGGTGCAGCTGGCGCTGCGCATGCTGTGCAGTGAGGCGCGGGTGGACATGAACCGCATTCGCAGCGGGCAGCTGAACGAGCGTGATTTCGAGCGGTTGGCGCACGCGGCGGGTCGTCTGGCGGACGCGCCGATGATCATCGACGACGAGGCGGACCTGACGCTGAACGGCCTGCGCAGCAAATTGCGGCGGATCGCGGCGCAGCACGGTCAGCTGGGGCTGGTGGTCATCGATTACCTGCAGCTGATGTCGGGCGGCAAGAGCAGTGGCGGCAGTGATAACCGGCAGCAGGAGATCAGTACCATCTCGCGTGGTCTGAAGGGTCTGGCGCGTGAGATGGAGGTGCCGATCATCGTGCTGTCGCAGCTGTCGCGCGCGGTCGAGCAGCGCCCGAATCACCGGCCGATGCTGTCGGACCTGCGTGAGTCCGGGGCGATTGAGCAGGACGCGGATATCGTGATGTTCATCTACCGCGACGAGTACTACAACAAGGAAACGGATCAACAGGGCATCGCGGAGATCATTATCGGGAAGCAGCGCAACGGGCCGGTCGGCACGGTGAAGTTGCAGTTTCACAGTTCGCACGTACGGTTCAATGATCTTGCGCCGGAGGGAGTGTAATGGCGGAGGATCAGGCGAAGGCGGCAGGTCAGGCGGGCGGGCAGCGCAGGCGCCGGCGGCGGCGGGGCGGCAGTGCGCCCGCGCAGCCCCGGCCGGGTCAGGTGACGAACACCACGGCCGTGCCTACACCGGCCGCGCCGAGCAAGCGCGGGCAGAAGCGGCCGCTGGCGGACCCGCGCATCGGGGTGGGCTGCATCGTTCTGCGCGGCGACGAGATTCTGCTGGTCCGCGAGCGGGGCCGCTGGTCGCTGCCCAAGGGCGGCCTGGAGTCCGGTGAGCTGGTGCAGGACGGCGCGCGCCGCGAGACCTTCGAGGAGACGGGACTGGTCGTGGAGTTGCGGGATCTGGCGTTCATCGTGGAGTTCCAGGCGGTGACGTGGGGGCATCACCTGCAGTTCTTCTACACGGGGCGCGAGGTGGGCGGGAAGCTGGAGCCGCGCGACCCGGACCGGGATGTGCAGGAGGCGCGCTTCGTGCCGATCCGGCAGTTGCGGGAGTTCATCCGGTTCCGGCCGCGGCTGGTGGCGCTGGAGACGTGGTTGCGTGAGCGCCGGCCCCGGCATTTCGTGTTCAATCTGGACAAGGAACCGGCGATGCTGCGCAAGCGGCGCCGGGTGGGTGATCCGCTGCCGGGCGCGCGTGGTCAGGAACCCGAGTTCAGTGACGAGCCTGACCTGTAGGAAAGGGTCGCGGTGGCTGACGTGGAAGAGGGGGCGGCGTGCCGGGATGCAGGGGCGCCGCCCGCGTTGCATGTGCTGTCCGTCAGGGATTTGACACCCAGCTTCTCTCTGTTATCATCAGAATATGAAGCGTCCATTACGTAAGGAGGCCGATCCGTTGCCGTCCAGCGGACGCGGCCTCATGCACGTCTGCCCACACTGCGCCGCGCCCCTGACCCTGCACGACCTGCGCGACGGCGACCAGGGGTACTGGTGCCACCCCTGCGGGCGGGGCCACCGCGCCAGTAACCCGCCCCTGAACGCCCTGCGGCGCCTGCCCCAGGCCGGCTGATACGGACTCCGATTGAACGGGCTTTAAAGCCCGTTCAATCCGAGCGAAGCGAGTGGGAGCAAAACGGGTTCCGGACGTGCAGCCGGCAATCCGGTGAAGTTCCGGGTTGTTGGCGAAACAAACGGAATCCGTATGAGCGCTGCGGCGACCCGGCGGGCCGATGCTCTATGCTGCGGGGTATGACGCAGCAGTTCCCGCCCGCGACCGGCCCCCAGGTGACCCTCGGGGAGGTGCTGAACGGACAGGTGATCGCCGTCACCAGCGCCGACCAGGGGTACGGGCGCACCATCAGCGCCGCCCTGGCACGCGCCGGGGCCAGCGTCGTCCTGATCGGCAACAACAGCGAAACCCTCGCCGCCACTGCCAGCCAGCTCGAACACGCCGGCGGGCACGCCATTCCCATGAAAGCCGACGTGGGCGTTCCGCTCGACTGGATCAGCGCCTACACCCGCATCATGGAGATCTTCGGTGTCCTGCACGGCACCGTGCATCTGGCCGACAAGCGCGCCCACACCGAGTTCACCTCCCTGACCGAGAACGAGTGGATGGACCTGTTCAACTGCAACGTGAAAAGCAGCGTCGCGATCGCGCAGGTCATCCGCCGCCGCCAGCCCGGCTCGTGGTTGACCATCATCGGCCCGCACCTCGACGAGCGCGGCCTGCAGGTCCACCCGCAACGCGGCGCGCTGCGCGGACTGGTCGAGCAGGCCCACACCGAGGACCTGCGCCTGAACCTGCTGCTGCCGGGCCGGGTCAGCAGCGGCGACGATACCCTCGACCGTCCCCTGAGCGCCGCCGTGCTGGCCCTCGCCACGCCCGGCATGACGCACCTGCGCGGCAACGTCATGGACGTCCCCATGCCGCCCATCCCTAAAATTCGCGCCCTGGACGCCTACCCGCTGTGATACGGATTCCGTTTGTTTCGCCAACAATCCGGAACTTCACCGGATTGCCGGCTCCACGTCCGGAACCCGTTTCTCTCTTACTCGCATCCGCTCGGATTGAACGGGCTTTGCAGCCCATTCAATCGGAGTCCGTATGAGATGCCCGTACTGCTCGGCGCCCGACAGCAAGGTCGTGAACTCGCGGCCCAGCGATGACGGGGCCAGCATCCGCCGCCGCCGCGAGTGCCTGAACTGCGTCCGGCGCTTCACGACCTACGAACGCGCGCAACTCGAACCGCTGATGGTGGTCAAGCGCAGCGGCCCGCGCGAGGCCTTCAACCCGGACAAGCTGCTGCGCGGCCTGACGCTCGCCAGCGAGAAACGCCCGGTCGATCCGGCCGCGCTGCGCGCCTTCGCGTACGGTTTCGAGGACGAGGTGCAGACCGCCGAGATTGCCGCCACCGAGATCGGCCGCCGCGCCATGACCTTCCTGCGCCCCCTGGACGACGTCGCCTACATCCGCTTCGCGTCGGTATACCGGGACTTCGACAGCCTGGAACGCTTCATCGAGGAGATCCGGGGCCTCAAGGGCCGCGAGGACAGCCGCGCCCAAGATGACGGCCCCGCACCCGCCCAGGACGGGGAGGGCAGCACCGCCACCTGAACGGGGCGTGCCGGATCAGCTGCGGCTGGGGCCGCCCGCCTCGGCGGGGCGGGGAACGGCCGGAATCTCGTTGGCGGGCGTGTGCCCCCGGATGTCGCGCAGCAGCTCGCGGATCCGGGCGAAATCCGCCTCGATATCCCCGGTCGGGGTGACGTACCCGATCACGCCCACCCGCCGGCGTTTCCAGTCCAGCGCCGTGATCCCGATCGGCACCCTGGCCTCCAGCGCCATGTAGTAGAAGCCGGTCTTCCAGTACTGCCCGGCGCTGCGCGTTCCTTCCGGCGCGACGACCATCACCAGTTCCTTCTCCCGCTCGATGATCTCCACGACGGCGTCCACGAAGTTCCCACCGGCGCGGCGGCGATCCAGGGCGATGCCGCCCACGGCGCGCATGAACACCCCCAGCGGAAATTTGAACAGTTCCCGTTTCGCCACGAAATGCACCGGGGCGCGCGTCGCCCACGTCCAGAAGATGCCCGGCCAGAAGTCCAGGTTGTGCGTGTGCGGCGCGGCGGCCCCCACGAACTTCAGGCTGGGCGGCGGCTCCAGGACGGGCGTCCACCCCGCCAGACGCATGAGCGCCAGCGCGAGGCGGGAACCGAGGGTGTGCTGCTGACCGGGCCAGAGAGGAGACATGACCTTGCAGTATAGAAACGCCGACCATCACGGAATTCTGACCGGGACGCGGTGCAGCGAAGGGGACGGCGCCGGCCTCCGGTCAGGCGGTCAGTGCTGCCGGCCGGCGCCTCAGCGGCCGCGCCGCTCGCGTGCCGAGGGACGCTCCTGCCACGCGGCGAGAAGCAGGGAAATCACGATGACCAGCCCAGCCAGAAGTAATTCCATGAGGTATTCTCCTTGTCTTCATCTGACGTTAGGGTCACGCGCAGGCGAGCCGCTGTGAAAAACCCCTCAACGTGCATTGATCTGTGTCTGAACGACTGACTCTACCCCCGCCCGGCGCGCAGTGTCAAAGCACACCCCCCATCAGTCCAGCCGGCTCACTCCAGCAGGCCGCCCACGTCCTCCAGGCTCAGGCCCGCCGCGTCCAGCGTCGCCCAGAACGCCGCGCCGTCCACCGGCATCACGCTCAGGCGAGAGCCCTTGCGCGTCAGGACCGACCCCTCCCACTCCGGCAGGCCCCGCAGGGTGTCCAGCGAGACCACCTGCGGGAATGCCACCAGCGGCTCCACATCCACCATGCTCCAGCGCGGCGCCTGCGCACTCGACTTCGGGTCGAAGTACGCACTCGCCGGATCGAACTGCAGATCATCCGGGTACGCCGCGCGGCAGATGCGCGCCACGCCCGCCACCCCGGTCGGTTTCGCGTTCGAGTGGTAAAACAGGCACAGGTCCCCCTCGCGCATCTCGCGCAGGAAATTCCGCGCCTGATAGTTCCGCACGCCATTCCACGGCTCGCGCCGCACCCGCACCAGATCAGGAAAACCGAACACATCCGGCTCGGACTTGAGTAACCAGAAACGC
The DNA here is from genome assembly GCF_002017875.1 of Deinococcus sp. LM3. Taxonomy (NCBI): domain Bacteria; kingdom Thermotogati; phylum Deinococcota; class Deinococci; order Deinococcales; family Deinococcaceae; genus Deinococcus; species Deinococcus sp. LM3. The sequence goes on along the minus strand of NZ_MUFV01000001.1, from coordinate 990,292 downwards.
ATGAGAGGCAGCCTAGAGCATCACCCGCCCGACTGATCCGTCACCAGCGGCGGCAGGGGGATGGGCTTCTGGCCCTTGAATCCCACCGTCATGCCACCCCAGCTGTAGCCGTCCGTGTCGTTGGGCACGTGATCGAGCGGCATGACCGCCACGTACACGCCGCGCACCTTCGCGCTGAACGCGCCACTGTCGGCCGCGCCGGATGTATTGGGGCCGGCCTCCGGATCCACACGCAGGCGGTACAGCACTCGCCATTCGTTGAGGCGCAGCGGTCTGTGCGCGTTGTTAAAGATGGCTCCCGCTCCATACGGAGGCACGGTATGGGTTTCCTGGGTGGGGGGCGTGGTGCTCAGGGTGTGGGTGACGCGGTTCAGGCGCACGCTGGGATTCCCGCACTCCCCGACGATCATGCCGCCCGGACCACTGCGATAATGGGCGCCCGAGTTCTCGAAGGGTGAGGGCAGCCCGTACCCGGTCTTGTAGATGCCGCTGCGTTCCTGGCCGTCGCAGGTCATGCGCCATGCACTCAGGAGGACGCGTTCCTGATAGCGATAACTGCCGGGGATACGGCCCGTGAAGTTGATCTGCTCTTCCTGAGTCAGGTCTTTTGTGGTCAGGTTCAACTTTCTGGCCTCAGGGCCGCTGACGGTCACGTACAGCACGGCTTTCGTGCCGCGTGGGTAGGTGAGGGTCACGCCCTGGTACGTGCCGCGCGGGGCATCTCTGTCGCTGAACAGCGCGTTCACGTCCTGCTGGTTCATGGCTCCGAACTGCGCACCCTCGCGCGGTGGGAGCCACTCGCGGTACGCCGTCCAGCCCAGGCCGCCCATGAGGAGTGCCGCCAGCGTGAGCCACCCGGCGCGGTGCGTGAAGGCGTGCCCGAGCAGGCCCCGGTTGACGGGTTGCGGGTCGCCCATGCCGCGCACGGCGAGGTACTCGGCTTCCTCGGGCGAGAAGCCGTGCGCCTGATGTTCCTGCATGCGTTCGGTCAGGTGCGCGCGGAGTTCGGCGGCGGCGTCCAGGCGTTCGGCTCTGGGCAGACCGCGCGTGGCGTGGTGGATGTACGCGTCGGCGCTCAGGGGCCGGCGGGGGCGGGGCAGGCGGCGGGTCACGCGGACCGCCGGGTGGGGGTGCGGCGCAGCAGGGCGCGGATCAGCAGGGCGTCGAGCGCGCCGCGCAGCGTCTGCCATTCCTGGCGTTTGGCGTGCAGGGCCTCGCGGCCGTCGTCGGTGAGCTGGTAGACCTTGCGGGGCGCGCCGCCACGGTCGCTGGGTTGCCAGTCGCTCTCGATCCATCCGGCTTTCACGAGGCGGTGCAGGGCGGGGTAGAGGCTGCCCTCGCGCAGGTCAAACAGGCCGCCGCTGCGTTCGTTGACGTGCCGCAGGATGTCCAGGCCGTAGCGCGGCTGGTCCTGGAGGGCGGCGAGCAGGGCGAGGTCGAGCGTGCCGGATTTCAGTGGGTTCACGGGTGGGCCTCCAGTCAGGTCTTCTGGTGTGGTGTCTTGTTCTGCAAGGTAGTGAGCTCCGGGTATCTTGTCAAGCAAGAATGTCGGGCGATCCTGCCTCCCTTTCGGTTCCTTCGGCCACCGTCCCCGCGGCGCGGCCGCTCTACACTGGGGGCGTGCGCGCCTCGCCCTGGCTTCCGGTTCTGCTGATCCTCGCGCTGGCCGCTTACCTGCTGCCAGACGCCCGGCTGCCGTTCGATCCGCCCGCCGCGACCCGCACGGCCCCTCAGGCGCCCGCCCCGGCCCTGCCCAACCAGCTGCCCGAGGCGGCCCGCGAGCTGTTCGACGCGGCGCGCCCGGCCACGGTGCGGGTCGAGAGCCTGAACCCCGCCACGCAGAACGCCGGGATCGGCACCGGGTTCTTCATCAGCGAGGACGGCCTGATCCTCACGGCGTACCACGTGGTCAGCAGCGGCCGCCTGTTCCAGGTGAGCACCCTGAGCGGCCGGTCGTACCCGGCGCAGGTCACGGCGTTCGACGCGCAGGCGGACGTGGCGCTGCTCCAGGTGCGCGCCCCGGCGCAGGGGTTCCCGTTCCTGCCGCTCGCGCCGCGCGCCCCGAGGGTCGGTGAGGCGGTGCTGGCCATCGGGAACAGCGGCGGCGATTACCTGCAACCCCGCCGGGGCACGCTGCTGGGCCTGAACGCGCAGGCGGGCCGCGCGGACTTCCCGCAGGGCACGCTGGAGATGAACGCGCCCCTGGCGCCCGGCGACAGCGGCGGCCCGATCCTGGACCGCAGCGGACAGGCGATCGGGGTGGTCAGTTACATCAGCCTGGACGGCAGTGGGCAGACGCGCCGCAGCTACGCCGTGCCGGTCGAGGAGGGCAGCGACCTGATCACCGCCCTGCGCGCCGGAGAGAAACGCGACGTGCCGGTCGTGGGGTTGCTGTTCGATCTGGTCCACAGCGGCCAGGGCGGCCTGGACGGCGCGGTGATCAGCGGCGTGGCCCGCCGCAGTCCCGCCGAACGCGCCGGTCTGCGCGGCAGTACCTTCGACGAACAGGACAACCTGACGGCCCTGGGGGACATCGTGACCAGCGTGAACGGCCAGCGGACCCGCGACGCCGATCAGGTCATCGCCGCCATCCGCCGCGCCCGCGTGGGGGATACGGTCACCCTCGGGTACACCCGTGACGGCGAGGCCCGCACCGCGCAGATCACCCTGGTCCCGAAGGCCAGCGTGCCCGACCTGCAGGAGTGATACGGACTCCGATTGAATGGGCTGCAAAGCCCATTCAATCCGAGCGGAGCGAGTGGGAGCAATACCCCCCTCCGGACGTGGAGCCGGCAATCCGGTGAAGTTCCGGATTGTCGGCGAAACAAACGGAATCCGTATGACGGCTGCCCGGCACTGTCCGGACCGGGCATGAAGTTCCCTGAACGTACGGCCCACCCGCACGTCATGACCGGCGCGCAGATTGGGGGGATGTCGAGAGCATTCGTGAAAGAGGACGAAGGGGAACGCTGGACGGCTCCGGCCGCGCCGCGCGCCTACCGCGTCGTGTGGACCGGGTACACCGGCCAACCGGAAGTCATGAAGGAAACCGACGATCTGCTCGAGGCGCTGCGCTGGATGGGCAGCCGCGACCGCCGCGAATTCGAGATCCGCGACATTCGCGGCGTGCTGCTCGCCACCGCCTGAGCCGGACTCCGATTGAATGGGCTGCAAAGACCGTTCAATCCGAGCGGATGCGACTCGTAGAGCTGCCCCGCAGAGTGGGAGAGAAACGGGTTCCGGACGTGGAGCTGGCAACCCGGTGCTGTCCCGGGTTGTCAGCGAAACAAACGGAACCCGTATGAGCCGGGCCGGGTTTACCAGTCGCCTTCCAGGGTCACGCGCACCGTCCCGGCCAGATTCTGCCCCGGCGACAGGGTGCGCGAGTCCACGCCGGCCACGCCCTGCGCCGCGAGGTTGAAGGCGTCCGTGGCGTGCGAGACGGGTTCCAGCGCGAGGCTGCCGTCCGGCGCGGTGAACACCACCGAGTGCGAGTACACGTTGTCGGCCGTGACCGTCAGCGCCCGCACTCCCCAGTCCAGGCGGGTCAGGCCGTCCCAGGCCGTGTACGTGCCGTCAATGAAGCGCCCGCCGACCGGGCTGGGCGTGCGGTAGTCCTCGTCCGGACGGACGGGCCGCGCGCCGCCCACGGTCAGCAGGCGTTCGTCGGTGTCGTACTTCAGGTCTGCGCCCAGCTGCAAGGTGGCGTCCACACCGTCCTGCACGCGCACGTAGTACGGGTGCAGGCCCATCCCGGCCGGCATGTCCCGGTCGTCGGCGTTCGTGAGGGTCAGGGTCGTGTCGAAGTGCGGGCCGTGCAGGCGGTACTCGATCTGTGCCGTGAACGCCCACGGCCAGTTGAGGTCCGGGAAGGCCCGGCTGTCGAAGCCGTAGCGCAGGTGGGTGTCCGAACGCTCCTGCAACTGCCACGGGCGGTTCCGGACGTCGCCGTGCTGCGCCAGACCGTCGTCGGTGTTCACGCGGAGCGCGACCTCCTGCCCGCCGAACACGAAGCGCGCGTCCCGGATGCGGTTACTGAACGGCAGCAGCGTGAAACTCGCGCACTGGCTGCTGGTCAGTACCGACTCCAGCGGCACGGGCCGCATGACCGGACGGCCCGACGCGGCCCGCAGGTTCAGGATGCTGGCCCCCATCTCCGGCAGGATCTCCAGCTCGAAGGCGGGGCTGGACACCCGCTCGACGCGCAGGGTCAAGACCGGCCCCGCGTCGCCTCGAACAGCAGGATGCCCGCCGCGACCGACGCGTTCAGGCTCTGCACCCGCCCGCGCACCGGAATGCTGACCAGTGCGTCGCACTTCTCACGGACCAGCCGGCGCATGCCCTCGCCTTCCGCGCCGATCACCAGCGCGACCTTCCCGCTGAAATCGATGCGGCGCACGTCCTCGGCCGCCTCGCCCGCCGCGCCGTACACCCACACGTTCTCCTGCTTGAGCTGCTCGATCAGGCGCGGCAGGTTCTTCGTCTGCGCGACTGGCAGGTAACTCGTGGCCCCCGCCGCCGTCTTCGCCACGACCGGCGACAGCGGTGCGCTGCGGCGTTCCTCGACGACCACGCCGTGCGCGCCCAGCACCTCCGCGCTGCGGATGATCGCCCCGAAATTCCGGGGGTCCGTGATGCCGTCCAGCAGCACGATCAGCAGGTCCTCACCGCGCTCCTCGGCCAGCGCCAGGATGTCGTCCACCTCGGCCCAGGTCATGTCCTCGACCTCGGCCATCACGCCCTGGTGCTGCGTGGTGCCCGCCAGCTGATCGAGTTCGATACGCGGCGCGAAGCGCAGACGCACGCCCGTCGCCTTGAGCTGCGCCACGAACGCTTCCTCCACCCCGCGCGCCACCAGCACCTCGGACACACGACCGTCCTGAAGCGCCTCTAAAACCGGATTCCGACCGTACAGCAACATGAGGGCAGTGTACCCGCCCCGCCCGCCGTCAGGCCGGTGCCACCAGGAACGCCGCGCTGTCGTAGTACGTGCGGAAAGCTGCGACCTTCCCGCCGCTCAGTTCGATCAGGCTGACCCCCCGGTACTCCACCGGATGCCCGCCCCGGAGCCGCCCGGACGCCGTCCACTCCATGACGCCCAGCCCGTCCGCCTCGTGGCTGTGCGTGAACTCGCTGCGGATCTCCTCGAAGTTCCCCAGGTACGTCTCCCAGAACGCCCGCGCGCCCGCCTCACCCTCCCAGGTCTGCTGCGTTAGGTTGTGCAGGGTCACGTCCGGCGCGTGCAGCGCCAGCAGGGCCGACACGTCCCCCGTCGATTCCGCCGCCTGCAACGCGGCCATGAAAGCCTGTGTGGTCGTCTGCTGATCGTTCGTCATGCCCCCACCAGACCACCCCGCCGCGCCGCACCCCGTAACAAGACCCACCGAGCCAACGCCACATGAACACATGTCCCGCCGCATGAGCGCCAGCCCACAGCACGCTGAACCCCCGCAAGCAGAAACCCCCACGCGGGGTGGGGGTCTGTTCTGGTGGATCGTGTAGGAATCGAACCTACAACCCGCTGATTAAGAGTCAGCTGCTCTGCCAATTGAGCTAACGATCCAGAGCGAGGGGAAGTATACGGGCGGGTGTACGTTCTGTCAAGCCGGGTTCAGGGCGTGAGGGCCAGCAGCTGCGCCCGGACGTGTCCGGCGAGGTACAGGCTGCCGGTCACCAGCAGCGTGCCGCCGGGCGGGGTGAGGGTCAGAGCGCGGCTCAGGGCGGCCGTCATGTCGGGGATGGCCTCTCCGCCGTGCGTGGCGGCGAGTTCCTGGGGGGGCGTGGCGAGGTCGCCGGGCGCGGTGAACACCCGCTGCGGGGTCAGCGGCAGCAGCGGGGCCAGGGTGGCGGCGGTATCCTTGCGCGCCAGATTCCCGAACAGCAGCGTGTGAACGCCCGTGCCCTGCAGGGCATCGGCCAGGGCGCGGGTGGCGTGCGGGTTGTGCGCCCCGTCGATCAGGACCGTGCGGCCGTTCACCTGAAAGCGTTCCAGGCGGGCGGGGTGCGCGGCGTTCAGGGCGGCGTCCACGCCCGGCCCGTACCCGAGGGTGCGGAGGGTCGCGGCGGCCAGCGCGGCGTTGCGCTGCTGGTGCGGTCCCTCCAGCCGGGGCGGGTGCGGCAGCGCGAACAGGTCCGGGTGGGTGTCCGGGGTCAGCAGGGGAGCCCCGGCCTGCGCGGCGGCGGCGATCACGTCCAGCGCCGCGCCGGTCGCGGTGGTCAGCAGGGGTACGCCGGGCTGGGCGGCCCCGGCCTTGTCTGCGGCGATGGCTTCCACGGTGCCGCCCAGCACGCCCACGTGATCGAGGTCCACGTTCGTGATGACGGTCGCCGCCACGCGCGTCAGGGCCTGCGTGGCGTCGCTGCGGCCGCCCACGCCGGCCTCCATCACGGCGACCTCCACGCCCGCCCGCGCGAATTCCTGGCAGGCCAGGGCCAGGGTCAGGTCGAAGAACGCGGCGTCCGGCGCTTGCGTCTGCGCCCACGCGATGAACGCGCCGGTGCGGGCGGGCGGGAGGTCTGCGCCGTTCACGCGCACCCGCTCCTCGAAGTGCGTCAGGTGCGGACTGGTGAAGCGGCCCACCGTCACGCCCGAGGCCAGCAGGCCCGCCTCCAGCATGGCGCAGGTGCTGCCCTTGCCGTTCGTGCCGATCACCCGGACGCTCGGGAAGGACTGCTGCGGGTCGCCCAGCTGCGCCAGCAGCGCCGCCGCGCCGTGCGGTCCGCGCGCCCGGCCCGCGCGGGTCCGGGAGTACAGCCAGTCGTAGTCCGGGCGCGTGGGGGAGAGGCGGGCGGGGTCGTCGTCGTGCTCGGCGTTCACCCGCGCAGGCTAGCGCGCCCCGGCCGGACAGGGTGAGGCGCGGACCCGGCCGGGCCGGGTAGGATGCGGGCCGTGAACGATCTTGCAGTCCAGGCCGCCCCCCGGGTGGGCGTCGTGATGGGAAGCCGCAGCGATTTCGAGACCATGCAGGGCGCGCTGGACGTCCTGCGGGACCTGGGCGTGCCGTACGAGGTGCGGGTGCTGTCCGCGCACCGCACGCCGGAACTGCTGCCCACGTACGGCGCGCGGGCCGAGCGCCTGGGTTTTGCGTGCATCATTGCCGGGGCGGGCGGCGCGGCGCACCTGCCGGGCATGCTGGCGGCGTTCACGCGCGTGCCGGTGCTGGGCGTGCCGGTGCAGTCCCGCGCCCTGAGCGGCCAGGACAGCCTGCTGAGCATCGTGCAGATGCCGGCCGGGATTCCCGTGGCGACCTTCGCGATCGGCGCGGCAGGCGCGAAGAACGCGGCGCTGTTCGCGGCGGCGATGCTCGCCACGACCGACGAAACGGTCCGCGCCCGTCTGGACGCCTTCCGCGCGGCGCAGACGCAGGCGGTGCTGGACGATCCCTTCTTCGACGGGCACCCGCAGGCGGGCGAGGCATGACCGCGCCGGGCAGCGGACGGACGCTGGGCATCCTGGGCGGCGGGCAGCTGGCGCAGATGCTGGCGCTGGCCGCCATTCCGCTGGGCGTGCGCGTGACGGTGCTGGAACCCGACCCGCAGGCCCCGGCGCGGCTGTGCGCCCGGCACCTGTGCGCGCCGTACACCGACCCGGCCGGGCTGGACGAACTGGCCGCGTGTGACGCCGTGACCCTGGAATTCGAGAACATCCCGGTCGAGGCGCTGGCCGCGCTGGAGGGCCGGGTGCCGGTGCGCCCGGCAGGGTCGCTGCTGGCCCGCAGCAAGCACCGCGCCCGCGAGAAACAGGCCCTGCGCGAGGCGGGGGCCACCACCGCACCTTTCGAGGTCATCGAGGCGGAAGGCGACCTGCACGGCGCCCTGGACCGCGTGGGCGGGCGCGGCATCCTGAAGACCAGCGAACTCGGGTACGACGGCAAGGGGCAGGCCCGCGTGAACACGGACGCCGAACTGCGCGCCGCCTGGGACGACCTGGGCCGCGTGCCGTGCGTGCTGGAGGGCTTCGTGGCTTTCGAGCGCGAGGTCAGCCTGGGCGTGGCCCGCAGCCCGGACGGGCAGGTGGCGTTCGGGCCGCTGGTGGAAAACGTCCACCGGAACGGCATCCTGCGCACCAGTGTGTACCCCGCGCAGGTGCCCGGCAGCACCGAAGTCCGCGCCCGTGAACTGGCCCGCGCCGTCGCGGACGCCTGGAACCTGGAGGGCCTGATCACCCTGGAATTCTTCGTGCTGCCCGGCGGCGACCTGCTGGTGAACGAGGTCGCGCCGCGCGTGCACAACAGCGGCCACCTCACGCAGGACGGCGGCGGGATCAGTCAGTTCGAGGCGCAGGTGCGGGCTGTGCTGGGCCTCCCCCTGACCGACTGGGCGCCGCTGCTGCCCTGCGCGATGGTGAACGTGGTCGGCGTGGACGGCCCGGACGGCCAGCCGCTGACGCCCGACTGGGCCGCCATCGACGCCCTGAGCGGCACGCGCGTGCACCTGTACCACAAGGCGCACCGGCACGGGCGGAAGGTGGGGCACATCAACCTCGTCGCGCCGGACGCGCAGACCCTGCGGGAGCGGCTGGCGAGCCTGGAACCCCTGATTCCCTAAGCCCACCGCAAAGGCAGGTCAGCAATAGCGCAACCTCACCTCACGGCCCGTCAGACCGCCCAGCCTAGGCTGAGAGACGTGAAGCGTCTCCTGACCACCCTGACCCTCGCCCTGGTCGCCTCGGCGCACGCCGCCGACTTCAAACTGATCCTGAAAGACGAGGCCAGCACCATCCGCAAGGGTGAGCTGAAGACCACCCCCATCGTGAAATCCTGGGCGGTGCCCGCCGCCAGCGTCAAGGCGACCCGGAAGGTGAAGCGCCTCAGCACCACCATCACGCCCATCCTCGACCGGATGGAGCAGACCATCAACGCCCGCAACGCCAAGCCCGCCGTGTTCCGCAACGTCAGCGGCAGCTGGGTCGCCACCGACCAGACCGGCTGGACGCTGAACCGCGCCGCCACCAAGGCCAACCTCCTGAAAGCCATCCTGGCGGGCAAGGACACCGCGCAGGTCGTCGTCAAACGCGCCGTGCCCGCCCGCAGCGTGAAACTCCTCGCCAAACGCGGCGTCCTGTGGCACGTCGCGACCGGCCAGAGCAGTTACGCGGGCAGCCCGGACTTCCGCGAGAAGAACATCCTGGTAGGGGCCAGCAAACTGGATAACTTCTTCATCGCGCCCGGCCACGAATTCAACTTCAACGAGGAAATCGGGCAGATCGACGCCAGCACCGGCTTCGTCAAGGGCTTCGTGATCAGCGGCGGCACCCTGACCAAGGAGGACGGCGGCGGCATCTGCCAGGTCAGCACCACCGTCTTCCGCGCGCTGTACCAGGCGGGCCTGCCCATCACCGAGCGCCACGAGCACAGCCACCGCGTGAAGTACTACGACCCCGTCGGGTACGAGGCCACCGTGTATGCACCCAGCAAGAACCTGCGCATGAAGAACGACACCGGCCAGCACCTGTTCATCCAGGCCAGCTGGGATACCGCGCGCGAGACGCTGCGCTTCGACGTGTTCGGCGCGAACACCGGCCGCGAGGTCACGGTCAGTCGGCCGGTCATCACGGACTTCAAGGCGCCCGCCGAACCCAGTTACAGCCCCGACGACCGCGTGGCCCCCGGCAGTCGCCGCCTGCTCGACCAGCCCATGCAGGGCATGACCAGCGTCATCAAACGGACCATCAAGGTCGGCGGCAAGACCGTCAGCAGCGACACCCTGAAAAGCGTGTACAAACCCTGGGGCGCCGTGTACGGCGTGAACCCCGCCGACCCGCGCCTCAAGCAGTAAGGGCCGCCGCACCGGGATACAGCAAGCGGGGAAGGGGGCAGCGCAACGATACGGCTGCCCCCTTCCCCGCTTCCCTCCTGCCCCCTTTCTGTACCGGGTGTGTGGAAAATTCGCTGTCGCCCCCGACCCCGGCCGGGTAGGGTGTGAGGGTGATCCTGACAACTCTGGGACTGGGACTGGTGGGCGCCGCGGCGCTCGCGCTGGGTGCGCAGGTGTTCAGGCGGGGAAACCGCCCCACGATCACGTCGGGCGCGACCCGGCGTGACGGCGCGCAGGAAGTGTACTGGGAGGCGCGCCTGCTGGCGGCGTGCAGCGGAAACCGCGCTGCCCTGGAACGCCGCATAAAAGGCAAGGCCCGGCAGTTTCCGGGCATGAAACGCTGGCAGCTGATGCGGCTGGCGTACCTGGACGTGACCGCCCGCCACCCGGCGCGTCCCTCCGTGCCCGCACGCTAGAAGGGGCCGCCGGAACCGCCCGGGTAGGCTATCCGGCGGGTGGCACGCCCCGCCGCGCGGTCACTACACTGCCGGGCATGGTCACCGCCGAATCCCTGAACGCCGTTCCTGCCGAACTGCGCACCGACCGCCTGCTGCTGCGCCGCCCCGACCCGGCCGACGCGCGCGCGCTGGTGGACGCCGTGAACTCCTCGCTGCCCGAATTGCAACGCTGGATGCACTGGGCGCAGCATCCCATGACCGAGGACGCCTCGCGCGAGAACCTGCGCTCCGCCGCCGAGCGGTTCGACACGCGCGAGAACCTGCGCTACCACGTCTGGGACGCCAGCGGCACCCGGCTGATCGGCAGCAGTGGTTACCACGCCCTGAACTGGCTGATTCCGCGCGGCGAGATCGGGTACTGGATCGCCACGCCGCACACCGGGCGCGGCTACGCCCGCGAGGTCGCGCAGGCGCTGACGGACCTCGCCCTGAACACCCTGCGCCTGCGCCGCCTGGAGATCCGCTGCGACCCGCAGAACGAACGCAGCGCCCGCATCCCCGCCGCGCTGGGGTACACCCTCGACGCCCACCTCGTGAACGACGACGTGGACCCCCGCGATCACACGCGACTGCGCGACACGCTGATCTTCTCGAAGGTGCAGTGACGCAGGCTCAGGGCGTGATGCGCCCGGAGAGGACGCTCAGGGCGTGATGCGCGTGCCGGCCTCGCCCCGCGCGGCGGCGGCCAGCACCCCGGCCTGCATGCCACTGGCGATCACCGCGAACGGCGCCCCCCGGTCCAGGGCGTCCAGCGCGGCCCGCACCTTGGGAATCATGCCGCCCGCGATCCAGCCCTGCGCGATGCCCTCCTCGACCTCGGCGCGGGTCAGGGTCGCGGCGCGGCTGTCCGGGTCGGGGTAGGCGCGGTACACGCCGTCCACGTCGGTCAGGAACACGACGCCGTCATTCAGGGCACCCGCCACGGCCCCGGCGGCGGTGTCGGCGTTCACGTTCAGGGCCTCGCCGTCCGGCCCGACCGCCACGCAGCCCAGCACGGGCGTGATTCCCGCCCCCAGCAGCGTGCGCAGCAGCCCGGCGTTCACGTCCGTTACGCGGCCCACTCGGCCCAGGTCGGGGTCCAGCACCTCGGCGCGCAGCAGGTCACTGTCGCGGCCCATCAGGCCCACGGCGCCCCCCACGTCCTGCGAGAGCTGCTTGTTCAGCTGGCACAGCGCCATCTCGACCACGTCCATCGCCTGCGACGTAGTCACGCGCAGCCCGCCGCGGAACTCGCTGGTCACGCCGCGCGCCGCGAGTTCCCGCTCGATGACCGGGCCGCCCCCGTGCACGACCACGACCGGGTACTCGGCGCGCAGCGCGGCAATCTCGGCCGCGACCGCGCGCCGCAACTCCAGGCTTTTCATGGCATTCCCACCGTACTTGACGATCACGCCCCGAGTGTACGGCGTGCGCGGCCTGCGCAGGCGCCCGGAACCCGGTTCTCTCCTTCTCGCTCTGCTCGGACTCAGCGGCTCTGCAAGCCATTCAATCGGAGTCCGGATCAGTCGCTGGCGACGGTCAGGGGCGCGCCGGGGCCGGTCAGCGGGGCGCGGCTCAGAGGCTTGGCATACCAGCTCATGACGGGCCGGGCGTCCAGCGTGAACGAGTACCCCAACCGCTCCCAGAAGCGCGCGCCGCGCGGGTTGTCACCCAGCACGCTCGCCAGGATGCGGGTCGTGCCGGGCGGCGCGTGCGTCTCGAGGTGCCGGACCACCTGTTCGCCCAGGCCCTGCGACTGCCGGTCCTCACGGATCAGCAGCAGGTTGATGGTCAGGTCGCCCGTTTCCGGGTAGTCGCGTTTGCAGTCCAGACTGCCGATCAGTTCGCCCTGGTCGTCGTACACGAGTTCCAGCGAGCGGCGTGGGTCGAGCAGCGCGATTTCCACGTCACGCAGAACCTCGCTGGCCGAGGGGACGCGCGTGCTGATCAGGTCGAAGTAACCCGGAGCGGACTGGTACAGCGTGTGAAGCAGCGGCGCGTGATGCAGCGCCAGCGGCGTTACGTTCAAGGTGAAGCCTCCCATCCGGCAGGGTGGGCGAACAGCAGATGCAGGGGATGCCGGACTGCGACCAGCATACCGCGCGCCCTGCGGGGCGCCGTGAATGCCGCCGCTGGGGGAGTTCAGCTGCGCTTCACCCGGTGGGGGCGGGGGTGCGCTACCCTCGCCGGATGAGTGCTCCCGGTTTCTACGCTTCCCGACTCGCCCGCCCCGGCGCGGTCCTGGCCCCCATGGCCGGGTACAGCGACGCGCCCATGCGCCAACTCGCGGCCGAGCAGGGCGCCCTGTGGACCGTCAGCGAGATGATCAGCGCGCGCGGCCTGATGGGCGGCGGCGACACCGAGAAACTGAACCTGGGCCGCCCGTACCCCGGCGAGCAGGAACGCGTCGTGCAGCTGTTCGGTGCCGAGAGCGACGTGCTGGCCGGAGCGGTCGCCCGCGCCGAGGCGTGGTTCCAGCCGGCCGCCATCGACCTGAACATGGGCTGCCCCGTTCCCAAGATCCGCGGGAAGGGCGGCGCGTGCCTGCTCCAGACGCCCGAGGTGGCCTACGAACTGGTCAGCGCCATGCGGCAGGCCACCCGCCTGGACGTGAGTGCCAAGATCCGCCTCGGCTGGGACCATGACCGCAGCGTGGAGGTCGCGCAGGGCCTGGAGGCCGCCGGGGCCGCGCTGATCACCGTGCACGGCCGCACCAGCGCCCAGCGGTACACCGGGCAGGCCGACTGGGAGGCCATCGCGCGCGTGGCGGCCAGCGTGCGCGTGCCGGTCGTGGGGAGCGGCGACATCCTGACCCCCGCCCAGGCCCGCGAGCGGCAGCGCACCGGCGTGGCGGCCGTGATGATCGGGCGCGGCGCGGTCGGGAACCCCTGGATCTTCCGGGCGCTCGCCAGCGGTCAGGACGACCTGCCGGACGCGTACACGCGCGCCCGCACCGCGCTGCGGCACGCCGAGCTGCAGACCCGCTTCTACGACGACGACACGGGCCGCCTGACGCTGCGCCCGCTGCGTAAGGTGCTGCCGCAGTACCTGCCGGACTACCCTCAGCTGCGCGACGCCCTGGTGCAGGTCGTGACGGTCGAGGACGTGCGGCGCGTCCTGCAACCCCTGCTGGAAGGCGACCCGGACGGCGCAGGCGAGGTGGCGACCCTGCCCGACCCCCTGAACCGGTATACTCTGAGTCATTCATGAACGTACGCGAGTACTACTCCTACCTGTCTGCCGCACGAGCCCAGTTGTGGAACTTCCTGCGGGCCCTGCCGCCCGCCGACCTGGACCGTGACCTGATCGAGAGCGGCGACCGGTTCCACAGCATCAAGGACCTGCTGCTGCACGTCACGGACGTCGAGGACCACTGGGTGCATTCCGTGGTGCTGGGCGACAGCGTCCAGGGTCAGTACCCGCACGACTGGGTGCGTCCCCAGGCTGAGCAGTACGACCTGAACTGGATTCTGGAGTACAGCCGCGAGGTCAGCGGCCGCACCGCCGCGTTCCTGGCCAGCGAACCCGACCTGCACCGCAGCGTGAAACTGGTGCAGGACGACCCCGCCAGTGACACCGTCACCCTGGACCAGCTGCTGTGGAACGTCATGACCCACGAGGTCCGCCACACCGCGCAGATCAGCCTGATGATCCGCCAGCTGGGCCACACGCCGCCCTGGCTGGACTACATGCGCTTCGCGCGCCCACAGGTCACGCCCGGACAGGCCGACTCCGGACAGGCAGACACGGGCGAGCCCGACACCGACAGCGACGACCTGTAACGCCCCATCCCGGTTTCCCTGCACACGGATCAGCGCCGCCCCTCTGGTAGAAGGGCGGCGCTGATCCGTGCGCAGGCTTATACGGACTCCGATTGAAGGGGCTGCAATGACCCTTCAATCCGAGCGGATGCGCGTAGGAGAGAAACGGAACCCGTATTACAGGATGCGCTGACCCAGCAGGCTGGCGGCCATGCCGACCATGACTTCCGCCGTCTGGTTGCGGGTATCCAGGATGGGGTTGACCTCCACGATATCCATGCTGGTCACGCGGCCGGATTCGCTCAGGAGTTCCATCAGCAGGTGGCCCTCGCGGTAGGTCAGGCCGCCGGGCACGGGCGTGCCCACGCCGGGGCAGACGCTGGGATCCAGGGCGTCCGCGTCGAAGGACACGTGCAGGCGCTCCAGGTGCCCCAGGCGCTCCAGGGTTTCCTCATGGATGCGGGTGATGCCCAGCTGATCCACCTCTTTCATGGTGTACGCCTGGATGCCCGCCTCGCGCAGCAGCTCGCGCTCGTGGGGGTCCACGCTGCGGATGCCGATCATCACGATGTCCTCGGGGCGCATGTGCCACCCGCCGCCCAGGCCGCTGAGGTGGCGGTCGCCCAGGCCGGTCAGGTGCGCGACCGGCATGCCGTGAATGTTCCCGCTGGGGCTGCTGTGCGGGGTGTTGTAGTCCGTGTGGGCGTCCACCCAGATCAGGCCCATGCGTTCCCCGGCCGGGCGGCCGCGCAGGGCGTTGCCGGTCACGGTGCCCATGCTGACGCTGTGATCGCCGCCCAGCGTGAGCGGGAAGGTGCCTTCCGGCAGCGCGGCGACCTGTGCGGCGGCGGCGCGGCAGGCCTCGAGGATCGGGTCCAGGAACACCAGCCCGCCCTCCTCGTGCTTGTCGATGCTTTCGGGCAGCGCCACGCGCACGTCTCCCAGGTCGGTCACGCTGTGGCCCAGATCCCGCAGCGCGCGGCTCAGGTGGGCGTTCCGCAGGGCGCTGGGGCCCATGTCCACGCCGCGCCGGCCCGCGCCGAGATCCATGGGAATACCGAGAATAGAGACGTTCATGCACCCAGCTTAAAGGCCGCCCGGCGGTATGCCTTGCGACTGCAACATTATTTCCGGCCCGCGTGACCTGGCCGCGCCGCGCGAGTATTCAGGTGAATATTCATGCTTCCGGTAGTGGGTCAGGCGGGCGCGTGCGCCCACAGAAGCAGGGGACCGTCCGGCGCGCCGCTGTCCGTTCGCACCTGCCGGAAGCCCAGTTTCTGCAGGACCCGCCCGCTGGCCCGGTTGTCCGGGGAGGTGCGGGCCGTGACCACTGCCACCCCCTGGGCGTGCAGGTGCGTCACGAGCGCCCCCACCGCCTCGGTGGCGTAGCCGCGCCCGCGCGCGTCCGGGGTCAGGCCGTACCCGATCTCCTGCTCGCCCGCCGCGCTGACGGCCCCCTTCACGCCCAGTTGCCCCAGCGCGCTCAGGTGCCCCCGGTGAACGGCGATGAAGGTGCCGGGCACCTCGTCCGGCCCGTCGCCCAGGTCCGCGAGCCACGTCTGGAACAGCGGCAGCGCGTCGCCCGGCCATTCCGGCGGGAAGTACACGTCCTGCGCGCCCTGCGGCGTGTCCAGCGTCAGGCTGAACGGCGCGCCAGCCAGCCGCCGTTCCAGGACCGGGCGGGTCAGGGGCAGCAGAAGTAAACGTGGGCTCAAGAGGACCGGCATGCCCGCAGCGTACCCTGAAAGGCCCGCCGCTCCCGCCGGGCGGCCGTGCAGACACCCCGGCCCGGAGTGGAGCGCCGGGCAGGCTACACTCACCTTCTCCAACCTGCCTGCCCGCGCGGTAAGTTCCGCCGCCTCCCTGCCCCCGCTTCCTGGCCCCCCTGCCTGCTCCCGCGTGTCCGCTGCGCCCCTTCCCCCGAATGACCGACCCTGCCCCCGCCCAACCTCCGCTGCCGGCCCCGCTGGGCAAACGCCTGATGCTGCTGGCGGATTTCGTGCATCCCTTCGTGTATCGCGAGGGATTCCCGCAGGGCGTGGAGGGAGTCGATCTGGTCCTGGCGGCCGGGGACCTGCCCGGCTACTACCTGGAATTCCTGGCGACCAAGATGACCGTCCCGGTCGTGTACGTGCACGGCAATCACGAGAACGAGTTCGTGACCGAGGGAGACCGGCGCGTTCCGCCCCGTGGCGTGATCCCCGCGCACGGCCGCGTGATCGACGAGGCGGGACTGCGGATCGCCGGATGGGGCGGCGCGCCCCGCTACCGCGACAAGGGCCACGGACAGTACACGGACCACCAGGGTCGCCTGGGACTGGCGCGGCTGGCGTGGCAGGCGCGGCGCGGCGTGGACGTGCTGCTCACGCACGCGCCGCCCACCGGCCCGCACGCCGGCACCGACTATGCCCACCGGGGCTGCGAGAGCATCACGCGGTTCATGAACCGCCGCCGCCCCCGCCTGGTCGTTCACGGCCACATTCACGAGTACGAGGGCCGCAAGGAGGAGTACCGGGACGCGGCCAGCGGCGCGCGGGTCGTGAACGCCTACGGCTACCGCCTGCTGGACCTCTGAAGGCCGCCTCTGCCTGCTGCCGCCCGGATCGGGCGCGAAACGTGACGCCCATCAGGCTGAATGAGGGCTGGCACGCATTTTTGCTTAAGGGCGCGTGGGCATCCGGCACATGCAGACCTGACGTTGCGGGGGCATACTCTCCCTCGGCCTGGTGAGGTCGTGACCGGAAACGCACAGCCCCCACAGGGTCAGGCGGAACCGGGCGATCAGGCCAGAGGGAGACGCCCACCTCTTCACCAACGGGCGCGCGAGCGGGCCAAGGCAGGCAGCAGGCGGGTTCAAGCCCCACCACCCGCACCCAAATTCGACACACACGCAGGCGGCCGGGATTCACCTTCCGGCCGCCTGCTCTATGTGCCGCCACGCTGTGGCCCGCCGCCGTATCTGTCCTGTCTGCGCCTGCCCCGGCCCGGCAGAGTCGCTATCCTGCCGGTGATGAAAGGACTGCCGGGCATGACAGCACCCCCGCCGGTTCGGCTTCAGCCGGGTGCGGCCGGCCCGAGCGGGACGCGGGGCGGATGGGCGCGGCGGGTGACGCTGGCCGCCTGCCTCCTGAGCGGCGCAGCGGCGGCGTCCGGCAGCGTGACCGTCTCGTTTCCGCTGCGGGGTTACCTGATCAGCTCGGACGCGCCAAACCGCGTGACACTGAATACCCCCTGGCAGGAGGTCAGCGCTGCGCCGCAGGGCCGCCCACACCCGCTGCGACGCGGATATCACGCGCAACTCGCGCCGCTGCGCCTGCCGCTGAGTGTGCCGGCCGGCACCCCGGCTGGCCGCTACGCCGCGCAGGTCCGGGCGCTGCTGTTCAGCTGCGCGGCCGGGGCCAGGGTCTGCGCGGCCCGCACCGTCACGCTGCCGGTCACGCTGGATGTCCGGGCCGACGGACGCGTCCTGACCGCGCCGCTGAGCGTCACGGACGCCGACCTGCGCGGCGGCTCCCTGCGCCCCTGAACGCCCGGCGCTCCACTGCTTTCATGTCCACTTGGGTAGTCTGTGCGGATGATGACCGCCCCTGCTGACCAGATCACCACCGACCCGACGGCCACGGCTGAACAGCGGCCCGCCTCGAACGCCCGGCGCCTGCGGGCCTTTCACGACGTGATCGGAGAGGACCGCCGCGACGTGCCCACCGTGCCGGACCGCGACCTGCTCACGCTGCGCCGCACCCTGATCCAGGAGGAGGCGGCCGAGGTGGACGCCGAATTCCGCGCCCTGGCGGCCCGCATGGACGCCGGAGAGCCCCTAGTCGCCGCCGACCTGACCGCCCTGGCCCACGAACTGGCTGACCTGCTGTACGTCACGTACGGCGCCTTCGACCGGCTGGGCGTGGACGCGGACGCCGTGTTCGCCGAGGTGCACCGCGCGAACCTGACCAAGGCGAGCGGTCCCCGCCGCGCCGACGGCAAGATCCTGAAACCCGAAGGCTGGCAGCCCGCCGATGTCCGCTCGGTGCTGGAACGGGCCGCGAGCAGCAGGCAGTAGGGAAAAAGAAAAGAGAGGAGGGCACCCCGGATCGGCGGTGCCCTCTTTCTGTGGGGTTCCTACGCCCCACAATCCATGCCTCGTTCAGAACGGCGGTTCGTCGTCTGCGCGGGCCGGGGCGGGGCGGGGCTGCGTGGGGGCCGGGCGGGTGGGGGCGGGGCGCGCGGTGGTCTGGGCCGGTGCGTTCTGGGTGGAGGCGGCCGGACGGTTGGGGGTGGCGTAGCGTTCCTGGCGTTTGCCGCCGCGGAAGATGGCCAGCGTCACGTACTCGAATTCCCCGTCGGACTTCTCGCGGATGTGTTCGGGGTCGGTGCTCTTGGCGCCGCGTGAGTACTTCACGGCGGCCGGGAGTTTCATCTTGCGGCTGTCCACGGCCTCGAGTTCGCGGCGGCGGTAGGCGTGGCCCTTGTGGATGACGAGTTCCTCGCCGTCGGGGCTGGTCCATTTGCGGGCGCCGATCAGGTGCCAGTCGAAGTCGCTCTCGTTGTCCAGCGGGAACTGGTAGCCGCCGCTGGGAATGTCGCCGCTGGTCCAGCCGAGGCGGCCGTACTGCCGCTGGGTGTCCAGGAGTTGCGTGGCGTTCTCGACGTCGACAGTGACGCGCGCTCCGAGGTCGGTGGTGAATTCGATGTGCAGCATGGGGCCTCCTGTGGCGGGATCGGGTGGGCGCAGGATTTGCCCACCCGGCTTCTTATGTAAATAACATAACACGGCCGGAGTCTTTCCGACTACCCCCACGTCCCAGGGAAGCCGGGCGGCAGGTCTACTCCCGCGACAGCACGTAATGCGCCCGGTGCCCCGCCCGCGCCAGATCCGTCACCACGTACCCGCGCGACAGGTACGTGCCCAGCACCTCCCGCAGCGCCAGACGCCACTCGCGCCGCACCGACTCCTCCAGCACCTCCGGACGGGCCGGGACCTCGGCCAGCACCCGCCCCCCTGCCAGATACAGCCGCGCCGCACCCGGCCGCAGGTCGTCGTCCAGCGCCTCCAGGGCCACCTGCCCGCGCGGCGGCGGCGCCGGACGCCCGGCATGCGGCCGGGTCAGGTCCCACTCGACCATCAGGCGGTCCGCCGGGAACGCCGCCGCGCGGTCGTCCTCCAGCGCGTACCAGTCCGGCAGGTACGTCCTGGCCACCGCTCCCAGCTTCCCCAGGTTCAGCCGCGCGTTGCGCGCCACCAGCGGATCGAAGGTCCAGGTCATGCGCGTCAGGCCCTGCGCCAGCGCCCGCTCCCGCTGCGCCAGCTTCAACGCGACCGCCATTCCCGTTCCCCGCCACTGCGGATGCACCGCCAGCAGATGCGAGTGATGCCAGATCTCACCGCCCCGCAGCGCCGGGAACCCGAACGCCAGCCCCACCGGCACCTGCCCGGCCGGATCGCCGGGCGGCAGGTTCGCGTACGCGCCCAGCACCACGCCGCCCGTCACGGCACTGATGCGGAACATGGTGCCGGGCAGCACCTCCCGGTCGGAGTACCCCCAGGCCCGCACCTGCACGTGCTCCAGCGCCCGGAACGCCCAGGGGTCCGTCACGTCCCGCACCACGAACGGACGCCCGTCCACCCGCGCCTGCGGCGACTGCGACGGCTCCGGCGACTGGGAAGAAAGGATGTCCTCTTCCGTCATTCGCGCCGTTCCTCGTGCAGTTCAGCCACCCCCGCCAGGAATTCGCGGTTCAGGGTCACGCCGATCCCCGCGCCCACCGGCACCGGCATCAGGCCGTCCCGGGCTTCCAGCGGCTCGTGAATCAGGTCCGTCTCCCAGTAGCGGCTGGCGCTGCTGGTATCGCCGGGCAGCGTGAAGTTCGGCAGGGTCGACAGGTGAATGTTGTGCGCCCGCCCGATCCCACTTTCCAGCATCCCGCCGCACCACACGGGCGCACCGAACGCCTGCGCCACGTCATGCACGCGCCTCGCCTCGCCGTGCCCGCCCACACGCGCGACCTTCACGTTGATCACGCCGCCCGCTCCCAGCGCCAGCCCCTTGCGGGCGTCCTGGGCGCTGGCCACACTCTCGTCCAGGCACAGCGGGGTGATCAGGCGACGCTGCAACTCGGCGTGATCCACCAGATCGTCCCATGCGAGCGGCTGCTCGATGTACGTCAGGTCGAAGGCGTCCAGCGCCCGCAGCCGCCCGGTATCCGCCAGGGTATAGGCGCTGTTGGCATCCACCGTCAGGCGGATGTCCGGGAAGGCCTCACGCACCGCCCGGACCGGCTGC